>JBBQHQ010000025.1:0-23639 GCA_038324115.1 Gaiellales bacterium
CCGCCGCCGATCCCCGGTAGCTCAATTGGCAGAGCATTCGACTGTTAATCGAAGGGTTGTTGGTTCGAGTCCAACCCGGGGAGCTCGGCCGTCCCGTGCGCACGCAACCTCGACACAGGTGTGACGGTCCCGTCACCCATCCGTGGCGATTTCGGCGATAGGCTGACAACGTGGGGAGGAGGCCGGTGGCCCAGAAGTTGGCCGGAACGGCCGTGACCCGACCGGCCACGGCCTTCCCGGGCGCGCGACCGTAAGATCGGGACGTGGCCGTCGACCGGGAGACCTTTGTCGCGATCATGAGCGCCTTCCCCACCGGGGTCGCGGTCGTGACGACGCTGGACGAGGACGGCGAGCCGCGCGGGCTGACCACGAACGCGGTCTGCTCGGTCTCGGCCGACCCACCGATGCTGCTGATCTGCGTCGACCGGACGAGCCGCACCCTCGCGGCGCTCCGGCACGCGCGCCGGTTCGTGGTCAACTTCCTCAGTGACACGAGCGCCGAGGTGAGCGAGCTCTTCGCCTCGAAGGCTGACGACAAGTTCGCCCGGGTCCGCTGGGAGCCGGGGCTCGGCGGCGTCCCATTGCTCGTGGACGATGCGCTCGCGATCGCCGAGTGCCGCACCGACGAGGAGATCGAGGCGGGCGACCACCTGATCCTGCTCGGCGTCGTCGAGGCGGGCCGTCCGGCCGACCCCGAACGGGTGCCGATCCTCTACTACCGGCGGGCGTACGGGAGCACGCCGACCGCGGCCTCGTAGGCCCGCTCGGCCGCCTCGACCGGCCCGAGCGACCAGATCGAGTCCGGCTGCTCGGCGTCGCCGAAGATCTCCACGTCCCAGGCGCCGCGCCAGCCGGCGTTGTCCAGGATCTCCGCGAGGCGCGCCGTCGGCGTCGCGCCCTCGCCGGGAAGCGCCCGGTCGCCGCGCCCGTCGGAGCGGTGCTCGGCCACGTGGACGCCGGTGATCCGGTCGATCTGCTCGCGCAGGTCGCGCTCGATCGTGGGCGTGTCCCCGACGTGCCAGAAGTCGACCATCACGCCGACCTGGGGGAGGCCCGCCTCTTCGAGGAGCTCGAGCGCCTCCGGGATCGTCGTCACGAGCGTCAGCTGGTCGCGCTGCGACACGTGGATCGGCTCCAGCCCGAGCCGGACACCCGCCTCCCGCGCCGCCTCCGCGATCCGCTGCAAGCCGTCGACGACGACCTTCCGGGCCTCGCTCTCGGGCAGGTCGCCGGCCGGCCCCGTCAGGCAGAGCACCGAGTCGGGCTCGAAGCGGGCGAAGCGGGGCATGCTCTCGCAGAGGCTCCGGATCCGGGTCTCGACGTCGTCCGGCCCCTCGATCACCGGGTTCGGGAGGATCGTCGGGACGAGCGGGACGCAGTTCGTCGCCTTCAGGCCGCTCTGGCGGAGCGCGGCCGCGTCGGCCTCGTCGTCCTCGCCGAGCTTCATCTCCCAGATCCCGATCCCGCCGAAGCCGGCCGCAGTGTAGGCGGCGAGGTCCTCGCGGAAGGTCGCGGCGGCGGTCGAGATCTCGCTCAGCGAGAGCATCAGAGCCCGGGCAGCTTCGAGAGCAGGCGGCGGGGCAGCGGCGGTCGGGTCAGGCGCTTGGCCGCGAGGTAGCCGGAGCCCGCGCCCAGCCCGGGCCCGGGGTGCGTGCTCGCGCCGATGTGGAGCAGGTTCTCGACGGGCGTCTCGTGCCCGGGGCTCGCGGGCGTCGGGCGCCAGAGCAGGTTCTGGTCGAGGGCGCAGGAGCCGCCGTAAATGTCGCCGCCGACCCAGTTCGGGTTCGCGGCCGCGATGTCCGCGGGGGAGAGGACGACGCGCCCGATCGTCGCGTCGCGCAGGTTCTCGATGTGGCCGCCGAGCCGCTCGAGGATCCGGTCGGCGTACGCCTCCCGCAGCTCCTCTGTCCAGCCGCCCGACGTGTCGAGCTCGCCTGCCGCGTCGCCCTTCGGCGCCGAGGGCAGCTCCTGGAGCTGGATCCAGATGATCCCCGAGCCGTCCGGGGCGCGGGAGGGGTCGACCGCGAGCGGCTGGCCGCAGACGATCGTCGCCTCGGCGGGGAGAAGGCCGCGGTCGGCCTCGTTGACCGCGCGCGAGACGCCGTCGAGCCCGGGGGTGACGTGCACGATCGGCGTCCGGCCGAGCCGCTCGTCGCCGCGCCAGCGCGGCTGCTCGCGGAGCGCGAGGTGGATCTGCATCTCGCCCCGGCCGAACCGGAAGCGCTCGGCGGCCCGGCGCACCGGGGCCGGCGTCTCGCCCTCGGTGAGCAGGCGGCCGTAGAGCTGGGGCGGAGTCACGTTCGCGAGCACGGCCCGGGAGGCGGGGACGGTCTCGCCGTCCGCCAGCCGCACGCCGGTCGCCTTGCCCCCGGCGACGAGGATCCGCTCGACCTCGGCCCCCGTGCGCAGTTCGCCGCCTGCATCCCGCACGATCGTGGCGAGCCCCTCGACGAGCCGGATTCCGCCGCCCTTCGGCACCGGCATCCCGCCGAGCTGGAGCGCGCACGCGATCACCTGGGTCATGAAGCCGGAGGTGGCGGCGTCTGGGCCGAGGCCCGTGTGCAGCACCCAGGGCGCGAGCAGGCCGTGCGCCCGTTCGTCCGGAAAGGTCTCGGTCAGCCAGTCGCGCGCCGTCGAGAGGACGCCGCCGGTGAACTCGACGAGCCCGCGTCGGCCGAAGCGGGAGTACGCCTGGCGGCCGAGCGCGAGCCCGGCCGTCGACCACAGCTCCGTCCCGAGCACGCCGAAGGCGAGGTCGGCGTTGCCCATGAACTCGTCGAACTGGCGCGACCACGCCTCGCCGAGCTCGGCGGCGTTCGCGGCTCCGTCGGTGGAGAGGAAGACGCTCGAGCCGTCGGGGAACGCCGTCCCCGTCGGGATGTCCGTGTTCAGGTACTCGAGCCCGAGCCGGTCGAGGTCGGGCTTCAGCTCCGCGTAGGCGGGCGAGCCAGTCCAGAGCGGGTGCCAGGAGGCGAAGAGCTCGTGGGTGTAGCCGGGCTCGATCAGCCCGTCCACCGTCCGGAGCGCCCCGCCGAGCCACTCGTTGCGCTCGAGCACGCAGACCCGCCACCCCGATTTCGCGAGCAGAGCGGCGCCTGCGAGGGAGTTGATCCCACTACCGATGAAGACCGCGTCGTAGCCCGCCATGCCGCAGATCGTACTTCCTTGACATGTCACCGGGGAAGTTGCGTAGGATCACGCCCATGCTGCTGCGCGAGGTCGAGTACGTCCGCCCGGAGTCGATCGACGAGACGCTCCGGCTCCTCGCGTCGAACGACGGCGCGCGCGCGCTCGCCGGGGGCCAGACCCTGGTCAGCGTGATGAAGGCCCGCGCTGCCGCTCCCGACCTGCTCGTCGACCTGGCCCTTCTCGACGAGCTGCGCACGATCTCGGTCTCCGGCGACACGCTCGTCGTCGGCGCGATGGCGACCTACGCCCAGATCATGGCCAGCTCCGAGGTCGAGGTCGCGCGGCCGGTGCTCGCGGAGGTCTGCGCGCTGATCGCCGACGTCCAGGTCCGCAACCGCGGCACGATCGGCGGCAACGTCTGCTCGAACGACCCGACCAACCACCTACCGCCGCTGATGGTCGCGCTGGGCGCCGAGTTCGCGCTGATCGGTCTGGGCGGCGAGCGCACTGTCTCCGCCTCGGAGTTCTTCCTCGGCGTTTACATGACCGCGGCCGGCCCCGGCGACCTGCTGACCGAGGTGCGGATCCCCGCCGGCCGGGGCGCCACCTTCGACGCCGTCACGCTCGGCGCCGACGGCACCTGCATCGTCAGCGCGGCCGCCTCGGTCGCCGACGGCGCCGTCCGCGTCGCGCTCGGCTGCGTCGACGCCGTCCCCGTGCTCGTCGAGCCCGCCTCCGCCGACGCGGACGCCGTCAAGGAAGCCGTGCGGGCCGCCGACCTCGATCCCCCGAGTGACGTGCACGCCTCCGCTGACTATCGCCGCCATCTCTCCGAGGTGGTCGCAACCCGCGCCGTCGCCAAGGCAGGAGAGAGGAGCTGATGGAGCCGACCACGAGCCAGACGATCACCGTCACCGTGAACGGGGAGACCTACGAGCGCGAGATCGAGACGCGCCGGCTCCTGATCCACTTCATCCGCGACGACCTCGACCTGACCGGCAGCCACGTCGGGTGCGACACCGGCAACTGCGGCGCCTGCTCGGTGATCGTGGACGGGTCGCTCGTCAAGAGCTGCATGATGCTGGCCGTCCAGGCTGACGGCGCCAAGGTCGAGACGGTCGAGGGGCTCGCGGCCGGCGGCGAGCTGACCGCGCTCCAGCAGGCCTTTTCTGACCATCACGCGCTCCAGTGCGGCTACTGCACACCCGGAATGCTGATGAGCTCGACGGCTCTGCTCCGGCAGAACCCGAAGCCGAGCTCGGACGAGATCAAGAAGGGCCTGCAGGGGAACATCTGCCGCTGCACCGGCTACTGGAACATCATCGACGCCGTCACCGCCGCGTCGGGGCAGGAGGTTCCTTCCCATGAGTGAAACGATTGCGCCTGAGCAGGCGCTCGTCGTCGAGGAGACCGGGGCGCCGCAGCGCGGCTTCGCCGGCTCGAACGTCCCCCGCAAGGAGGACAAGCGGCTCGTCCAGGGCGAGGGCGTCTTCGTCGACGACGTCAAGCGCCACGGGATGGGCTACGCCCACTACGTCCGCTCGCCGTACGGCCACGCCAACATCACGGCGATCGACCTCTCCAAGGCCGAGGAGCTCCCCGGGGTCTACGGGACGCTGACCGGCGAGGAGGTCGCAGCGCTGACCGAGCCGTTCTTCCAGCTCGCGACCCCGCCCGGCGCGCACATCAAGGACTACGCGCTCGCGGTCGGCAAGGTGCGCCACGTCGGCGAGCCGGTGGCGATCGTCGTCGCCGACACCCGGGAGGGCGCCCGCGACGCCGCCGACCTCGTCGAGGTGACCTACGAGCCGCTCGGCGCGGTCGTGGACGCCCGCAAGGCGCTCGACGACGACACGCCCGTCCTCCACGAGGACGCCGGCACGAACCTCTCCTGGCACGGCCTGTACGAGTGGGGCGACATCGACTCCGCGTTCGCCGAGGCCGACCATGTGATCAAGATCAGCGAGCTCCACTTCGAGCGCTTCAACTCGACCCCGCTCGAGTGCGACGGCGCCCTCGTCGAGTTCAACCGCGGCACCGGCCAGTGGACGATCACGACGAACAACCAGTTCCCCGGCTTCGCCGCGATCATGATGGGGCCGGCGCTGGGGACGGGCCTCGACAAGCTCCGCTTCGTCACCCAGGACATCGGCGGCGGCTTCGGGAACAAGATCACCTCGCACCCGCAGCTCGTCGCGTGTTGCCTGCTCGCGCGCAAGCTGAACCGCCCGATCAACTGGACGGAGTGGCGGACCGACTTCCACCTGACCATGTCGCACGGGAACGAGCGCTGGTTCCTCGACACCGAGGTCGCAGTCAAGGCCGACGGCGAGCTGCTTGGCTTCCGCACGAAGGCGCTCGACGACGCCGGCGCCTACCTCCGCTACGAACCGCTCGGCGGCGTGATCTGGGCGCAAGTGACCGCCGGCTGCTACCGCTGGAAGCACGTCAGCCTCGACTTCACGCAGGTCGTGACGAACAAGGCGCCGTGCTCGCCGAACCGCGGCTACTCGCGGATGCAGCACCTGTGGTTCACCGAGCGCGTGATCGACATCGTCTCCTCCGAGCTCGACCTCGACCCCGTCGAGGTACGCAAGCTCAACTACATCAAGACCGAGGAGATGCCGTACACGACGCCGAACGGCTGCATCTACGACTCCGGCGACTACTCGCGGATGCTCGACGTCGGCCTGGAGCTGATCGGCTACGACAAGCTCGAGGAGCGGCGCGCTGAAGCGAAGGGGCGCGGGAAGCTGCTCGGGCTCGGGATCGGCTCGACGCTCGACTCGGGCACGAACAACTTCGCCCAGTCGCGCCTGATCAACCCGGAGCTGCAGTTCTCGGGGAACAACGAGGTCGCCACGGTCAAGCTGGACATCTTCGGCGAGGTCGTGGTCACTCTCGGAACGACGCCGCAGGGGCAGGGCCACGAAACCACGGCCGCGATGGTCGTCTCCGACATCATCGGCGTCACCCCCGACGACGTCCACGTCCGCGCCGGGCACGACAGCTACTGGAACTCGCACGCCGGCTTCTCTGGCACCTACGCGAGCCAGTTCGCGGTCACGGGCCTCGGCGCCGTCAAGGGCGCCGCCGACATGCTCGCGGGCGAGATCAAGAAGCTCGGCTCGGTCGTCCTCGGCTGCGAGGTCGACGACCTCGAGCTCGCCGAGGGCCACGTCCGGATGAAGGCCAACCCGGAGGCGGCCCTGCCGCTGATGGCCTGCGGCGCGATCATCAACGCGAACAACGCGGGGCTCCCCGAGGACCTCGACGTGACGCTGAACGCCCGCTACGTCTTCCGGCCGCCCTTCGAAATCCCGGACGTCGAGAAGAAGTACGGGAACCTGACGCTGACCTACGCGGCCCAGATCCACGTCGCCGTCGTCGAGATCGACCCGGAGACGGGCGTCTACGAGGTCGTCGACTACGCCGCCGTGGACGACTGCGGCAACCGGATCCATCCCCAGATCGTCGAGGGCCAGGTGATGGGCGCGACCGCGCACGCGCTCGGCGCCGCGACGCACGAGGCTTTCACCTACGACGAGGACGGGAACCTGTTGACGCCGAACTTCTACGACTACCACGTGCCCCATGCGATGGACATGCCGCCCCTGAAGACGGGCTACATCGAGTCTCCCTCGCCGTTCACGGCGCTCGGGACGAAGGGCATGGGCGAGGGCGGCGGCGCCGGGATCCACGCCGTCTGCTCGGCGCTCCAGGACGCGCTCAAGGGCAGCGGCAAGCCGATCATCTACGACAGCTTCAATCCCTACCACCGGGTCTGGGAGCTGCTGACGGACCCCGAGCCCTCCCGCAGCCGCGTCACGATGGAGTCCAAGTGAGGGTCGAAGGGGAGAAGCGGTTCGAGGCGCCGCGCGACACGGTCTGGAAGGTGCTGAACAGCCCCGAGTCGATGGCCGCGACGATGCCGGGCGTCGAGGGCTTCGAGATCCACGACGACACGCACTGGACCGCTCGGGTCAAGATCCCGCTCGGCCTCGGCGGCCTCCGGATGAAGATCAACTTCGAGAAGCTCGAGGAGCGCGAGCCCGAGTTCGCGCAGCTCTCCGCAAAGGGCGAGGGCGTCGGCGCGATCATGAACATGCAGACCTCCTTCGAGCTCGCGGAGGCGGACGGCGGCACCGCGATGAAGTGGGCCGCGGACGTCTCGATCGCAGGCCCCGTCGGCTCGATGGGCCAGCGGGTCCTCCAGCCGATCGTCAACCAGCAGGTCGGGAACGTCCTCCGCTCGCTCGAGAAGCAGATCGAGGAGGCCAAGGCGTGAGCGGCGACAGCGGAGAAGCCGGGGCGCCGAAGCCGCCGCCCGAGCCGGACACCGAGCAGGACGTCAAGGACTACGGGCCGCCGGCCGACAGCGACGAGGACACGGAGCCGGAGTCGGGCACGAGCGGCGCAGACGAGGGGATCAGCCCCTGGTCGCCCGAGGCATACGACGAGGACCCCAAGGGTCCGACGACCTCGACGGAGGACTGAGCAGTGACAATCCCGTTTCGCATCGGCGTCATGCAACTGACGATGGAGCCCCTCGAGGAAATGCTCGAGTCGGCGCGCGTCATGGACGAGGCAGGCATGGACACCGTCTGGCTCGCCGAGGCCTATCCCTGGTGGCGCAAGCACGGGATGGAGGCCCGTTCCTCCACGGTCGTCTCGGCGCTGATGGCGCGGGAGACCAAGCGGCTCGCGATCGGCTGGGGGATCATCTCGCCGTTCACGCGCCATCCCGTTCAGGTCGCGATGGACGCCCGCGTCGTCCAGGAGGCCGCCGGTCCCGGCCGCTTCCTGCTCGGCTTCGGCACCTCGAAGATCTTCCTCAACAACGCCAAGATGCAGACGAAGAAGACGCTCGGGCCGATGCGCGACGCGGTCGAGATCGTTCGCGGCATCCTCGGCGGCGAGGCGTTCGAGTACGAGGGCGACACCTGGAGCGCGTCGATCCCGGCGCTGCAGGACGAGGCGCACACGCCGCGCGACGTCCCGCCGGTCTACGTCGCCGCGACCGCACCGAAGATGATGGGCCTCGCGTCCGAGATCGCTGACGGCTGTCTGACCCCCTCGATCACGACGCCGGCGTTCGTGCGGCACACCCGCGAGCTCGTCGGCGACACGATCGACGTCGGCTGCACCGTCGTCTCCTCGATCCACGCGACCGACCGGGACCGCGGCCGCGACGGCGCCCGCGAGATCGCCGGGATGTACCTCGCGAACAAGGTCCAGAACATCCAGGGCTCGGCGGACACGCTGCTCGACCTCGCCGGCCTTGAGCAGGACGAGATCCGGCCCGTCGCCGAGGCGATGGAGCGGGGCGGCCGGCTGGCGGCGAAGGCCGAGGTGACCGACGCGATCCTCGACAAGTGCAAGCCGATCGCCGGAACGCCGGACGAGTGCATCGCCGCGATCCAGGAGTACCGCGACGCCGGGTGCACCCACGTGATGCTCGAGCTGTGGGGCGAGGACCGGCACGAGCAGATCCGCCTCTTCGGCGAGAAGGTCCTCCCGCATTTCCGTGACTGAGGTCGCGATCGACCGCGACCGCCTGGTGCGGACGGCGTCCGACCTCGTCGCGATCCCCAGCTTCACCGGCTCCGAGCAGGCCTGCGCCGAGCACCTCCGTGACGTCTTCACGGACCTCGGCCTGCGCGTGCAGTGGCAGCAGGTCGAGGACGGCCGCGCGAACGTGCTCGGAATCCGCGAGGGCGCAGGCGGCGGGAAGAGCCTGATGTTCAACGGGCACATGGACACCTCGTACTCCGGCCGTGAGCCGTGGCTCGCCGGGGTGCGCGGCTTCCAGCCCGACCCCTTCGTCGAGAACGGGCACCTCTACGGGCTCGGGATCTCGAATATGAAGGGCGCGCTCGCCTGCTACGTCGAGGCCGTCACCGCGCTCGCCGACGCCGGCGTCCGCCTCCGCGGCGACGTGCTGATCGCGGCCGTCTGCGGCGAGATCGAGAAGACGCAGCAGGGTGACGCGACCGGGGCGGAGTACCGCGGCTACGCGGCCGGCTCCCGCTACCTGGTCACCCACGGAGGGCTCGCGGACATGTGCCTGCTCGGCGAGCCGACCGAGGGCAAGGTCGTCCTCGGCCACTTCGGCTCGCTCTGGCTCCGCGTCTCGACCCAGGGCAACTTCATCCACACCGCCTTCAGCGAGGGGCTCCGCGACCGCAACTCGATCCTGCGGATGCGCGAGGTGCTCGACGCTGTGCTCGAGTGGATCCCCACGTGGGAGGACGACCCGGAGAACGCCTACCGCGGCGCCAAGGCGATCGTCAACGTCGGCGCCCTCCAGGGCGGCTTCGGCTGGCGCGTCTCCCGGACGCCGCACCGGACCGACCTCTTCCTGGACGTGCGTGTGCCCCCGACGAAGTCGATGCCCGTCGCCCGGCAGCAGGTGCTGGAGATGGTGCGCGGGCTCGCGGAGCGCTTCCCCGACTACGGCGTCGAGGGCGAGGTCTACGTGACCGCGCCGGGCGCCGAGATCGAGGAGTCGCACCCGCTCGTCGCGGCGATCGACGAGGCGCACGCCGAGGTCTTCGGCGAGACGCCCGGCCGCGACGTCACCCGCTGGTTCTCGGACGCCTCGGCGCTGACGCGCTACGACGTCCCCACGGTCAACTACGGCACGTCGACGGGGCTGATGGACACCACGCTCGGCGAGAACCTCGAGATCGAAGGGCTGGTCAGGATGGCGGAGACGTACGCACGGGTCGCGACGAAGGTCTGTGGGGTCGCATGAAGCTCGTCACCTTCGGCGAGAGCCCGCGGGTCGGGCACGTGGTCGGGGAGGAGATCCGCGTCCTCGAGGTCCCGACGATGCGGGAGTGGTTCGAGCGCGGTGGCGCCGAGGAGACCGGGGAGGTCGTCCCCTTCGACGGCACCGGCCTGCGGGCTCCGATCGTCCCGAAGAAGTTCTTTCACACCGCCGGCAACTTCCGCGAGCACGAGGAGGAGTCGAAGAACGTCGAGTGGTCGCACGCGATCGCGCCGTGGATCAACTTCTTCCAGAACGTGGACGCGATCGTCGGCCCCGACGAGCCCGTCGTCTACCCGGAGCACCTGACCGAGGAGCTCGACTACGAGCTCGAGCTCGCCGTCGTCCTCAAGAAGGCCGGCAAGTGGTTCTCGCCCGAGGAGGCGATGGACTACGTCGGCGGCTACGTGATCTTCAACGACATCACCGCCCGCGACATCCAGCGCGGCGAGATGCGCTCGGGCGTCTTCAGTTTCTGCAAGGCGATCGACACCTTCTGCCCGCTCGGGCCGTGGATCGTGACGCCGGACGAGATCCCGGATCCGCACGACCTGGCGATGGAGCTGCGCGTGAACGGCGAGGTCCGCCAGACGTCGCACTCGGGCCGGATGAGCGTGACGATCCCGGAGATCCTCTCCAACTTCTCCGGGCTCACCTACTCGGCGGGCGACGTGCTCTCGACCGGCACCGTCTCGGGCGTCGCCGGCTTCAAGTCGCCGGAGGAGCGCGCGCTCCTCTACCAGAAGCCGGGCGACGTGATCGAGGCCGAGATCGAGGGGATCGGCGTGCTCCGCAACCCGGTCGTCGGCTGGGAAGAGGCCCACGGGACGCCGCCGCCGCCGCGGGTGCGCCCCTGGGGCGAGAACGTCTAGCCTCTCGTCCGTGGCAGGAAAGCGCACCGCGTTCATCACCGGGATCACGGGCCAGGACGGCTCCTACCTCGCGGAGATCCTGCTCGAGAAGGACTACCGCGTCTTCGGGATGATCCGGCGCTCGAGCTCCTTCAACACCTCGCGCGTCGACCACATCTTCAAGGAGATCGAGCTCGTCTTCGGCGACCTCTCCGACGCCTCCGTGCTCAACCAGCTGATGCGCACGATCCGGCCGGACGAGGTCTACAACCTCGGCGCCCAGAGCCACGTCCGGGTCAGCTTCGACATCCCCGAGTACACCTCCGACATCGCCGGGATGGGCACGCTCCGGCTCCTCGACGCGATCCGCGAGGAGGGCGTGGACTGCCGCTTCTACCAGGCGTCGTCCAGCGAGATGTTCGGCAAGGTGCACGAGGTGCCGCAGAACGAGGAGACGCCGTTCCACCCGCGCAGCCCCTACGGCGTCGCCAAGCTCTACGGCCACTGGATCACCCGCAACTACCGCGAGGCGTATGGGATGTTCGCCACGAATGGGATCCTCTTCAACCACGAGTCGCCCCGCCGCGGCCCGACCTTCGTCACCCGGAAGATCACCCGCGCGATCGGCGCGATCCTCCGGGGCGAACAGGACTCCCTCGTGCTCGGGAATCTCGACGCCAAGCGGGACTGGGGGTATGCGCGCGACTACATGGAGGGCGCCTGGCGGATGCTCCAGGCCGACGAGCCCGACGACTTCGTGCTCGCCACCGGCGAGACCCACTCCGTGCGCGAGTTCCTCGACGAGGCGTTCGGCTACGCCGGGCTCGAGTGGGAGAAGCACGTCTCGATCGACGAGCGCTACTTCCGGCCCGCGGAAGTCGACCTGCTGATCGGCGACTACTCCAAGGCGAAGGCAAAGCTGGGCTGGGAGCCGACCGTCCGCTTCCAGGAGCTCGTCCGGATGATGGTCGACGCGGACCGGGAGCGCCAGCAGGTCGAAGAGCAGTACGTGTGAGCTGGCCCGTCGACACCGCCAAGCTCGACCGGGTGCGCGCGCTGATGGCCGACCAGGACCTCGACGCGCTCGTCGTCCGCGCCCCCGACAACGTCGTCTACCTGACGAGCTTCTGGGGGATGAAGGGATACGACGCCGTCGTCTTCCCGCGCGAGGGTGACCCCGTCCTGATCTGCCTCGAGGCCTCGGAGGAGGACGCGGAGCGGACCGCCTGGACGCCGGAGGTGCGGCTCTTCAAAGGCTACGACGAGCACGACCCGCGGCCGCCGTCGCTGCGCGCGCTCGACCTCGCCCGCCAGCTCGCCTCCGACTACGACCGGGTCGGGATCGAGCTCTCGCTGGGGACGCAGGCGGCGGACAAGATGGCGGGCGAGCCGACCACGTTCCCGAAGGCCTGGTTCGACGCCTTCCCGGAGGCCGCGGACGCGACCCCGCTCCTGAGCGCGGCCCGCGCGCTCAAGACCCCCCAGGAGCTGGAGCGGATGGCGCTCGCGAACGAGCTCGCCGCGCTTGCGATGGAGCACGTCGCCGAGCGGCTGCGCCCGGGGCAGACGGAGGCCGAGGTCGGTGCGCTCTGGGAGGGCTTCGTCGGCGCGACGGGGACCGGCTTCCAGGGGAAGGTCGAGCTGGCGCGCGGCTACGCGCTGATCTGGTCCGGCCCCGGGATCCGCACCTTCACCGCCACCGGCAGCCGCCCGGTGCAGGAGCACGAGCCGACACTCTTCGAGATCTGGGTCTGCGCCGACGGCTACTGGTGCGACCACACGAAGAACCTCGTCCCCGGCGAGCTGGACGCGCGCTACGCGGAGCTGGAGGAGCAGCTGCTCGGGGTCTACGACGCGGCGCTCGCGACCTGCACGGCCGGCGCGAGCCTGGCGGAACTCGACCGCTCGCTGCGGGAGGGGCTCGCGGGGATCGGCTATCCGGGCCAGCCGAGCCACCCGGTCTGCCACGGCGTCGGCGCCCGCGCGCACGAGCCGCCCTACGCGCACCAGGCGGTGCCGGCGGCGATGGAGGCGGGAATGGTGCTGGCGGTCGAGCCGGGGGTCTACTGGCCCGAGGGCGGCGGCCTGCGCGTGGAGGACAACTTTCTGGTCACCGAGACCGGCGTGGAGAAGCTGTGCCGGTACCCCGACGGAATCGTGAGGTGCGCATGATCGACAGGGACAAGGTCTGGACGGGCGAGCTGAACGAGCGGGCGCTCGAGCCGCAGCCGCACGCCGCCGCCGTGGGGCTCTACGACACGACCCTGCGGGACGGCGAGCAGTCGGTGGGTGTCGTCCTGACCCCGGAGGACAAGCTGGCGATCGCCCGCGCGCTCGACGCGGCGGGGATCGACCGGATCGAGGCCGGCTTCGCGCGCGTCTCCGAGGAGGACGCGGAGGCGATCCGGCAGATTGCGGCCGCCGGCCTGCGGGCCGAGGTCTGGGGCTTCGCCAGGGCGGTGCAGGCGGACGTGGAGCAGCTCGCCGGGCTCGGTGTCCGGGCGGCCGTGATCGAGAGCCCGATCTCCGACGCGAAGCTGGCGGCGCTCGGCGTCTCGCACGAGGACATGCTCGGCCGGATCCGCAAGGCCGTCTCCTTCGCCACCGGCGAGGGGATCGCCGTCGCCTTCTTCGGCGTCGACGGCTCCCGAGCCGACCTCGAGTTCTTCCGCCGCGCCTACGAGGCCGCGGTCGAGGCGGGCGCGCAGGAGGCCGTCGTCGTGGACACGATCGGGATCGCCACCCCCGAGGCCGCGGCGTACCTCGTGGGGATGACGGTCGAGTGGCTGGACGTCCCCGTCCACTGGCACGGCCACAACGACTTCGGGCTTGCGACCGCGGCCGCCGTCGCAGCCGTCCAGGCGGGTGCCACCTGGATCCAGGGCACGGTCAGCGGGATGGGGGAGCGGGGCGGGAACGCGAACCTGCTCGAGGTCGCGCTGGCGCTCGAGGCCCTTTACGGGATCGAGACGCGGCTCGATCTGACCCAGGCGCGCTCGCTGGCGGCGCTCGTCCAGGAGCGCGCGGGCTATGCGCTCGAGCCCTGGAAGCCGCTCACCGGCGACAACCTCTTCACGCGCGAGAGCGGCGCCGTTGCGAGCCAGTTCCACGACCCGCCCGCGATCGAGCCCTACTCGAGCGAGCTCGTCGGCGCCACCCGTGGGATCGTGCTCGGGAAGAAGAGCGGGCTGGACTCGATCCGGCTCAAGGCGGACGAGCTCGGGCTGGAGCTGCCGGAGGAGCGGCGCGCAGCCGTGCTCGCCGAGGTGAAGGCGCTGGGCGCCCGCGAGCGCAGGCTCGTGACTGATGCCGAGTTCAGGCATCTCTGTGGTCCCGTTTGACTGACATGACAGCGAGGCGGGATACTCGTCTTCTGTCCGAGACATGTCACGAAAAGGGGCCTGCGTGAAGTTCAGCCTGTACTCCGAGATCCAGAGCTGGCCGGGGAAGCCCGTGCCGCAGCTGTACGGCGAGGTGCTCGAGCAGATCGTCAACGCCGACCGGCTCGGCTACGACGCCTACGGGGTGATCGAGCACTTCTTCTTCCCGAAGTTCTCGGTCTCCGCCAACCCGCTCGCTCTCTTTGCCGCCGCGGCGCAGCGGACGAAGCAGATCACCTTCAGAACCCTGCTCCACTCGATGCCGTTCCACAACCCGTTGATCCTGGCCTCGGAGATCGCTGTCGCGGACGTGCTCCTCGACGGGCGCTACGAGTTCGGCGTCGGCCGCGGCCACGGCTGGCTGCCGCCGAAGGCGGGGCTGCCGCTCGACGCGGAGTCGCGCGGGCGCTACGAGGAGGCGGTCGAGCTGCTGTTCGCCGCGCTCGAGAACGACACGGTCGACTACGACGGGAAGTATTTCCAGGTCTCGGGCTCGGGGATCGTCCCGCGGCCCGACCGGAAGTTCCGCGTCTTCCTCGGCGGCACCTCCGACCGCACCTACGAGCTCGCGGCCGAGCGCGGCTGGGCCGTCGTCGTGCCGCCGCTCCTGCCGTACGCGGCGCTCAAGGACCAGCTCGACCTCTACCGCGCCAAGTGCGCCGAGCACGGGACGGAGCCGGACATCGTCTGGATCCACGCCTGCTACATCGACGAGGACCGCGAGGTCGCGAAGCGCGAGGCGAAGCAGTGGATGCAGGGCTTCCTCGCGGGGAACGCGTCGCCGCTGACCGAGCACGCGCCGCCGCCCGCCGACGAGCTGAATGCCGCCGGCTACGGCTTCTACGCGGCCGGGATCCTGGAGAAGCTCGCGGAGACCCCGTACGACGAGATGATCGCCAACGACATCGTCTGGGTCGGGACGCCGCAGGACGTGATCGAGCGGATCGAGGCGGTGCAGGAGCTCTGCGAGGGCCTGACCGAGGTCTCGATCACCGTCAACGCGGGCGGGGCCGAGCACTGGCAGGCGATCAAGGCGCAGGAGCTCTTCGCCCACACGGTGATCCCGCATTTCTCGCAGGGCGTGCGCGAGGGCGAGGCTGTCGGAGCGTGATCGAGCGGGTCTGCGTGATCGGCGCCGGCACGATCGGCAGCCTCCTGGCAGCTCACCTGAGCAGGGTGGCGGACGTCTGGGTGCTCACCCGCCGGGACGAGCACGCCCAGGCGCTCACAGAGCGGGGGCTGCGCGTCTCCGGCCGCTCCGACTTCACCGGCGCCGTCCACGCGACCGCGGACCCCGGCGAGGTGCCGGCGTTCGATATCGGCATCCTCGCGACCAAGGGCTCGACCCTCGACGAGGCCGCCGCCGCGCTCGAGGGCCGCTTCCCGGACGCGACGATGGTCACCGTCCAGAACGGGATCGGCGCGGAGGAGGTCGTCCGGCGGCACGGCGCCTGGCCGATCGTCTCCGGGGTCACGTTCATGAGCGGAACTCGTCACGACGACGCCCACGTCGAGTACGTGCTCGACACGGAGACGTGGCTCGGGCCGTACAACGGCACCGGCGACGAGGTCGTCCGGGAGCTCGCGGCGCTGCTCGAGCGTTCCGGCCTCAAGGCCCAGGCCTTCCCCGACCTCCGCCCGGCGCAGTGGTCGAAGCTGATCTTCAACGCCACCGTGAACTCGGTCGCGGCGCTGACCGAGCTGCCGCACGATCCCCACTTCGCCGCCGAGGCGGAGCCGGGAGACCTCGGCCACCTCGTCCACGGGCTGATGGACGAGGGAAAGGCGGTCGCCCTGGCCGCGGGGATCGAGCTGCATGAGGACCCGTGGGAGATGAACGTGCTCGCGACCCGTCGCGGCAGCGCCCATCGGCCCTCGATGCTCGAGGATGTGGAGGCGCGGCGGCAGACGGAGATCGAACAGATCACCGGGGCCCTGCTTCGCGAGGCGGCACGGCTGGATGTGCCGGTGCCGCTGCACGAGACGATGTACCGACTGATCAAGGCGAGGGAAGCCTCGTGGATCTCACCGACCGGGTAATCGAAAGGGAGGCAGGCATGAACGGAAGACGATGGTTCGCGCTGGCGGCGCTCGTGGCGCTGCTTGCGCTGGCGGGAGCCGCCTGCGGCGGAGACGACAACAGCGCGTCCGGCGATACGACTGCGGGCGACACGACGGCCGCGACGACCGAGGCGAGCGGTCCCGCGACCGGCGAGCCGATCACGATCGGCTGGGCGTTCGACTCCAGCGGGAACATGGCTCCGTTCGACAACCCGGCCCTCGCTGCGGCGAAGATCCGGGTCGAGCAGCTGAACGAGAACGGCGGCGTCGGCGGCCGCCCGCTCGAGATCACGACGTGCGACACCCAGAACAACGACCCCGCGAAGGCGAAGGCCTGTGCGAGCCAGCTGCTCGGGGACGGGGCGGACATCATGTTCGTCACCTGCGACGTCGACTTCGCGACGCCGGTCGTCCAGGAGTCGATCAACGACGGCAAGCTGACGATCGCTCCCTGCATCGGCACCGACCAGATGGGCCCGAAGCGCTTCGGGGACAAGGGCAACCTCGCCTTCAGCTTCGGCAACGTCGCCCAGGACGAGGGCTCGGCGATGGCGGAGTTCGCCTGGGAGCAGGGCTGGAAGTCGGCCGCGCTCGCGACGAACACGCTGCTCGTCTACTTCAAGAACGTCGTTCAGGCGTTCGAGGCGCGGTTCACGGAGCTCGGCGGCACGATTGCCGGCAAGGAGAGCTACGCGACGGGTGCCAACAACGTCTCCGCGGCCGTCAGCCGCCTGAACGGAGAGAAGGCGGACGTGATCGTGACCTCGACGGCGTTCGGCGAGCTGCCGGCCCTCGTCTCGGGCCTCCGCGCCCTCGGGAACGACACGCCGATCCTCAACTCGTGGGCCGGTGACGGCACCTACTGGGTGACGAAGAACCCGCAGGTGACCAACTACTACGCGGTCACCTACGCGTCGGTGTTCGGCGACGACCCGAGCCAGGACGTCAAGGACCTGATCGACAAGATGACGGCGGAGAACGCGGCACCCGGCACCGGCGGCTTCATCACCGGCGCCGCCGCGATCGACGGCGTCGCGACCGCGATCGACCGGGCAGGCGGTTCGCTCGACGGCTCCACGCTCGCGGGCGAGATGGAGCAGTTCAGCTCCGTCGAGACGATCTCGGGCAACGTCAACTTCTCGCCGGAGCTGCACACCGTCTTCGGCCGGGAGTACCGGGTGATCAAGGTCGACGCCAACAAGGGCAGCTACGTCGGCCCGGTCACCGCGAAGGTCGTCCCCGACATCACCGGGTGAGCGACCGCACCACCTCGACGGACGAGAGGAGGCCCGGATCCCTCCGGGCCTCCTCCGTCTCCCGCGCCTTCAGCGGCGTCCAGGCTCTCGCCGGGGTGTCGCTGGAGGTGCGCCGGCACGAGGTCGTCGGCCTGATCGGCTCGAACGGGGCCGGCAAGTCGACGCTCGTCAACGTCCTCACGGGCTTCGACTTCCCCGACGAGGGGCGGGTGGAGCTCGAGGGCGAGGACGTGACGCGCTGGAGCCCGCACCGGCGCGGCCGGGCGGGGCTCGCCCGTACCTTCCAGCACAGCCGCTCGTTCCGCGGGCTCTCGGTGCGCGAGAACGTCGAGATCGCGGCGCTCGGCTGCGGCGCCGGGCCGGCGGCCGCGCGTGAGCGGGCCGACGAGATTTTGGGCACGCTCGGGCTCGCCCGGACAGCGCGGGCCCCAGCCGGCACGCTCGCCCACGGCGACGAGCGCCGGCTCGGGCTCGCCCGGGCGCTCGCCACGGAGCCCCGCTTCGTCCTGCTCGACGAGCCGGCCGCCGGCCTGCCGGAGGCGGAGATCCCGAACCTCGTCGCCGCGATCAGGGCGGTCCGCGACGAGCACGACGCCGGTGTGCTCCTGATCGACCACAACATGGCGCTCGTGATGGAGGTCTGCGACCGCATTCATGTCCTCGACCACGGGAGCACCCTCGCGGAGGGCACCCCGGCCGAGGTTCGGGCGAACGCCGACGTCACGGCCGCCTACCTCGGCGAGAGCGCGCTGGCAGCCGGTGTCTGAGGCGCTGCTCGAGCTCGACCACGTTGAGGTCCGCTACGGCCCGGTGCCCGCAGTCCGCGATCTCTCGCTCTCCGTCGCCGCGGGGGAGATCGTCGGCCTGATCGGCCCGAACGGGGCCGGCAAGTCGACCACGCTCCACGCCGTCATGTCGGTCGTCCCGCTCCACGGAGGGACGATCCGGTTCGCCGGCGAGTCGCTCGCCGACCGCACCACCGAGGCGGTCGCCTGCGGCGGGATCGCGCTCGTGCCCGAGGGGCGGCGGATCTTCGGCGACTTCACGGTCGAGGAGAACCTCCGGCTCGGGCTCGCCGCACGGCAGGTGGGCGGTGTCGACAAGGCGCTCGCCGAGGTCTATGAGCTCTTCCCGATCCTGGCGGACTTTCGCCGACGCCACGCCGGAGCGCTCTCGGGGGGGCAGCAGCAGCAGCTCGCGATCGGACGCGCACTCGTCGCCGCGCCGCGCCTGCTGCTCCTCGACGAGCCGTCACTCGGGCTGGCACCGAACATCGTCGACGCCGTCTTCGAGGCCCTGGCCGCGATCCGCATGCGGGGGCTGACCGTGCTCCTCGTCGAGCAGCGCGCCCGCCGTACCGTCGCCTTTGCCGACCGGACCTATGTGCTCTCGAACGCCGAGCTCCGGACGACGCTGACCCCCGCCGACGCCGACGACACCGAGAAGATGCTCTCGGCCTACCTGCCGTGATCCTCGCAGCGATCAACGCGCAGACGGTCGTGGACGCGATCGGCCTCGGGGCGGTCTACGCGCTGATGGCCGTCGGGATCGGGCTCGTCTTCGGCGTCCTCCGGCTCGTCAACTTCGCGTACGGGCAGCTCGTGATGGCAGGCGCCTACACGCTTGCGTTCACGGCGGCCTGGCCGGCGGCCGCGAGTGTCGCCGCCTGCTTCGCCGTCGTGCTCCTGCTCTCGCTCGCGCTCGAGCGCGCCGTCTTCCGGCCGCTGCGAACGGAGTCGCCTGCGGTCATGCTCGTGACCACGTTCGCGATCGCGTTCCTGCTCCAGAGCGTCGCGCTCGTGCTCGACGTGCGAGACGGGACGATCGGCGAGCCGGCGGGCTCGTTCGGCGGGCTCAACCGGGCCGTCTCCGTCTTCGGCGTCGACGTGCGCAAGGTCACGCTCGTGACGATCGCGGTCGCCGTCGTCGCGCTCGGCCTGCTCGCGCTCCTGCTCGCCCGCACGACGGTCGGCCTGCACATGCGGGCGGCGGCGGCCGACTTCCACACGGCTCGCCTGCTCGGCGTCAAGGCCGACCGGGTGATCGGCACAGCCGTTCTGATCTCCGGCCTCCTCGCCGCGACGGTGGCCGTGATCCTGACCGTGCAGACCCCGCTCGTGGCGCCCGACTTCGCGCTCAAGGAGACGATCGTCGTCCTCGTCGGGGTCGTGGTCGGCGGGATCGACCGGCTCTGGACGGCGACCCTCGGAGGCTTTTCGATCGGCTTCGTCAGCGGCCTGATCAACGGCGCCCTCCCGACCGACAAGACCGTCTTTCTCCCGTCCGCGGTGTTCGCGCTCGTGATTCTCGTCCTCCTGCTCCGACCGGGCGGCCTCTTCGCGCCGGCGAGGGCGGTGGAGCGCGTATGAGGCGCCTGGAGCGGGTGATCGGCCTGCTCGGCCCGCTGCTGCTGCTCTGCGTCGTCGGGCTGCTCGCCGCGACGGCCTCGCGCGCGAACGAGATCTACTACCTGAACGCGCTCACCGCCGTGGCGATCGTTGTCTCGATCTCCGTCTTCGTCGGCAACTCGGGCGTCCTCTCCTTCGGCCAGATCAGTTTCGTGGCCGTCGGCGCCTTCGCAGCGGGCGTGCTCACCGTGCCCGCGCAGTCGAAGGCGTTCGTGCTCCCGGGCCTCTACCCGTTCCTCCGCGACACGACGGTCGGTAACCTCGCCTCGCTCGCGATCGCGGCCGCGGCGGGCGCGGCGCTCGCCTTCCTGGTCGGCCTGCCCCTGATGCGGCTCTCCGGGCTCGCGGCCGGGATCGCGACCTTCGCGGTGCTCGAGGTGACCCACAACCTCCTGCGCGAGTGGACCCGGATCGGCCCGGGTGCGACGACGCTTTCGCTCGTCCCCGAGACGACGGGGCCGCTGCAGGCGACGTTCGGCGCCGGTCTCGTGGTCCTGCTCGCGTGGCTCTACGCCCGCAGCCGCTCGGGGCGGCTTCTGCGCGCGACGCGCGAGGACGCTGCGGCCGCGCAGGCGGTGGGCGTCAGCGTCCATCGGCAGCGCCTGCTCGCGTTCACTCTCTCGGGCGCCCTCGGCGGCTTCGCGGGCGGCCTCCTCGTCCACATGCTGGGGTCGATCACGACCGAACAGGTCTACCTCGAGCTGACGTTCCTGACCCTGGCGATGCTCGTCGTCGGCGGGATCGCCAGCCTCTGGGGGGCCGTCGTCGGCGCGCTCGCGATCAGCGCGCTCGACTCGCTCCTGACCAAGGCGGAGGCCGGCTCGTTCATCTGGGACGCGCCCACCGGCACACGTCTTGTCGTGGTCGGCGCCCTGATGGCACTCGTCCTCGTCCTCCGTCCGGCCGGGCTCACCGGCGGGCGCGAGCTGACGCTACCAAGGAGGTTTCGGTGAAGGTCTGCGTCGTCGGTTGCGGTGCCGTGGGGTCGCTCTTTGCGGCCGCGCTCGCCCAGGTGGAAGGGGTGGAGGTCTGGGCGTACGACCTGGCACAGGCGCACGTGGACGCGATCAACGAGCGCGGCCTGCGGCTCGTCGGCGCGGGGGAGGTGCACGCGACGGGGATCCACGCGACGAGCGACGCCGCGGAGCTCCCGCCCTGCGACTTCGGGATCGTCGCGACGAAGGCGATGCACGCGGAGACCGCGATCGCCGCCACGGAGCACGCCTTCCGGAGCGGCGCCGTCGCCTCGGTGATGAACGGGGTCGGGAACGAGGAGACGATCGCCGCCCACGCCGAACGCGTGATCCGCGGGACGACGTTCCCCGCCGGGAAGATCGTCGAGCCCGGGGTCGTGCAGTGGGACGTCAAGGGCGAGACGACCTTTGGCCCCTTCGAGCCGAAGCCGGCGGATGCGGACGCGATCGCCCGGCTCGCCGCCGCCTGCACCGAGGGCGGGATGCCCACGAGCGCCGTCGCGGACGCGCGGGGGCCGCAGTGGCGCAAGGTGATCTTCAACGCCTCCACGAACCCCGTTGGGGCCCTCACCGGCCTCACCCACGGGCGCGTCTGCGAGCTGCCTCGGCTCCGGGCCTTCGTCACCGGGCTCGTCGACGAGGGCAAGGCGGTGGCCGCCGCGCAGGGGATCGAGCTGGACTCGGACCCGGAGGATCTGATCGACCACGCCGCGAAGCCGGAGGTCGCCTACGAGCACAAGGCGAGCATGCTCCAGGACGTCGAGGCGCGGCGCACAACGGAAGTCGACTATCTGAACGGCGGGATCGTCCGTTTCGGGCGCGAGCACGGCGTGCCGACCCCGCTCAACGAGGCCGTCGTGGCCCTGATCAAGGGAGTGGAGCACAGTTGGACGCAGAGCTAGAGCGCAGGCACACGAACGTCCGGGCGGCGATGGCCGAAGCCGGCCTGGACGCCCTGATCGTCTCCGGAAGCGAGTACAGCGGCTTCGAGGGGTCGGTCACCTACATGTCCGGCTTCCAGATCGTGCACCGGTATGCCTACGTGCTCCTGCCGGCCGAGGGCGACGCGCAGATCGTCTTCCCGACGGAGGCACGGTACGTCGGCAGGCACGAGACGGCGCAGCTGGAGCAGGTCTTCCACGACCGGCCCGGCGAGCACCTCGCCGCCACGATCAGCGACCGCGGTTGGGACCGGGTCGGGGTCTACGGGCTCGACTACATCATGACCGTGCGCGACTACCAGGCCCTGGACGGGCTGGAGCTCGTCCGTTGGGACGAGGAGTTCGACCTCGCCCGGGCGGTCAAGAGCGACGCCGAGCTCGAGTCGGTGCGGGAGAGCGTCCGGATCAACGAAGACGGCTTCGAGGCCTTTCACGGCGCCTACGCCCCCGGGAAGACGGCCGCCGAGGTGATGGCCGTCGCGGAGGACCTCTTCGTCGAGCGCGGCTGCGGCAGGCTGACGATGAACATGGTCCTCGTCGGCGCCGAATTCACGATCGCCCGCTCCGACACGGAACTCGGGGAGTACGTCGTCCCCTCGCTCGAGATCGCCGGGCCAGGGATGCACTGGGTCGAGGTCTCGCGCGCGATCGGCAAGCCGAGCACCGAGGTGCAGCGGATGCTCGAGGCCTACCACGAGTACCACGACGCGGCCCGGACGGCGATGCGTACCGGCGCGACCGCGAACGACGTCCACGTCGCGGTTTCGAAGGGCTTCTCGGACCGCGGCTACCACCTCGGCCACGTCACGGGGCACTCGATCGGAATGACGATGATCGAGCATCCGAAGATCGGCGCCGGGATCGAGACCGAGCTGGCCGCGAACATGGTCTTCTCGATGCACCCCCACGTGATCGCCGCGGACGGGCACACCTGCCTCTACATGCAGGACACCTGGCTCGTGACCGATGCGGGAGGCGAGCCACTGTCGCGCCTACCGCTGAGGATCTATGAGTAGAGTGTCCCGCCCGTGAGCGCATTGCAGCTACCCGAGAACGAGGAAGCGCGCCTTGAGGCCGTCCGCCGCTACGACGTGCTCGACACGCCGCCGGACGGGGCGTTCGACCGGATCACGGCGATCGCGGCGCGGGTCTTCGGCGTGCCGATCTCGATCGTCAGCATCGTCGACCACGACCGGATCTGGTTCAAGTCGCACCACGGGATCGACGTCGAGCAGATCGACCGCGAGCCCGGGCTCTGCGCCTCCGCGATCTGCCACGCGGAGCCGTGGATCGTCACCGACGCCTCAGTGGACGTGCGCACGATCGACAACCCACTCGTCGCGGGCGAGCTCGGGCTCCGGTTCTATTTCGCGGTGCCCCTGCGGACCGCCGACGGCTACAACCTGGGGACCCTGAACGTGATCGACGTCGAACCGCGCGAGGTGACGCCCGAGGAGATCGAGACGCTCGAGGATCTCGCCGCGATCGTCGTGGACGAGCTCGAGATGCGGCTGGCCGTGCGTCGGAAGAGCGAGGAGCGTCGGCAGCGGGCGCTCGAGCTGAACGACACCGTCGTCCAGGGGCTCGCGCTCGCCAAGCTCTCGCTCCAGGCAGGGCAGTCCGAGCAGGCCCTCGAGACCGTCACGCGCACGCTCGAGGCGGCGCAGGACATCGTCGGCGAGCTGCTCGAGCGGGCCGCCGCTGAGGGCGCCCTGCTCCCCGGCAGCCTCGTGCGCGGGTCGGGTCCCGCGCTCTCCGACCCGGCCGCCTAGCGAGAGCAGGTGCAGACGGGTTCGCCGAGGTGGCGCCGCTCGTGCGGCCTGCCGCAGCGGGCGCAGGAGGAGGGGATCAGCCGCGCGCGGACCAG
>JBBQHQ010000026.1:0-23558 GCA_038324115.1 Gaiellales bacterium
TCACGGGGCCGTCGGGCTCCGGGAAGACCACGCTGCTCCACCTGCTCGCGGGGCTCGACCTCCCCGACGAGGGCGAGGTGCTCGTGGGCGGCGTCTCGCTCGCCGGGCTCGACCGCGCCGGCCGCGCCGAGCTCCGGCGCCGGCAGGTCGCGTTCGTCGGCCCGACGGTCGGGCTGGTGCCGTTTCTCGGCGCCCGGGAGAACGCCGAGCTCTCGCTGGCGCTCCGGGGCACGGCCGACGGCGGACGCGTCGGGTCGGCCCTCGCCGCCGTCGGGCTGGACGAGCACGCCGAGCGTCCCGTCTCGGAGCTCTCGGCAGGCCAGCGCGAGCGCGCCGCCCTCGCCCGCGCGCTCGCGGCGCGCCCCGACGTGCTGATCGCGGACGAGCCGACCGCCCGGCTCGACGGCGCGTCCGCGCTGGCGGTCGGCGCACTCCTCGCCGACCACGCCCGCACGACCGGCGCCGTCGTCGTCTGCGCCACCCACGACCCGCTCCTGATCGAGCAGGCGGACGAGGTCATCCGGCTAGGCTAGTGGGCGTGGCAACCCAGTCGGACACGATCCAGGTCACGGGCGTGCGCTGCGAGCGCTGCGTCGGCCGACTCGCGGGGACGCTCCGCGGCCACGACGGGCTCGAGGCTGCGAACGCGAACCTGATGGGGCAGGTCATGCTCTCCTGGGACGACGAGAAGACCTCACGTGAGGCACTCGTCGAAGCGCTGGCGAAGGCCGGCTTCCGCGAAGCCGTCTAGGGCTCAGCGCCCGTAGTTGTTCCGGTCGCCGAGCAGGCTCGGTGACTCGGGATGGTCGTTCGGCCCCTCGTTCGCGCCGTGGTGCTGCTGGACCCGTGCCCGTTCGGCCGCCGCGGGCTCGACCCCCGTGCGCTGCTCCTGGGTGTCGCTCGTCCGGGTCGGGTCGTTCTCGGTCAGCGAGCCGTAGCCGAGCGTGCCCGGTTCGGCGTCGCCGGACGCGAGCCCATAGTGCTCGGAGACCGCCCGCTCGTCCACGTCTCCGTCGACCTCCGGGGCCGACTCGAGCACTTCCCTGGAGACCGTCGTGCGCACGACCTTCTCCGCGTCGTCGACGGTGACGAAGATCTCCGGCAGCGCCCGCCGGTGCTTGAAGATCGCGCCCTGCTCGACGATCACGCAGCTGCCCTGCCTGCCGGTGACCTTGCCGGCCTTCTCGCCGTCGAACGTGAGAACGTCGTAACCCTGCACTCGTGCCTCCTCTCGCTTGCCGTTGCTGTACCCGGCTCCAGCCGACCTCAACCGGGGAATAGCCCCGTCCGGGCGCTCGTTGATGGACGAAGATCGATTGGTAGGGTGACGTGGTGGGCGACAGCGAGCCAGCGGACGCACGACGGATCGCGGCTGAGGCCCGCGGGCGGGTGCGTTTCGAAGAAGAGGCTCTCGATCTCGCCGACCAGGTCTACCGGGTAGCGCGCCGACTCGTCGGCTCGCGTGAGGAGGCCGAAGAGCTCGTGCAAGAGACCTACATCAGAGCGTTCCGCAGTTGGACGTCGTACACGCCCGGGACGAACATGCGCGCCTGGATGCTCCGTATCCTCACGAACCTGAACCTCGACCGCGGCCGCAAGATCCAGCGGACGCCCCAGCAGCAGCCGCTCGAGGAGGGGGACTACTACCTCGCGAACAAGCTCGCGGCCGCCGAGGGCGAGCAGGCGCTCGACCAGGAGCGCGTCGTCGAGAAGCTCTCCCAGGACACGGTGGTCGGGGCGCTCTCGGAGCTGCCGCACGACTTCCGCGACGTCGTCGTCCTCGTCGACATCGGCGAGTTCAGCTACGCCGACGCTGCCCAGATCCTCGACGTGCCCATGGGCACCGTCATGTCCCGCCTGCATCGCGGCCGTAGACTGCTGAAGCAGACGTTGGCCGAGGAGACCATGGCATGACCGATCACGATCCCGGCTGCGAGAAGTGCGAGAAGCTTCTCCAGGGATATCTCGACCGTGACCTGACTCCCGACGAGGTCGTCGTGGCGGAAGGGCACCTGGACGGCTGCGACTACTGCCGTCGCCGCTACCGCTTCGAGGAGCGTCTGCGCCGCTATATCCGGCTGTCAGCGACCGAGCGGATGCCCGCCGGCCTGCTCGCGAAGCTCGTCGAGCTCCGCGACCAACGCCCTGCCGTTTAGGCGCAGGATCGGCATCCGCTTGGCAGCGGACGCCGATCGCGCAAAGATCCCTAAAGGGGCTCCTCCGGAGCCCGACCGCTGATCGGAGCGGTCTCTAGCCGGGGCCGCGCTGCGGGCCGACGATCACGACGAGCCGGTTCGGGTCGTCGCCGCCGGGTAGCGGTCGCGTGACCACACCGAGCTGGCGGGCGAGGCGGACCGCGACCAGCCGCCCGCCGGGCTCGTAGTAGACGGCCGTGGCCGGATAGTCGAAGCGGTCGGCGCGCCGGACGTCCTTGACCGTGTAGGCGAGCGACTGCACCTTGCTCGCGATCTGACGCGTCCAGGTGATGTCGCCGGCGCCGTTCAGCACCTCGACCTTCACCTTCCACGGCTTCGGGAGCAGGGCGGCCTGGGCGACCACGGGGTCGACCGGCGCGGTGGAGGGGGGCGAGACGGCGGGGACGAGTACGAAGGCGAGCATTGCCATCAGGGCGGCCGAAAGGGCGGCGACGCCGACGAGGCGGCCGACCGGATTGACCCCCAGCGGACGCAGCGGCACGGGGAGCCCGGCGAGCGCGCGGGCCTCGCGCCGGTCGATCTCGAGGGCGGTCGCGAGCAGGAGCGTCGCCTGGATCGCGTGGTCGGTCGAGGGGAAGCGATAGACCCGTCCCTCCTCGAGCCACTCGACCTGGTCGACGGTCAGGCCGGAGCGCTTCGCGGCCTCCTCGACCGTGAGGCGCCGGTGGAGCCGCGCCGAGGCGAGTGGGGAACGGTCCTGGGTGACCGCCTCGGTGACGGCCTCGAAGTGAGGTGCGAGCTGCATCGACACCTACATCGGTTCGGCGGGCGCGTTCCTGAACCTTTCCGGCAGATCGGCCGGCCGGTCGACATCGCCGGGCGGGCCGAGATCGTCGCAGGGGACGAGGAGCGGCTCGCGCAGCCGCAGGCCCTCGTCGGGGACGTACTCCCACGCCTCGCGGGCGAGCACGAGCGGGTGCCCGCGTGCGCCCCCGTAGCTCGCAGCAGCGAGCGACGGCCGCTCCGCCCTCCAGGCGGCGACGACCCGCTCGACCGCCGCTGGAGCGAGCTCCGGCCCATCCGCGAGCACGACCACGGCCGCCTCGATCCCGTCCGGGAGCGCCCGCAGGCCGCAGCGGAGCGACGCTCCGGGGCCGAGCTCCCACTCGGGGCAGCGGACGACCCGGGCGTCGGACTCGAGCGCGTGCGCCCCCGCGACGACGACGATCTCCTCCAGCCCGGCCGCTCGAACCCGGCGGAGCACCTCGGGGAGGAGCAGGCGCTGCTTGGGCGCGCCGAAGCGAGAGGCGGCTCCCGCGGCGAGCACCACGGCGCCGAGCATTAGCTCGTCCGGACCGTGACCTTGTCGATCGCGACGGTCTGCGACGGCGGCCCGTCCCCGACGCCGAGGGCATCGATCTTCATGACCGTGTCCATGCCCTCGGTCACGAACCCGACAATCGCGTAGTCGGGCGGCAGGCCGACGTCCTCGCCGGTGACCACGAAAAACTGGCTCCCGGAGGCTCCGCGCGGCTCGGCACCGCCCTTGGCCATCGCGACCACACCCCGGACGTACTTCGAGTTGTCAGGCGGCACGTCGACCGTCGTGTAGCCCGGCCCGCCTGCGCCGGTGCCTGTTGGGTCGCCGCCCTGGATCACGAAGCTGGGGACGACGCGGTGGAAGGTCGTGCCGTCGTAGAAGCCGTCCTTGGCGAGGGCGACGAGGGAGGCGGCGGTCTTGGGGGCGACCCCCTGGTCGAGCTTGATCGTGAATGAGCCGCAGTTCGTGGAGACCACGAGCTCGTAGCGCGTCTGCGGGTCGAGCGGCGCCTTCGGAGCGGTCTGGCCCCCGTCCTCCCTGGGCGCCGGTGCATCGACCGTGTCGCACGCCGTGGCCGGGGAGCCGCCGGTGGCCGCGGCCGCGGTCGTGTCCGCCTCCGTGGTGGCGGCGCTCTCGTTGCCGTTCCCGCCGCACCCGGCGGCGAGGAGGGCGAGCCCGAGCACGAGGAGGGCCCTCAGGCGCATCCGACCAGCTTCCGCCATTCGGTCGTCACCCTCGCCACATAGGCGATCGTCTCCGGGTTCGGGGAGGCGCCGTACTCCTCGACCGCGGTCGGGCCGGCGTTGTACGCCGCGAGGGCGAGCTCGGTCGACTCGAACCGGTCGAGCATCTTGCGCAGGTAGCGGGCGCCCGCGAGCACGTTCTCGCTGGGATGGAGCGCGTCCAGCTCGAGCTCGGCCGCCGTCGACGGGAGCACCTGGAGCAGGCCGTGCGCGCCGGCGCTCGAGCGGGCGCCCGGGTCGAAGCGGGACTCGACCTTGGCCACGGCGACGAGCATCGCGAGCGGCAGGCTCGCGTCATTGGCCGCGTACCTGAACGTGGCGCGCCACTTCGCCGGGATCGGGCACGCGGCCGGGGCCGGCTCCGGCGCCACAGCGGGCGACGGCAGCACCACCGCGACCTTGCTCGCGCTGGCGTTGTCGGTGAGACCCGCGAAGGTGCCGGACACGGCGGTGACGACGAGCAGAGCGAGGAGGCGGAGCCGCATGGACCCGGGATCGTAGCGTGGTCTAGGCGGTCCGGGCGAGCGCGCGCCTGACGAGCGCGCGGGCGATTTCGACCTTGTACGCGGTGCCCGGGAGCGGTGTCGCGCGGTCCAGCTCCGCCGGATCGGCGAGCAGCCAGGGCACCGGGGCGACCCCGGCGAGGGCGAGCCTCGTCTCGCCGCCGACCCGGGCGGCGGCGACCCCGACGAGGGCGAACGACCAGCGCTGCCGGTCCATCGCCTTCAGGTAGGCGCTCGCGTCCGGGCGGGGCACGTCGAGCTCGAGGAGCAGCTCGCCAGGCTCCAGCGCGGTCACGTCCCGGGCGTCGTCGGTGGGCAGCCGGTAGAGGTCGGCGACCGGCAGCTCGCGACGGTCGGTGCGCACGGTGGCACCGAGGGCGAGGAGGGCCGCGGCGGGGTCGGACGGATGGGCGGAGGCGCAACGCTCGTTCCCGAAGATCGCATGTTCACGGTGCTGGCCGTCTCGCGCGTGGCAGCGGTCGCCGCCGTGGAGGTAGCAGGGGACGGCGAGCCGCCAGTACCAGCAGCGCGTCGCCTGGAGGAGGTTGCCGCCGATCGTTCCCATCGCGCGGAGCTGGGGCGAGGCGGCGAGCCGGCAAGCCTCTCGGAGCGCGTCGGGGATCTCGGTGCTGGCCTCGAGCTCGGCCAGTGTCGTCCCGGCGCCGATCCGGGTGCCGTCGATCCCCGCGGGCACGGCCCGGCCGAGCTCGACGAGGGCGTCGGCGGTCACGAGCCCGTCGCGGAGGAGCGGGACGAGGTCGGTGCCGCCGGCGAGCGCGCGCGCGCCGTTGCCGAGCAGGGCGACCGCCTCCGCGGAGGACTCAGGTCGAAGGAGCTCCAACCTTCTCCTTTCGCTGCGCGGCGGCCTCGGCCAGCGCCCGCAGCATCTCCGCTCGGTCGATCGGGAGGGAGCGGATGTTCGCGCCGGTTGCGTCGCGGATCGCGTTCGCGATCGCCGCGGCTGTCGGGATGATCGGCGGCTCGCCGAGCCCCTTCGAGCCGAGGTTCGTCAGGTGCGAGTCGGGCTCGTCGATGAACTCGCAGACGATCTCGGGCACGTCGGCGATCGTCGGCAGCTTGTAGGCGTCGAGCGTCTGCGTCAGCACCAGCCCGGTCGTCGGGTCGAGCAGGCGGTGCTCGCTCAGCGTGTGGCCGATCGCCTGGACGATCCCGCCCTCGACCTGGCTCTTGGCGCCGAGCGGGTTGACGATCCGGCCGACGTCGTGGATCGCGACGATCTTGTCGACGCGCACCTCGCCCGTCTCGATGTCGACGGCGACCTCTGCGACCTGGACGCCGAAGGTGAGGACGCGCATGCCCGTCGGGTTCGGTCCGCGGGCGCCGGTGCCGAGGATCTGGGCGTCCTCGAGCAGGCCGAGCAGGCTCTCGAGCGGCCAGGAGCCGCCGTCCGAGCAGACGATCTGCCCGCCCTTGAGCGAGAGGGTCCGTTCCTCCTTCTGCCAGCGCTGGGCCGCGAGCTCGACGATCTGGCGGCGGGCGTCGCCGGCGGCGGAGCGCACGGCGGGGCCCATCGACGGGATCGTCGAGGAGCCGGCCGAGATCGACGCGAACGGCCCGCGGGCGGAGTCGCCCAGCTCGACCTTGACCCGGTCGAGCGGCAGGCCCAGCTCCTCGGCGGCGATCTGCGCCATCGCCGTTCGGGAGCCCGTGCCGATGTCCTGCATCGCGGTGACGACGGTGGCGCGCGCGTCCGAGCCGACGCGCACCCACGCGTAGGAGGGCGGGCCGCCGCCGCCGTACCAGATCTGACTGGCGAGGCCGACGCCGTGCTTCCACGTCTCGTCGGAGCGCGCCCGCACCTCGTGCCGCCGCTCCCAGTGCGGCTCGGCGCGCCGGTAGCACTCCATCAGGCTCTTCGAGGAGAAGGGGCGCCCGTCGAGGACGTCGAGGTCGGCGTGGTTGCGCTTGCGCAGCTCGAGCGGGTCGACCCCGAGCTTGGCCGCGAGCTCGTCGAGCAGGCACTCGAGGCCGAACGTGCCCTCGACGAAGCCGGGCGCGCGGAACGCCTTCATCGGGCCCGAGTTGAGCTTGGCGCCACGGAGGCTCGTGGCCACGTTCTCGACCGAGTAGAGCATCTGCATCGGCCCGTTCGTGCCTGCGACCCAGCCGTCCCAGCCGACCGCGTTCACGTACTCGCCGCTGAGCGCGATGATCGTCCCGTCGGAGCGGGCGCCGCCGCGGAGGCGCTGGATCGTCGCGTTCCGGTTGCCCGAGTCGAGGCTCTCCTCGCGGCGCGAGAGCGCGCAGCGGACGGGGCGGCCGGTGCGCCGCGCGAGCTCGGCCGCGGCGAGCGTGTACTCGCCGGCGCCGTTCTTGGAACCGAAGCCGCCGCCCATGTACTCGCAGATGACCCGCACGTTGTCCCGGTCGAGGCCGAGCTTCTCGGCGATCTCGTCGCGGACCCCCCAGATGTACTGGGTCGAGATGTGGACGACGAGCGTCTCGCCCTCCCAGGCGCAGACGGCCTGGTGCGTCTCCATCGAGCTGTGGAGCACGGACTGCGTCCGGTACTCCGCCTCGACGACGGCGTCCGCCTGCGCGAGAGCCCGCTCGACGTCGCCGCGCACGTAGTCCTGGCCCTCGGAGATCAGCTGCCCTCGGGCGACCGCCTCGTCCGGGTCGAGGAGCGGCGCGTGGACGTCCCAGTCGACCTGGATGGCCTCGACGGCGGCCTGCGCCTGCTCCGGCGTGTCGGCGCAGACGGCCGCGACCGACGCGCCGGGATAGCCGGGCTCGCGCTCGAGGAAGTCGGCGTCCTCGAACGAGATGGCGGCATGGACGCCGGGGAGCGCGAGGGCGGGGGCGAGATCGAGCGAGCGGACGGTGGCGCCGGCGTGCGGGCTGCGGAGGACGGCTGCGTGCAGCATCCCCGGCAGCCGGACGTCCGCGGTGAAGCGGGCCTCGCCGCGGGCGCGCTGGAGCCCGTCCTGGCGCGCCGCCGGCCGGCCGACGACGTCGAGCGGTCCGGCAGGCCACTGCTCGAGCGCGTCCTCCTCGACGACCGTCCAGACCTCCTCGTAGCGGCCCTCGACCTCCTTCTCGGTGCGGATCAGTCTCGCCATGTGGCGATCGCCTCCTCGATGTTGGAATAGGCGCCGCAGCGGCAGAGGTTCCCCGCCATGCCGTGCCGGATCTGCTCACGCGTGGGCTCCGGGGTCTCGGCGACGAGCGCCGCCGCCGAGACGATCTGGCCGGGAGTGCAGAAGCCGCACTGGAGCGCGTCGGCGCGGACGAACGCCTCGACGAGCGGGTGGTCGCGCAGCCCCTCGATCGTCGTCACCTCGCGCTCGCCGACCGTGTGGACGAGCGTGATGCACGAGAGCACGGGCGTGCCGTCGAGCTGGACCGTGCAGGCGCCGCAGTGCCCCTCCCCGCAGGCGACCTTCGTCCCCGTCAGACCGAGGTCGTCGCGGAGGACGTCGGCGAGCGACCGGCCGACGGGCGACTCGAAGGCGTAGGCGTGGCCGTTGACGCGCAGTTCAGGCACGGGGCGTCACGGAGAGGAGGTTCGCCATGTGCACGAGCCGGAACGCGGCGCTCGCCGTCCGGCGCACGTCGTCGCCCTCCGCCTCGGGCAGGATCCGCCAGAGGTCGCGGGCGACGAGGAGCAGCTCGCGGATCCGCTCCGTCTCCTCCCGGTAGCCGTTGGCCCGCTCGTCGCAGGCGTTGAGCGCGAGGCCGAGGACGCCGACCGTGTCGGGCTGGCGCATCCAGAGGAGCGGCGTCGCCATGGACAGGTACTGGTGGATCCGGGCGAACGTCACGGGGGTCGAGATCTCCTGGGGGCCGCGGGGGGCGGTCAGCGGGAGCGGTTCGGCTCCGTCGACGATCCGGATCGCGCTACCCGAGAGCAGCGCGCGGAGCTGGTCGTCGTCGAGCCCGGACGTTCGTGCCGTCCGCAGCGCGAGCAGCAGCGAGCCGGGCTGCTGGCCGTAGGGGTAGTCCGACGCGTAGAGCACCTGCTCCGGGGCGACGAGACGGAAGAGGTCGAGCAGGTCGAGCGCGCTCCAGACGGACGTGTCAAAGAAGACGCCGGGGCGGCCGGAGAAGTTCCGGGCGAAGGCGGCGAGGTCGGCGATCCCGGCGTGGGCGACGATCAGCTGCGGCTCGTAGCGCTCGACGAGCTTGGCGAGCTCGTCCGCGATCGGTGGCAGGCCGCGGCCGCCATGGATCAGGATCGGCACCTTCCGGTCCGCGGCGAGCTCGAAGATGGGGGAGAGCCGGTCGTCGTCGAGGAGGAACTTTTGCGCCCGGGGGTGGAGCTTGATTCCGCGCGCGCCGAGGTCGAGGGCGCGGACCGCCTCCTCGATCGGCGACTCGGAAAGGTCGAGGCGGACGAAGGGGAGCAGCCGCCCCTCGGAGCGGCGCCCGAACTCGAGCGTGCGGTCGTTGGCGGCGCGGAAGGCGGGGTGGCGGTCGGGCTCGTCGAGGCAGAAGACGAACGCGCGGGCGATCCCGACCCGGTTGTGGGTGCGGAGGAGGTCATCGAGCTCGCCCGTCATCCCGTCGATGTCGGTGCCGAGATGCGTGTGGACGTCGAAGATCTCGGCGCCGGCCGGCACCTCTGAGCGCACCAGCTCCTCGAAGCTGTCGACCAGCGCCTGGGAGCGAGCGAGCACGTCGTCCATCGCCCTGAGTCTACGGACGGCGTCTCGTCAGCAGCCGCAGCGACCCTGTGGACAAAGAGTTGCCCTTTTGACACAAACGGGGACAGTCCCTCCGTCTTTGGCCACGGCCCGTTCGGCCGGTCGGATCAGGCCGCGAGGTCGGCGAGCTTGGCGCGGAGGTGGGCGAGGTACGGCGCCGGATCGATCCGGTCCTCGCCGATCGCCCGCTGCAGCGTCTCGAGCGGCGTGAACTTCCGTCCGTGCCGGTAGAGCCGGTCGCTGAGCCAGCCGTAGAGCTCCCCGAACTCGCCCCGCGCCATCTGTTCGTCGAGGTCGGGCAGTTCCCGCCGGACGTGCTGCCAGATCTGGAGCGAGATCACGTTCCCGAGGGCGTAGGTCGGGAAGTAGCCGTACGCCGCCCGCGTCCAATGCACGTCCTGGAGCACGCCGCGCGCGTCGTCCGGCACCTCGACCCCGAGGAAATCGCGCATCCGCGCGTTCCACGCCTCCGGCAGGTCCTCGAGCGCGAGTGTCCCGTCCACCAGCTCCTGCTCGAGCTCGAAGCGGAGGATGATGTGGAGCGAGTACGTGACCTCGTCGGCGTCGACGCGGATCAGGCCCGGCGCGATCCGGTTCGCTCCCCGCAGGAAGTCGTCCAGCGAGACCTGCTCCAGCTGCGGGAACTGCCGCTGCAGCTCGGGGAGGAAGCGCTCCCAGAACGGCCGCGAGCGGCCGACGAGGTTCTCCCACGTCCGGCTCTGGCTCTCGCCGAGCCCGAGCGAGGCGCTGCCGGAGAGCGGCGTCCGGTCGAGGGCGGGGTCGACGCCCTGGTAAGTGAGCCCGTGCCCGCCCTCGTGCATCGCCGCCCAGAGCGCCCGGAGGTTGTCCGGCTTGTAGCGGGTCGTCATCCTGATGTCCGTCCGGGCGAAGGAGGTCGCGAAGGGGTGCACGGTCGGGTCGAGCCGCCACCCGCCCTCCTCGAACCCGAAGCGCCGGAGCACCTCCTCCAGGAACGCCTGTTGCTTCTCGACCGGGTAGTCCCCGTGGAGGAACGAGTCGTCGGCCGGGTCGCCCGCCTCGCTCACGATCGCGGTCAGCTCGGGCCGGAGCACGTCGAAGACGGCCTTGACCTCGCTCGTCTTCATCCCGGGCTCGTACTCGTCGAGGAAGGCGTCGTAGGGCGAGTCGCCCTGCTCCTGGCACTCGGCCCAGCGGAGCGCGACCTCGTGGACGCCGCGGAACGCCGGCAGGAAGAGCGAGAAGTCGGATGCCGCCCGCGCTTCGATCCAGGCGGCCTGGGCCTTCGCACCCTCGCGCAGCCAGGCCGCCGCCAGCTCGGCGGGGACGCGCCTCGCCTTCTCCCAGTCGCGCCGCGTCACCCGGACGAGGCTGGCGTCGTCGGCGTCGTAGTCGAGGCCCGCCACCGCAGGCTCGGCGGCGTCGAGCAGCCGGCCGATCTCGTCCGAGACGAAGCGCTCGTGCACGAGCCCGCCCAGCGTCCCGAGCGCCTCGCCGCGGGCCGCTGCGCCGCGGGGAGGCATAAACGTGCGCTGGTCCCAGTTGAGGACGCCGAGCGCACGTTCGAGATCGTGCAGCTCGGCGAGTGCCGTCCGCAGGTCGGTCAGAGCACCGCTCACGTGTCAGAACGTACCCGTTAGGATCGCCCGCGATGACGGACGTCCTGATCCTGGGCGACACCGAGCGCTCGCCCGAGTTGCGGCACGAGGTGCCGGTCGAGATCGGCGACCCGCTGATCTACGCCGAGGCGGGCGGGCAGCGGCACGCGATCGTCAGCTCGCTCGAGCTCTCCCGCGTCGAGGCGCTCGCAGGCGATCTCCAGGTGCACACGTTCGAGGAGTACGGCTACGAGGAGCTGGTTGCCGGAGGCGCGACCGGGCAGACCCTGTGGCCGGCGCTTGCGGTCAACGTCGCCCGTGCGCACGGGATCGCCGAGGCCGCCGTCCCGATGGCCTTCCCGCTCGCCGCTGCCGACGGGCTCCGGGAGGCCGGGGTCGCCCTCCAGGTCGACCAGCCGCTCTTCGACGACCGCCGCCGGGTCAAGAGCGCGGCCGAGCTCGAGGGGATCCGCCGCGCCTCGCGCGCGGTCGAAGCCGGGATCGAGCGCGCGAAGGAGATGCTGCGCGCCGCCGACCGCTCGAACGGCGTCCTCACGCTCGACGGCGACCCGCTCACCTGCGAACGGATCAAGGCCGAGCTGGAGCGCGTCTTCGCCGAGCACGGCGCGATCGCCGACTCCTTCACCGTCTCCCATGGCGCCCAGACCTCGGTCGGCCACGACCCCGGCTCCGGCCAGATCGCGAGCGACGACGTCGTCCTCTTCGACCTCTACCCCCGCGACCGCGAGACCGGCTGCTTCACGGACTTCACGCGCACGATCACTGTCGGCTCGCCTCCGGAGGAGGTCGCCCGCTACCACCGGCTCGCGAAGGAGGCGCTCGACCTGGCGGTCGGGATGGTCCGGCCGGGGGTCGAGGGCAGGGCGATCCACCGCGCCGTCTGCGACTTCTTCCACGAGAACGGCCAGAAGACCCAGCTGCACAAGGAGCCGGGCGAGGTGCTCCGGGACGGTTATGTCCACGCGACGGGTCACGGCGTCGGGCTCCAGGTGCACGAGCAGCCCGGGCTCGGCCGAAACGGGGAGGCGCTCGTCGCCGGCGACGTGATCGCGATCGAGCCGGGCCTCTACCGCAGCGGCCATTTCGGCGTCCGGCTCGAGGATCTCGTCCTCGTGACGGAGGACGGCCACGAGGTCTTGACGAACCACCCCTACGGGCTCGAGCTGTGAGCGAGTCGTCGATCGAGACGATCTTCTCGGAGGAGCGGAGCTATCCGCCGCCGCCGGAGTTCGCAGCGCAGGCGAACGCTGGGCCTGAGATCTACGACCGCGATCCGGACGAGTTCTGGGAGACCGAGGCCCGCGAGCGCGTCAGCTGGTTCGAGCCCTTCACGGAGCTGTGCGAGTGGGAGCTGCCGTACGCGAAGTGGTTCCTCGGCGGGAAGCTGAACGTCGCCTACAACTGCGTCGACCGCCACGTCGAGGCGGGGAACGGTGACCGCGTCGCCTACCACTGGGAGGGCGAGCCGGGCGACACGAGGACGATCACCTACGCCGACCTCCAGCGCGACGTCGTCCGCTTCGCGAACGCGCTCAAGGAGCTGGGCGTCGGCAAGGGCACGAAGGTCGCGATCTACATGGGGATGATCCCGGAGCTCGCGATCGCGATGCTCGCGTGCACGCGACTCGGTGCCGCGCACACCGTCGTTTTAGGCGGGGTATCGGCCGCCACGCGCTCCGATCGGATCAACGACATTGGCTGCACCGGACGCGTCACGCAGGACGAGGCGTGGCGCCGCGGGAAACCGATCGCGCTGAAGCAGATCGCCGACGATGCCCTCGCGGCCGCGCCCGGGGTCGAGCGCGCGCTGGTCGTCCGCCGCACGGGCAACGAGGTGTCGATGACCGAGGGCCGTGACGGCTGGTACCACGAGCTCGACGTCTCCGACGATCCCGCGAGCTGCCCGCCGGAGCCCATGGACTCGGAGGATCTGCTCTTCCTCATGTACACGTCGGGCACGACTGCCCGGCCGAAGGGGATCACGCATACGACCGCCGGCTATCTCGTCGGCGCCGCGTCCACCCACCACTACGTCTTCGACCTGAAAGCGGATCGGGACGTATACTGGTGCGCCGCCGACATCGGCTGGATCACCGGGCACAGCTACATCGTCTACGGCCCGCTCTGCAACGGCGCCACCTCCGTCCTCTACGAAGGGACGCCCGACTGCCCCGACAAGGAGCGCTGGTGGTCGATCGTCGAGCGCTACGGCGTCACGATTCTCTACACCGCGCCGACCGCGATCCGCGCCCACATGAAGTGGGGGCCGGAGCACGCCGCGAAGCACGACCTCTCCTCGCTGCGGCTGCTCGGCTCGGTTGGCGAGCCGATCAACCCCGAGGCCTGGATGTGGTACCGCGAGCACATCGGCGGCGACCGCTGCCCGGTCGTGGACACGTGGTGGCAGACCGAGACCGGGATGATCATGATCACGCCGCTTCCGGGAGTGACGACCACGAAGCCTGGCTCCGCGACGAAGCCGTTTCCCGGCGTCGAGGTCGGCGTCTTCAACGAGGCCGGCGAGGAGGTCGGGCCGGGCGGCGGCGGCTACCTCGTCCTGAAGCGGCCGTGGCCGGCGATGACGCGTGGGATCTACGGCGACGACGAGCGCTACCGCGAGACGTACTGGTCGAAGTACCCCGGCGTCTACTTCGCGGGTGACGGCGTCCGGATCGACGGCGACGGCGACTTCTGGCTGCTCGGCCGCGTCGACGACGTGATGAACGTCTCCGGGCACCGGATCTCGACGATCGAGGTCGAGTCCGCGCTCGTCGACCACCCGAAGGTCGCGGAGGCCGCCGTCTGCGGGCGCGCCGACGACCTGACCGGCCAGGCGATCGTCGCGTACGTGACGCTGAAGGGCGGCGACGAGGGCTCCCTCGAGATGCTCGAGGAGTTGCGCAACCACGTCGCCACGAAGATCGGCGCGATCGCGAAGCCAGCGAACGTCGTCTTCACCCCGGAGCTCCCGAAGACGCGGAGCGGCAAGATCATGCGCCGCCTTCTCCGGGACGTGGCCGAGAAGCGGCCGCTCAGCGACACGACCACGCTCGCCGACCCCACGGTCGTGAGCGAGATCTCGGAACGCGCGGCCTCCGGCGCCTCCGAGGACTAGTGCACGTCCCGGCGGACACGGGTCCGCTCTACGACGCCTTTGGCTGCACCTGGCGGTTCCTCGTCGCGAGCAGCGAGGCGAACGGGAGCTACACGACGATGGAGATCGGCGTCCCGCCGGGCGTCGGGCCGGGCCTGCACCTCCACGAGGCCGAGGAGGAGCAGTTCTACGTCGTCGAGGGCGAGCTCGACTACCACGTCGGTGACGAGGCGTTCACTGCCCGGGCGGGCGACTTCATCCATATCCCGCGCCAGACGCTGCATGGCTTCACGAACGTCGGCGGCGAGCCGGCAAAGCTGGTCGCGACCTTCGGCCCCGGGACGGGGATCGAGGCGGTCTTTCGCGAGGCCGGCACGCAGATCGCCGAGTCGGGCGCCGTTTAGCTCGCGCCGGGGCCTGCTCAGACGAGGCCGCGTGCTGCCCAGGCCCACGTCGTCAGCGTAAACGGGGGCTCCGGCAGGTTCTGCCGGCAGCGCTCACGGAGCGCGGAGAGCCCGCCCTCGTCGAGCGACCGCGCGTACCCGCCGGCTGGTCCGACGCCGAGCTCGAACGGGCCCCACCACTCCTCGAAGGTGGCGTACTCCGCTGCCGCGGAGAGCTCGGTCTCCGTGACCTCGCGCAGCCCGGCCGCCTCGAAGAGCTCCACCAGGTGCCCGGAGCGCGCCCCGGGGAGCCTGGACTCGTCCTGCGCCTCGGCTTTCAGCTCCCGCGCTGCCTGCCAGAACGGCGAGATCGGCGCCCGGCCGCCCTCCATGTCCCACACGCAGGCTGCCACGGTGCCGCCGGGCCGGGTGACGCGGGCCATCTCCCCGATCCCTTTGCCGGCATCGCTCATGAAGTGGACGACGAGCTGGGCGAGTGCTGCATCGAAGGCGTCGTCCGGGAAGGGCAGCTCCTCCGCTGGTGAGAGCCGCACGTCGACCCCCGGGTGACGCGACTCGGCTGCGGCGACGAACGACTCCGACGGATCGACGGCCGCGACAGCCTCTGCACCGACGCGGCGAACGAGCTCCGTCGTCAACGCGCCCGGGCCGCAGCCCACGTCGAGCACGGTCTGGCCCGCCTGAACCCCCGCGAGGTCGGCGAGGCCGGGCGAAAGCTGGACTGAGTAGCGGCCCATGAAGTTGTCGTACGACTCGGCTGCGACCTCGAAGCTCACGCGGGCGACCCTCGCATCCTTTCGGCCCGGCTGCAACCCCTGCGAAGCTGTGCGCATGCGCAAACTTGCGATCGCCCTTGTGGCCACCCTGACCCTGGCCGCGCCCGCCGGCGCCGGGAACTCCGAGCTGCTCCGTGCCCGCGACGTGCACCTCGCGGCCGCGCAGCGTTCCTACGCGAACGACCCGGACGGGGCGCAGGCGCGCTACGAGGCCGGGCGGCGGCTGGTCGAGGCCGTACTCGCCGCGGGCAAGGTGCGCCCGGGCCTCGCGAAGCTGCGGGCGGAGCTCCTCGTCACGGGCCGGAAGCAGGTCGCCGCCGCGGAGGCGCTCGACCGCCCGAAGGGGTCGCGCAGCTCCGCCAGACTCTCGCCGCTGCCGGGAGGGACGGCGGGCGTCGCGCCCCGCTTCCACGACGAGGGGCTGAGCCGCCGGCTCGCGGCGCTCGCCTCGCGGTTCGACGGCGCTGCCGCGGTCTGGGTCCACGAGCTTGGCAGCGGCCGCTACGGCGGCGTCGGCGCGGACACGCGCTTCGCCGCCGCCTCCACCGTCAAGCTGGGCGCGGTCGTCGCTGCGCTGGGGGCGGCGGACGTCCCCGCGCAGAGCCCGTGGTGGTACGACGCCCGCCAGATCGGCTACTGGTCGTCGAACCTCGCCGCGAACCGGATCGCAGGCGGGCTCGGGTATGCGGCCGTCACCGACGGGCTCCGGCGGCTGGGGATGACCTCGAGTACCTACCCCGGCCCGTATCGCGCGACCACCGCCTACGCGCCGCCGGGGCCGCACACTCGCGTCACGACGGCGCGCGACCTCGGCCGGGCACTGCATCGCCTCCACGCCGCGTCGCACGGCGACACGAGGGCGCAGACGCTGCTCGGGCTGACCGAGCGCCAGGCCGCCGCAGGGCTCCGCGTGCTCTCCTCGGCACAAGCCGCCTCCCAGAACGTCGGCTTGCTCAGACCCTGGCTCCCTGGCGCGGTGCTCGCGCAGAAGATCGGCTGGCTCTCGGATCAGCAGACGACGGCGGCGCTCGTCTACCGCGGCGGCCGCATCACGATCGTCGTGATCGAGCTCTACCGCCCAGGGATCCGCGAGCAGGTGGCGCGCAGGTTCGGGCGCGACGTCCTCGTGGCGGCAGGTCTCCTCTAGCGCGCGCGGATCGAGATCGACGGCTTGGCTGCCGGCCGCAGCCAGCGGAGCACGCGCACGAGCTCGGGTTTGCGGAGGCTGACGCAGCCGATCGTCGGTCCGCCGGTCTGGGCGTGAAGGAACATCCCTGAGCCACTGCCCGGCACGACGGGCCGTGTGTTGTACTCGATCACCGCGAGGTGGGGATAGGGGCGCGGCTGCTGCCACATGCCCTCGCTCCCGCCCTTGAACGGCGGGGTGACGCCGCAGCGCACGTGCTGGAAGGAGTTGTAGGTCGGCGAGGTCGCGTCCTCGTCCCACCAGTCGCCGCAGCGGAGCTTTCGATAGCGGAAGCGGACGCCGGGGTTCGGCTCGTTCCCGTACATCGTCGCCCCGATCCGGAAGGTTCCCGTGGGCGTCGTCCCGTCGCCCTCGCGCCGGCTCGCCGAGAGCCCGTTCTTGCCCAGCCGCGCCGTGTAGGGCCCGCCCGCCTTTACCCAGCAGCCGCGGGAGCGACGCCACGTCGTCAGGGTCGCATAGGTCGTCCGCATCGTCTGCGCCTCCACCGTGATCAGCTGCTGGGTGGCGGCCGGGACGTCGGTGCGGCTCGCGGCGTTCGCGGGGCAGGCGGCGAGGAGGACGGTGGCGGCGAGGGTCGCGAGCACGTTCCCAGAGTACGCTGAGACCGTGCGGATCGCCCTCCTGCTCCTGGCCGTCGCGGCCGGACTTTGTGTTTCGGAAACACAAGCCGCCTCCCCGCCCGTCGGGAGGATCGTCGCCCCGACCGCGGCCGATCTCCGCCATTCCTACCGCGTCGGGTGCCCGGTTCCGCCCGGGAAGCTGAGGACGGTCGTCGTCTCCCACTGGGGCTTCGATGGCCGCGCCCGGGTCGGGCGGATCGTGGTCGCGAGCCGGGTCGCGCCCGACGTGCTCGCCGTCTTCCGGATCCTCTGGGCGAAGCGCTTCCCGATCCGCGGCCTCCGGCCCGTCTCCGCCTACAAGGGCAGCGACGACCGCTCGATGGACGCCGACAACACCTCTGGCTTCAACTGCCGCCGCGTCGGCGGGACGAGCCGCTGGTCGCTGCACGCCTACGGCGAGGCGATCGACGTGAACACGGTCGAGAACCCGTACGTCCAGGGCGCCCGCGTCTCACCGACCGCCGGCCGCGCCTACCTCGACCGCTCGCGCTACCGGAAGGGGATGGCCGTCGAGGGCGGCGTGCTCGTGCGGGCGTTCGCGTCGGTGGGCTGGAAGTGGGGCGCCGCGTTCGGCGACTACCAGCACTTCTCGACCACCGGCCGCTAGGAGATCAGCTTCTCGAACCGCTCGGGATCGTCGAACGGGCCGATCACCGCGAGCCGGAAGCCGTCGCCGACGATCTCCTGCGCGACGCGCTGGATGTCCTCCGCGGTGACCGCGTCGAGGGCGGCGAGGACGTTCTCCGGATCCTCGTAGTGGCCCTCGAGCACCTCCCGCCGGAGCCCGTACATGATCGTCCCGTGGGGGCTCTCCAGCTGGAGCACGAACCGGCCCTTGCTGAAGTTGCGGGCCTTCTCGAGCTCGGCGGCCGGAACCTCCTCCGAGGCGAGGAGCCGGAACTGCTCCACGATCGTCGTGATCGCGTCGTCGATCCGGTTGATGTCGACGCCGCTCTGCGCGTAGAGCGAGCCTGCGTCCGTGTAGGAGTGGTTCGTCCCGAAGACGTAGTAGGCGAGGCCGCGGCGCTCCCGCACCTCGGTGAAGAGGCGCGAGGACATGCCGCCGCCCAGCACCGTCGAGAGCAGTTGGAGGACGTACCGGTCGGGGTCGCCGAGCGGGCGGCTACGGAGACCGAGGACGACGTGCGCCTGGTCGGAGGCCTTCGTGTGCACCTTGACCCGGCCCTCGCCCTTCCCCGGCTCGACGGGAGCCGGCTCGCGCGTCTCCTCCCGCTCCAGGTCGCCGAGCAGCTCCTCGAGCTTCTCGTCGAGTCCCTCGCCGATCTGGCCGCCGACCCCGACGACCATCCGCTGCGGCCGATACCAGTGGTCGACGTAATCCAGGAAGGTCTCGCGCGTGGCCCCGCGGACGGTCTCCTTGCGGCCGATGATGTCCCAGCCGAGCGGCTGATCGCCGTAGAGAAGCGTCTCGTAGACGCCGCCGATGAAGTCGCGCGGCGTGTCGAAGTACATGTTCATCTCCTCGACGATCACGCCCTTCTCGCGCTCGATCTCCTCCGGGTCGAAGAGCGAGTTGCGGAGCATGTCGACGAGGACGTCGAGGGCGGTGTCGCGCGTCTCGGCCGCGCAGCGGACGTAGTAGCCCGTGTACTCCTTGCCGGTGAATGCGTTGAACTCGCCGCCGATCGAATCGATCTCGCCCGCGATGTCGCGGGCCGTCGGCCGGTTCTTCGTGCCCTTGAAGAACATGTGCTCGGCGAAGTGGGCGATCCCGTTCGTTTCCGGGGTCTCGTAGCGCGACCCCGCGGCGAGCATGACGAAGCATGAGACCGATTGGGCGTGCGGCATCGGGGCGGTCAGCACCCGGAGGCCGTTGGAAAGCTCGTGTCGCTCGAAGACCCCCACGCTGCGTCGGATGGTATAGACGTGTCTGTGGCCGGCGAAAAGATGCGGAGAGCTGTCGCCGCGCAGCCCGACTGGCTCGCGCGGATCCCGATCGGCCGGCGTCTTCCCGAGGGACGCGTCGCGGCGGTCGGCTGCGGCACCTCTTTCCATGCCGCCCAAACGACCGGGCGCGGGGTGGACGCGCTCGAGGCCGTGCTCGCGCCGCCGGACGCGGACGTGCTCGTCCTCGTCAGCCACGAGGGCGAGACCCCGCTGACGCTCGAGGTGGCGCAGGCGTTCCCAGGCCCGAAGTGGCTCGTCACCGGTAGGGCCGACGGCCCGATCGCCGAGGTCTGCGACCAGGTGCTCGTCGCGACGCCCGAGGTGGAGGAGAGCTATTGCCACACCGCGAGCTACACCTGCGCGGTCGCCGTCCTGGCGTCGTTGCGCGGCGAGGACGTTTCCGGCCTCCCCGGCGCGGTCGCAGACGCGCTCGCCGCCGACCCCTTCCCGACCTCAGCGCACGAGCGCTTCCTGATCGCGGGCGCCGGCCGCGACTGGCCGACCGCGCAGGAGGCGGCGCTGAAGCTCCGCGAGGGCGTCTATCTGGCGGCGGAGGCCTTCCAGCTCGAGGAGCTCCTGCACGGCCACCTCGCCGGGGTGGACGAGCACGTCCGCTGCTTCGTGCTCGAGGGCGAGGGGCCGGCGGCCACGCGCGCCGCCCAGGCGATGACGGCGCTGGAGATCCTCGGCTGCGAGGTCACGCTTGTCCCCACCTCGCACCCGGTCGTGGACATCGTCCCCTTCCACCAGCTCACGCTCGACCTCGCCGCCGAGCGGGGGATCGACCCGGACCTGATCCGCTGGGACGACCCCCGCTGGAAGGCCGCGAGGGATGCGCACGCGTGAGCCCCGGCGGAGTCTGTCGGCTGGCACACAACCCCCTTGGGTGCACTTCCAGGGCAGGAGGATCGCGCTTAGACAGGACGCTCCGATCTATCGGACGAGAAGGCGGGTCAAACGGGGGAGAGCCAGGCGGACGAGGTGCGGCCGGTTAGAGGCCACCCTGCGCGTGTATTTCGGCCCACGCGGCATCCAGGTATTCGCCCAAGCTGATGTTTTGCACGATGCCCTTGAACCGCCAGCCCTCCAACAGCACCTCGGCCGCCTCTCGGTTGACCTCGCAGTCGTTTGCCCCGGCATGTTCTTGGACCATCGCTAGCGCGGCGTCCTCGCCTCCAAGTTGGCTGACGATGTCGTTGTAGATGCGGTCCCTTTGCGGGTCCGAACCGTACATCGCTGCACGGAAAGCCTCGCCGAGCGGCTTGCCTTCTAGTTCGCCGAGAAGTTCCATGTCGCTCTTTGTAGCGCCCCCATGCATGAAGCGATGTGCAGCGCGTGTGCTTGCTCGTGCGTATAGCCCGAGCGAGTACCAGCCTATGGCGAGAGCCACGAGAAGCTGTAGTGCGGTGAGCCAGACCGAGCCGCGTGCGAACGCATTGATTCCGACGCCCAGCATGACAAAGAATCCAATGTAGGACGCTACGCGCATCATGCGTCCGGAGGTGGAAGCACTGACAGTCGCAGCTTGCCGTACTTGTGCCACTCGCGCGCCAGCGCCTTGCTGACACGGCGAAGGCGTCTGCCGGACCGGCTCAGAAGGGCTGTGAAGTCGCCGTGATCGAGCGTGTGTGATCGACAAGCAGCACCTCGGTGTAGTTCTCCATGAGAAACAGGCCCCCGGCGCCGTCGTACTCAAAGTCAGTTGGCAGACGCCTCGGCATGGCGTGCCGGAAATCCCACTCCTCGATGTTGCGCTTCGTGTAAGTGAGCCTTCCCATTCTCGTCGTCTATGTCCTGCGGTCGTCGATGAGCTTGTCTCGACCGAGGATGCGTTCTTTGGCCGCGACGGTCGTCGCCCACCATTCACTTACCTGTATCTCGTCAGCAACAGCAACCTCGCGGCCATCGAGATCCGTCATCCGCCCGCTTATCAGAACAAGGAGTGGCGAAGCTAGTGCCTCGTCGATGCTGTTGAAGGGTTCGGGAAGGTTCAGTTGGTGGCTCTCGCCCGACGCGATGCTGTCTTGGAACCATTCGCGGTGTTCGTCCGGTCCAACGAACTCAAATCTCAGTCTTACCTTCAGTGCCGGACCTTTACCTAGGTTCCGGATCAAGAGGACACCCGCAACTCCGCCGATCGGAGCGGCATCAAAGGAGAGCTGAGGCTGAATGCTGAGATGGCGAGCCGCCTCCATTTCGAACCGCGTCTTCTCGGCCTCTAAGCGCGTTTCGCTAGCTGCTGTTGCGAGCTCACGTGTGAACCACGCGAGGACGCCAGTAGCCAATACAAGCGCGACAGTCGCAATGACCAAGACCACTTCCATGAAAGCTAGTCTCGTCGAGTCGAGGCGGGGCGGCAACCGTTCTGTCGCGCTGTATCCGACCTGGGCACGACGAAGGAGTCCTAGCGCATCCCGTTCTTCACCCAAACCGCTATGTAGGTATTCGGCCCGCCGCCAACGACGTGTCTGGGACCAGAGCTAGCGCTCGATCTGCGAGCCGCCGACGATCGCGTCGCGACCGTCCGCGTAGCGCACCCATGCCTTGTGTGTGCCGTCGTAGTCCGGTGCGAAGAGGATCAGCGTCGCGGCCTCGCCGCGCACCCGGCACGGCTCGTCGCCCTCGAGGTCGACTCCGCGCCAAATCCGGATAAAGGGGTTCTGCTCCCATTCGTCGCCGATCGTGGTCGGGAGAGTGTGCCCCGGGTGGACGCGTGTCTCGGGCGGCAGCGCCATCAGCACGTCCATGATCGAGTGGCGCTGGTTCGCGTACCCGTCCGGGCCGCCGCCGCCGGTGCCGCCGATCGTGCCTTTGAAGAGGCAGTCCGCCGTGAGGACGTCGGTGTCGTTCACGAGCAGCGCGAAGTGGTCGGGGCAGTGACCTGGGGTCGCGATCGGGCGGATCTCGAGGTTGCCGGAGCGGATCGCGTCGCCGTCCTCCCAGATCTCGTCGAGCGGAACGCCGGCCTCGCGGGTCAGCCGGCCGCCGACGACGGGCACGTCGAAGAGCCGCCCGAGCTCGACGACACGGACGACGTGATCCATGTGCTGGTGCGTGACGAGGACATGCGTGATCGTGAGTCCGCGCTCCTCGACGAGGGCGAGCAGCGGCTCCTCGACCCCGTTGGAGTCGACGAGCACGCCGTAGCCTCCGTCCCCGTCCGCGAGGAGGTACGCGTTCGACGTCCACTGGGGATGCTCTGCGCGCTCGACGATCACGAGAACACGATCACGCTCCGGATTCCGTCCTGGGCCTCCATCAGCTCGAAGCCCCGGTCGACCTCGTCCAGGCTGAGGCGGTGCGAGATGAAGCTCTCGACGTCGATCTCGCCCGCGAGCCAGCGCTCGACGAGCTGCGGGACGCCGTCGCGGCCATTGACCCCGCCGAACGAGGAACCGGCGATGCGACGGCCGGTGATCAGGAAGCGCGGAACGACGTCCAGCGTCTCGCCCTTGCCGGCAACTCCTGCGACGGTGCAGAGGCCCCAGCCCATCCGCGCCGATTCGACCGCCTGCCTCATCACACCGACGTTACCCGTTGCCTCGAAGGTGTAGTCGGCGCCGAACCCGCCGGTCGACTCGACGATCCGCTCGACCGTGTCCGGGCCGCCGAGCATCGTCTCGGTCGCGCCGTGGCCGGTGGCGAGCCCGAGCCGTTCCTCCGAAAGGTCGACGCAGACGATTCGCTCGGCGCCCGCGAGCCGGCAGCCGATCACGGCGCCGAGCCCGACCATCCCGGCGCCGAAGACGACGCACGTCGAGCCGGGCTGCACCTTCGCCGTGTTCAGCGCCGCGCCGATCCCGGTCGAGAGCCCGCAAGCGAAGAGCGCTGCGCCTTCGAGGGGCGCTTCGGGATTCACCTTGGCGAGGGCGATCTCCGGCATGACCGTGTACTCGGCGAAGGTCGAGGTGCCCATGAAGTGCCGGATCGGCTCGCCGTCGCGGGAGAGCCGGGTGGTGCCGTCGGGGAGGTAGCCCAGGTTCTGCTGCTCCCGGATCGCGAGGCAGAGGTTCGTCCGGTCGCTGAGGCAGTGGATGCACTCGCGGCACTGCGGCGAGAAGAGCGTGACGACGTGGTCGCCCCGCCGGAGTGAGGTGACGCCCTCGCCGACGCGTTCGACGACCCCGGCGCCCTCGTGCCCGAGCACCGTCGGCGCGTACCCCGGGGGGTGCCCGCCGGAGGGTGTGTAGAGGTAGGTGTGGCAGACGCCACAGGCGACAAGCCGGACCAGCGCCACGCCAGCCGAAGGCGCGGCCCGCGTCACCGGCTCGGGCGCCACCTTCACCTACGTCGACGAGGGCTGGCTCAAGGAACAGGGCGTCGGCGAGTGGATGGAGCTGCCCCTCTGGGTCGCGCCGGCCGGGGAGATGCGCAGCTTCATGCAGGCGAGTACCTCCGCGGCGCACGAGCAAGGGCTGATGGAGCGCCCGCTCGAGGACACCGTGGCGGCGACGCTCGCGGAGGCGGAGCTCGTTGACGGGGTGGGGCTCCTCCCCGGGCGCGAGGCGGAGCTGCTCGCGGCCTGGCACGATCGGGGGTCGACCTGAGGATCCGGGCCGCG
>JBBQHQ010000027.1:0-22702 GCA_038324115.1 Gaiellales bacterium
TCGGTGATGTTCTTGACGTTGAAGCCGTATGTGTAGGTGCCGAGGCCCGGGTACTGCTGGTAGTCCTCGGTCTCCTTCAGGCGCGGGATCTCCTCCGTCGGGAGCCCACCGTTCATGACGTCGATCTCGTTGGCCTCGAAGGCCTGGACGGCGGTCGTGCCGTCACTGATCATCCGGCCGTCGACGCGCTCGAGCTTGACGCTCCCCGCGTCACGCCAGTCGGCGTTCTTGACGATATCGATCTCGGAGTTGTGCGCCCACTTCTCGAGCTTGAAGGGACCGTCGGTGACGATGTTCTCCGCCTCGGTCCACTTCGGGCCGAACTGGTCCACGGCCTTCTTGTTCACGGCCAGGAACGAGTGATGGGCGACCTGCTGGATGAACCACGGCTGCGGTGTCGTCAGCTGGACCTCGAGGGTCCGGTCGTCGACCGCCTTCACACCGACCTTGTCGGCGATCGCGGCGCAGTTCTTCTTGCAGGCGTTGTACTCCTGGGCACCCACGATCCCGTAGAACTGGTACGCGTAGTCGGCGGCGAGCTCCGGAGAGATCGTCCGCTTCCACGAGTACTCGAAGTCCTGGGCGGTAACGGGGTCACCGTTCGTCCACATGCCGTCGTCCCGCAGGTTGAACGTGACGGTCTTCCCGTCCTCGGAGACGTCCCAGCTCTCGGCCAGGCTCGGCACGGGCTCGAGGTTGTCATCGAGCCGGACGAGCGGGTCCATGATGTTGAGCAGGATGTTCGCCGAGGTGGTGTCGCTTGCCAGACCGGGGTCGAGGGACGGCGGCTCCGCTCCCCAGTTGACCGTGATCGACTGGTCGGCAGCCTCGTTCCCACCCGAGCTTTGCGTTGTGTCGCCGCCGGTGCCGGCTGCGTTCCCTCCGTTGTCGTTGCCGCCGCATCCGGCCGCAACGAGAGCGAGGGACGCAACCAACCCGGCCAGAAGCGACCAAAGGGTCTTCGTCCTCATCAAGTGTGTCCTTTCCTTCCTTGCGTGTGTGCGCGCGTACGCTGGAGGCGCATGGTTCTTCTAACCGGGTTTACCACCCCCAAACCTGAAAACGCCTCTCCTTACCTCGCGGTTACGCCGTCGGCGAGGATAACGGGATGAGGCGGGTCGCTGTCGCAGTCGCCTGCGCCCTGCTCCTCCCGGCCACGGCCTCGGCGCACATCAGCGTGATTCCCTCGCTCCTTCCGTCGGGCCGTGAGGTGGAGCTGCGGGTCGAGCTCCCGGGGCTGCGACCGGAATTCGAGCCGACCGGGCTCGACGTGACGGGCAGCGGGATCTCCACCCTCTCGACGGAGCGGTCGGGCCGAGTCGGCGAGGAGTCGCAGTGGCGGGTCCGGGTCGACGTGGCAACCCCGCCGGGGCCGCTTTTGCTGCTCCTCGTGGCTCGCTACGCCGACGGCCGCTCGATCACGGTGCGCCAGACGGTCACCGTCGTGCCGCCCGCGGCCGCGAGCGTCACCCAGGCGGCCGGCCACACCGTCCTCTGGGTCGCGGGGGGCCTCGCGGCGGCACTGCTCGCAGCCGCAGCGCTGATCGTCCAGCAGCGACGCCGCCGGACCGGCTGAGACCCTCTCGCTTCAAGAAAGGAAGCCGAGACGCGTGCTAGCGTCGCGGTCGATGCTCTTCCAGCAGTTCGTCGACGACGACCTCGGCTGTGCGTCGTATCTGATCGGCGACGAAGAGGCCGGCATCGCCGCAGTCGTGGATCCGCCCTTCGCGGTCGAGCTGCTGCTCGCCGAGGCCGCCCGGCGCGGCGTCCGGATCGTCCGGACGATCGAGACGCACACCCACGCCGACCACATCTCCGGGCACGGGCGGCTCGCGCTCGACCACGATGTCCCTGTCTCGATCCATCCCGCCGCCGAAGCCGCGTATCCGCACGACCCGCTTGACGACGGGACGGAGGTCGAACTCGGCCTGGTCGTGCTCCGCGCCGTCCACACGCCGGGCCACCGGCCCGAGCACACGGCGCTCGAGGTGATCGACCGCTCCCGGGCCGATGAGCCGTGGCTCGTGCTCACGGGCGACTCGCTCTTCGTCGGCGATGCCGCGCGTCCGGACCTCGCGGTCGGGGCGCAGGAGGGCGCAACGGGCCTCTACCGCTCGCTCCGCCGGCTGCTCGAGCTGCCCGACGGGGTCGAGGTCTTCCCCGGGCACGTCGCAGGGTCGCTCTGCGGCAAGGGAATGAGCTCGAAAGCCTCCTCGACGATCGGCTTCGAGCGCCGGTTCAACCGCGCGCTCCAGCTCGAGAACGAGGTCGAGTTCGTGGCGAGCGCCGCGGCGGCCGGTGCGCCCAAGCCGCCGAACCTCGCGCGGATCGTCGAGCTGAACCGCGGCCCGTGGGTCGGCGCCCCCGCGGTCGTCGAGGCCGTGACGTCCGACCGGCTCGCCGGGCTCGACGCGCAGGTGCTCGACGTCCGTCCCGTCGGCGCTTTCCTCGCCGGCCATCGGCCCGGCGCGGTCAACGTTCCCGTCGACGGCGGCTCGTTCGCGACACGGGCCGGGTTCGTCCTCGACGCCGCCGAGCCCGTCGTCGTCCAGGCAGGCTCGGAGGGCGAGGCCGCGCGCGCGATCGCGGGGCTGCGCGCGGTCGGGTTCATCGAGCTCGCAGGCACGTTCCTCGGCGGGGGGCCCGAGTCGATCGTGCCGGTCCCGCTGGCGGAGCTGCGCGGCCTGCTCGACGGCGGCGCGGAGTTGCTCGACGTCCGCGAGCGCGAGGAGCGCGACCAGGGCTACATCGCCGGCAGCCGGAACATCCCCTACCGTCTCCTCCCCGTCTGCGGTGCCGACGTCCCCGGCGACCGGCCAGTGATCACGATCTGCGCCTCCGGTGCCCGGGCCGGGATCGCGGCGTCGATCCTGGCCGCGCGGGGCCTCGACGCCCGGCCGGTGGTGGACGGCGGCGTCGGCGACTGGGCCGCCAACGGCGGCCGCGTGGTCGAGTTCCGCCGCTGCGGCGCAGCCTGAGCGCTCAGCTCAGACGCTCGACCTCGTAGCCCTGCTCGGCGAGCGTGCGCAGGAGCTCCGCGCAGTGCTCCTCGTCGCGGGTGCCGAGGGTCAGCTCGACCTCGGTCTTCGAGATCGGGATCGCCATCCCCTCGCGGTGGTGCTCGACCGAGACGATGTTTCCCCGCGCTTCCGCGACGAGCTGGAGCAGCTTGATCAGGCCGCCTGGGCGGTCGTCGACCTGCGTTCGGACAACGAGGTAGCGCCCCGCGGCGGTGAGCCCGAAGCGCATCACCTGGATCAGGAGCGTCGGGTCGATGTTCCCGCCCGAGAGGATCGTGCAGACCTCGTCGTCGCCGGGCACTTTCCCGGCGAGCAGCGCCGCGACGGATGCGGCGCCCGCGCCCTCGACGAGCAGCTTCGTCCGCTCGAGCAGGAGCACGATCGCATGGCTGATCTGCTCGTCGGTGACGGTGACGATCTCGTCCAACTTGTCGCTCAGGATCGCGGAGGTCAGGGCGCCGGGCTGCTTGACCGCGATCCCCTCCGCGATCGTGAACCCGTGCGTCGTCCCGCCCGCGAAGGGGCAGACGGCCTCGGCCTGGACGCCGACGAGACGCACATCCGGCCGCAGCTCGCGCAGGGCGATCGCGATCCCGGCGGCAAGACCGCCGCCGCCGATCGGGATCACAAGCGTGCCGAGGGCCGGGATCTGCTCGAGCAGCTCGAGCCCGAGCGTCCCCTGCCCTGCGATCACGCGCTCGTCCTCGAAGGCGTGCAGGAACGTGGCGCCGGTCGCCGCGACCCGCTCCTCCGCCGCCGCGACCGACTCGTCGAAGCCGACCCCGACGAGCTCGATCCGCGCGCCGTAGCCGCGGGTCGCCTCCACCTTCGCCATCGGGGAGTCCTGCGGCATGAAGACCGTCGCGGCGATCCCGGCCTCCCGCGCCGCCCAGGCGACCGCCTGGCCGTGGTTGCCGGCACTCGCGGCGATCACCCCCGCCCCGCGCTCCTCCGACGAGAGCGAGGCGATCGTGTTCACGGCCCCGCGGATCTTGAAGGCGCCGGTCCGCTGCAGGTTCTCGGCCTTGAGGTGCACGGGCCGGCCCGCGAGCCGCGAGAACGTGTCCGACGGGTAGACCGGCGTGACGCGCGCGATCCCGGAGATCCGGGCCCGCGCCGCCTCGAGGTCAGAGAGCCTGGGCGCGGCTGCCGTCGCCAATCCCATACACCTTCTCGAGGATCTCCCGAACCGCGGAGAGCGGGTCGAGCTCGCGGGCCTGCACCTCGTCCAGCAGCCGCCGCAACTCGGGGCTCCCGGAGACGGTCTCCTGCAGATGCTCCTTCGCGCGGCTCGACGCAAGCGCGAAGACCTCGCCGGCGAGGTTCCGCCGCCGCCGCTCCTCCAGGCCGCCGTCGCGCTCCAGGAACGCGCGGTGCTCGGCGACCCGGCCCCAGAGGTCGGCCACGTTCTCATCGCGCGTCGCCTCGGTGAGCACGATCGGCGGCTTCCACGCGCGCTCGCGGTCGAGGGAGAGGATGGAGCGGATCTCGTTCAGCATCGTCTTGGCGGCCGGGTGATCCATCTTGTTGATCGCGATCACGTCAGGGATCTCCATGATCCCCGCTTTCAACGCCTGGACGGAGTCGCCGGAGCCGGGCATCAGGACGAGGAGAACGGTGTCGGCGATCCCGATCACCTCGACCTCGCTCTGCCCCGCTCCCACCGTCTCGAGGAAGACGACGTCCTTGCCGGCGGCGTCGAGGAGCAGCGCGGTCTGCAGCGTCGCCTCGGAGAGCCCGCCCAGATGTCCGCGGGTGCCCATGGAGCGGATGAAGACGCCCGGGTCGAGGAAGTGGTCGGAGAGCCGGATCCGGTCGCCGAGGAGCGCGCCCTGGGTGAACGGGCTCGAGGGGTCGACGGAGACGACGCCGACGCTCGTGTCCTCGGCGCGGAGATGCCGGACGAGCGAGCTGATCAGGGAGGACTTGCCGACGCCGGGCGGCCCCGTGACCCCGACCACGAACGCGGCGCCGGTGTCGGCGTAGAGGTCGCGGACGAGCTCGTAGGAGAGCGGGTCGCCGTTCTCGACAAGCGTGATCGCACGGGCGAGCGCCCGCCGGTCCCCGGCTCGGACGCCTGCGGCGAGCTCGTCCAACGTCCAATCGGCGCGGGCCATCGCTCAGACTCTAGAGGCCTCGGCACCGATCCCGCGGGCGAGCACGAGCGCGGTGGTCGCGGCACCGAGGAACGCGAGCGCCGCCCCGCCCCAGAGCCAGCGGGCGCCGTAGAGGTCCACGAGCGGCCCCGCGGCGGCCATGCCGAGCCCGAGGACGGCGTAGTTCGAGGACATGATCACGGTGAACGCGCGGCCCCGGAGCTCGTCCGGCGCCCCGCGCTGGACGAGGAGCGAGTTGCAGACGATCGCCGTCCCGTTGCCGATCCCGCCGACGACGACACCGGCCACGGCGACAGCGAGGACGGGCGCCCCGGCCGCGAGGCCGAACCCGGCCGCCATCACGCCGATCGCGAGCCCGTAGGCGACCCGCACGCTGATCCGCTCCAGTAGGGCGGCGGCCCCAAAGCTCCCGATCGTCAGCCCGAGACCCGACGCGCCGACCAAGAGCCCGAAGCCCACGTTGCCGGCGCCGAGCGAGACCTTGGCGAGCACGACCTCCGCCACGTTGACGGCGGCGTTCCCGAGCAGGACGACGTTCCAGACGATGAGCACCGTCCGGAGTGCCGGCGAGCCGAGCACGAGCCGGAACCCGGCGCGCAGGTCGTTCCAGTGCCCGGCGCTCTCGACGTGGCCGGCCTGCATCCGGCCGGCCGGGATCCGCGCCAGCAGGGCGGCCGAGAGGACGAAGGTGACGGCGTTGACCCAGTAGGCGAGCTTCGGCCCCTGCGCCGCGATCAGGATCCCGCCCACGACCGGCCCGATCATCCACGTCAGGTTCTCGGCCGCCTGGAGGAGGGAGTTCGCGGTCGGCAGGTCCTCGTCGTCGACGAGGTTCGGCATCCCGGCATAGACCGCGGGCCGGAAGAACCCGGTCGCGACGCCGGACAGGAACGCGAGCACGACGATCGCAGTGGCGCTGCCGGCAAACGGGAGTACGACGAAGATCGCCGCGCGGGCGAGATCGGAGGAGATCAGGAGGCCCCGGCGCGAGACCCGGTCGACGAGCGGGCCGAGCAGCAGGCCGATCAGGATGATCGGCAGGAAGTCGGCGATCAGGAGGGCGCTGACCCATTTCCCCGACCCGGTCCGGTCGAAGACGTCCACCGTGAGCGCGATCGCGGCGAGATAGGTGCCTGCACCCGAGCCGAGAGTGGCGAGGAACAGCCGGCGGTAGTCGGGCGCGCGGCTGACGAGACCCAGGCGACGCACGCCTGCGACGCTAGCACCCTCGCCCCCCTGCTGCCTAATGGCGGCTCAGGCGGACGGCTCGTAGCCGAGGTTGGGGCGCAGCCAGCGCTCCGCCTCCTCGACCGTCATCCCCTTGCGCACGGCGTAGTCCTCGACCTGGTCGCGGGCGATCCGGCCGACCGAGAAGTAGCGGGACTCGGGGTGCCCGAACAGGAGCCCGCTGACCGCCGCGGCGGGCAGCATCGCGAACGACTCCGTCAGCGTCAGCCCCAGGCTGGGCGCGTCGAGGAGCTCGAAGAGCCGCCCCTTCTCCGAGTGGTCGGGGCACGCCGGATAGCCGAACGCGGGCCGGATCCCGCGGAAGCTCTCGGCGGCGAGCTCCTCGGGCGTCGGCGCCGCGCCGGGCTCGTACCAGGCGCGGCGCGCCTCGAGGTGGATGTACTCGGCGAACGCCTCGGCGAAACGGTCGGCAAGCGCCTTGACCATGATCGAGCGGTAGTCGTCCTGGTCTGACTCCGCGCGGGCGGCGAGCTCGTCGGCGCCGTGGATCCCGACCGCGAACGCGCCTACGTGATCGTCTTCGGGCGCGACGAGGTCGGCAAGCGACCGGTTCGGCCGCGAGTCACCCCAGGCCGCCTGCTGGCGGAGCATCGGGAAGCGTGTCCCGTTCCCCAGCACGATGTCATCGCCCTCGGCATGGGCGGGCCAGAAGCCGTAGACGCCCTCGGCGCGCAGCAGCTCCCCGCTCACGATCTCCTCGAGCAGCGCCAGCGCGTCGTCGTAGAGCTCCTTCGCCGCAGGCTGGTCGAGAATCGCGGGGAACTTGCCCTTCAGCTCCCACGCGTGGAAGAAGAACTGCCAGTCGATCAGCGCGGCGAGCTCGGCGAGCGACGGGGAGACCGTCCGCGTCCCCGTGAACGCCGGCGTCACCCGGTCGTCGTAGGCGAGCTCGGGCCGGTTCGCCCTGGCGTCGCCGAGCGGGAGCAACGGGCGGCGCTCCTTCTCGGCGTACTGCTCGCGCAGCCGCTCCTGCTCCTCCCGGTTCTCCGTGTCAAGCGTCAGCGCCCGGCCCGGGTCGAGTAGGTCGGAGACGACGCCGACGACGCGGGAGGCGTCGAGGACGTGCACGGTCGGGCGCCCGTAGGCGGGCGCGATCCGGACCGCGGTGTGCTGGCGCGAGGTCGTCGCGCCCCCGATCAGGAGTGGCAGTTCGATGCCGCGGCGCTCCATCTCCTTCGCGACATGCACCATCTCGTCGAGCGACGGGGTGATCAGGCCGGAAAGCCCGACCGCGTTCGCACCCTCCGCGACCGCCGTGTCGAGGATCCGGTCGCTCGGCACCATCACGCCGAGGTCGATCACTTCGTAGTTGTTGCAGCCGAGCACGACGCCGACGATGTTCTTGCCGATGTCGTGGACGTCGCCCTTGACGGTCGCGAGCACGATCTTCCCTTGGACGCGGCCGCCGTCGGTCCGCCCCTCCGAGAGCGCGAGCTCCTTCTCCGCCTCCATGAACGGCTCCAGGTAGGCGACGGCGCGCTTCATCGCCCGGGCGCTCTTCACGACCTGCGGCAGGAACATCTTCCCTGCCCCGAAGAGGTCGCCGACGACCTTCATCCCGTCCATCAGCGGCCCTTCGATCACGTCGAGCGGCCGGCTTGCGCCGGCGCGCGCCTCCTCGGTGTCCTCCTCGATGAAGTCCACGACGCCGTGGACGAGCGCGTAGGAGAGCCGCTTTCCGACCGGCGCCTCACGCCAGGAGAGGTCGAGCTCGCGCTTCGTCCCCTCCCCCTTCACGTTCTCGGCGAACGAGACCAGCCGGTCGGTCGCATCGGGACGGCGGTCGAAGATCACGTCCTCGACCCGCTCGAGCAGGTCGGCGGGGATGTCCTCGTAGACGACGAGCTGGCCGGCGTTGACGATCCCCATGTCGAGTCCCGCGCGGATCGCGTGGTAGAGGAAGGCCGAGTGCATCGCCTCGCGGACGACGTCGTTGCCGCGGAAGGAGAAGGAGAGGTTGGAGATCCCGCCGCTCGTGTGCACGCCGGGGCAGCGCTCCTTGATCAGCTTCAGCGAGTCGATGAACGCCTTCGCGTACGGGTTGTGCTCCTCGATCCCGGTCGCGACCGCGAGCACGTTGGGGTCGAAGACGATGTCCTGCGGCGCGAAGCCCGCCTGCTGCGTGAGCAGGTCGTAGGCGCGCCCGCAGATCGCGACCTTGCGCTCGACGGTGTCCGCCTGGCCCTGCTCGTCGAACGCCATCACCACCACCCCGGCCCCGTAGTCCTGGACCCGGCGCGCCTGCTCGAGGAACTGCTCCTCGCCCTCCTTGAGGCTGATCGAGTTGACGATCCCCTTCCCCTGCACGCACTTGAGCCCGGCCTCGAGCACGCCCCAGCGCGAGCTGTCGACCATCACCGGGATTCGGGCGACCTCCGGCTCCGTCGCGATCAGGTTGAGGAAGGTGGTCATCGCCTGCTCTCCGTCCAGCAGGTCGGCGTCCATGTTCACGTCGAGGATGTTGGCCCCGCCCCGGACCTGCTCCAGCGCCACGTCGACGGCGCCCTGGTAGTCGCCGGCCTCGATCAGACGCCGGAAGCGCGCCGAGCCGGTCAGATTCGTCCGCTCGCCGATCATCACGAAGCCGACGTCGGGGCCGAGCTCGAACGGCTCCAGGCCGCTGAAACGAGTCCGGTGCTCGTGCCCGTCTCGGACGAGCTCGAGCCGCCGTGGCTCGAGGCCGCGCACCGCCTCGGCGATCTGCGCCGTGTGCTGTGGCGTCGTCCCGCAGCAGCCGCCGACGACGTTGACGAAGCCCGAGGTCGCGAACTCGTGCAGGAGCGCCGCCGTGTCGTGCGGCTGCTCGTCGTAGCCGCCGAACGCATTCGGGAGCCCGGCGTTCGGGTGCGAGCTGACGTACGTGTCGGCGAGCCTGGAGAGCTCCTCGACGTGAGGCCGCATCTCCTTGGCGCCCAGTGAGCAGTTGACACCGACGACGAGCGGCCGGGCATGCTCGACCGACGCCCAGAACGCCTCCACGGTCTGCCCAGAGAGCGTCCGCCCGGAAAGGTCGACGATCGTGACGGAGATCCAGAGCGGCAGCTGCGGCGCGGCCTCACGGGCTGCCGCGATCGCGGCCTTGGCGTTTAGCGTGTCGAAGATCGTCTCTATGAGCAGGAGGTCGACGCCTCCTTCCGCGAGCGCGGAGATCTGCTCCGCGTAGGAGGCACGAACCTCGTCGAACAAGACGGGCCGGTAGGCAGGCTCGTCGACGCGCGGCGAGAGCGAGAGCGTGACGTTGAGCGGGCCGACCGACCCCGCGACGAAACGCCCGCCCGCCTCGTCTGCGGCCTGGCGCGCCAGCCGCGCCCCTTCGAGGTTCATCTCCCGGACCACGTGCTCGAGCCCGTAGTCGGCCTGGCCGATGCTCGTCGCCGTGAAGGTGTTCGTGGTCGTGATGTCGGCGCCGGCGGCGAGGTACTGCCGGTGGACGTCGAGGATCACGTCCGGCCGGGTCAGGTTGAGCAGGTCGGGGTCGCCGGTGAGGTCGCGCGGGTGGTCGCGGAAGCGCTCGCCGCGGTAGTCGGCCGCCTCGAGGCCGGCGTTCTGGAGCATCGTGCCCCAGGCGCCGTCGAGAACGACGATCCGCTCGTCCAGCAACTCCCGAAGTCGTGCCTCTGCGCTCACTCGTCCCTCCACGGTTGCCGAAAGAGGGCGGAACGCTGTCCCACGGGCTCTTTAGGCGTTTTTCTCCTGGTCGCCAAGCTGCCTTCAAAGCTCTCCAGGTCGAGTGAAGGCTAGCTGACCGCGCGGGGGGCGGCGAGCCGACATGCGCCGAGCGACGACCGACTTAGTTGCTCAGAGCAACTAAGTCGCCTCTCTCCTCCGTCGCCGTTCGATCCGCGCGCGCGTCTCCGCGGCCGCGGCGGCGGCCTCGTACACGTTGCCGGGCGCATAGGGCAGCAGGCGGGTTAGCTCTTTCACGGCGGCCTTCCGGACTTCCCGATCCTCCGCCCTGAGCCGGCGCAGCTCGCCCGCGAGCCGGCGAACGTGCACCGGGCTTGGCCTGATCAGCCCCTCGGCCGCGGCGGCGGCTCCGACCCGGCGCGCCGTTTCGGCGAGCGACGTCCGCTCGTCGTCGAGCTGCTCGATCAGCGTGAAGATGCGGACGGGATAACGAGGCGCAAAACGACGCACCCCTTCACGGTGCCTCGCCGCGAGTCACGAGAGCTCGCCGTCAACGTGGAGAAAGACGCGCTAGTTGCTCAGAGCAACTAAGTCCGTGCTCGGCTCGGCTTAGTAGCCGCTGAAGGAGTCGGCGGTGACGCTCTCCTCCGGGACGCCCGCTCCGTGGAGCGCGGCGACGACCGCCTCGGTCATCGGCGGCGGGCCGGCGACGAGGAACCGCTTGCCCTCGAGACCGCCGAGCAGGTCGGCGAGCACGGCGGCGTCGAGGCGGCGCGACTCGCCCTCCCACCCCTCGTCCTCGGTCATCGTCAGGACGAGGTGGAAGTCGGGCAGCTCCCGCTCGAGCTCCGTCAGCTCCTCGAGGAACGCGGACGAGGCCCGGTCCCGGTTCGAGTAGACGAGGGTGACGCGGTACGCCTCGCCGGTATCCCGGATGGAGCGGAGCATGCTCCGGAAGACGGTGATCCCGATCCCGCCCGCGACGAAGACGTACTCCTGCGTGGTGTCCTCCGGGAGCAGGAACGAGCCTTTCGGCTCCTCCACCTCGACCTCGTCCCCGACCTCGAGCTCGGCGAGCGTCCGCTTGAAGGCGGTGTCCCGCAGCCGGGTCGCGAGGCCGACGACCCCCCGCTCGGTCGGCGAGGTGATCAGCGAGATGTGGCGGCGAAGGCCCTTCTCATCCTGGTGGCCGCGATCGGGCAGCTCGACCCAGAAGTAGGCCCCGGGCCGGTAGTCGGGGTAGCCGTCAACCGCGAACAGCACCATCAGCGTCCCCTGCGCGACCTCGCGTGTCTCGGAGACGGTTGCCTTCATGGCCCTAAGTGCGGCCCGAAACCGACAGCTGGTTCTCGGCGTGCTTGATCCGCTGCTCGAGCTGCCAGCGGTCGGAGGTCGAGTCGCCGCTCTCGACCTTCTCGAGCTCGGCCTTCGCCGTCTCGAGCTGCTCCTGGGCGCGGGCATCGTCGATCTCGCGGACGTCGACGGCGTCGTCGACGAGCGCGATCGCCTTGTCCAGCTCGACCTTGAAAAAGCCCGGGCCGGTCGCGAACTCGAGCACCTCCTCAGAGGCGCGGTCGATGTAGACGCGCGTCGAGCCCGCTCGCAGCGTCGCGACGAGCGGCGCATGCCGGGCGAGGACGCCGATGTCGCCGGCGGCGCCGGGGACGACGAGCATCTCCGCGTCGCCCCGGAAGGCATCGCCCTCCGGGGTGGTGAGGGAGACCTCGAACTTGGGATGCGTGTCCGCCACGGAGCTAGGCGGCCGCGGCCTGGCCGGCGCCCTTCTCCACGGCCTGCTCGATCGTGCCGACCATGTAGAAGGCGGACTCCGGCAGCTCGTCGTGCTTGCCCTCGATGATCTCGCGGAAGCCGGCGATCGTGTCCTCGAGCTTGACGTACTGGCCCGGGGTGCCGGTGAACTGCTCGGCGACGAAGTTCGGCTGCGAGAGGAACCGCTCGATCTTGCGGGCGCGCGACACGGCGAGCTTGTCCTCGTCGGTCAGCTCGTCCATCCCGAGGATGGCGATGATGTCCTGCAGGTCCTTGTAGCGCTGGAGGATCTGCTGCACCTCGGTCGCGACCGCGTAGTGCTCGTCCGAGACGATCCCGGGCTGAAGCGCGCGGGAGGTCGAGTCGAGCGGGTCGACGGCCGGGTAGATCCCCTTCTCGACGATCGCGCGCGACAGGGTCGTCGTCGCGTCGAGGTGGGCGAACACGTTCGCCGGGGCGGGGTCGGTCAGGTCGTCGGCAGGCACGTAGATCGCCTGGATCGAGGTGACCGAGCCCTGGCTCGTCGAGGTGATCCGCTCCTGGAGCTGGCCCATCTCGGTCGCGAGGGTCGGCTGGTAGCCGACGGCGCTCGGCATCCGGCCGAGGAGCGCCGAGACCTCGGAGCCGGCCTGCACGAACCGGAAGATGTTGTCCACGAAGAAGAGGACGTCCTGGCCCTGCTCGCGGAAGTACTCGGCCATCGTCAGGCCGGAGAGGCCGACGCGCAGGCGCGCTCCCGGAGGCTCGTTCATCTGGCCGTAGACGAGCGCGACCTTGTCGATCACGCCCGACTCCTCCATCTCGAGCATCAGGTCGTTGCCCTCGCGGGTCCGCTCGCCGACGCCGGCGAAGACGGAGACGCCGCCATGCTGCTGGGCGATGTTGTGGATCAGCTCCATGATCGTCACGGTCTTGCCGACCCCGGCACCGCCGAAGAGACCGATCTTGCCGCCCTTGATATAGGGGGCGATCAGGTCGATCACCTTGATCCCGGTCTCGAAGATCTCGACGGACGGAGAGAGGTCGCGGAAGGCCGGCGGGTCGCGGTGGATCGACCAGCGCTCGACGTCGGCACCGGCGGCCTCCTTGTTGTCCACGGGCGCGCCGATCACATTCCAGATCCGGCCGAGGGTCGCGTCCCCGACGGGGACGGAGATCGGCTTGCCGGTGTCGATGACATCGACCCCGCGGGCGAGCCCGTCGGTCGTGTCCATCGCGACGGCGCGGACGCGGTCGTCGCCCAGGTGCTGCTGCACCTCGGCCACGAGCGTCGACGCCTCCGTGCCCGCCGCCCCGGCGATCGAGATCTCGAGGGCGTTGTAGATCGCGGGAAGCGTGCCGGGGAAGACGGCGTCGATCACGACGCCCTTGATCTCGACGACGCTGCCGACGTTGCCTTTGCCGTTCTGGGCCTGCTCAGACATGTGTCTCCTGTGATCCCCCGGCTCTTGCGGGGGCGTCGCTCGTGTGCGGGGACGCGGCGAGGAACCGCCGCAAATGCGCGCTCATCGTACCCGAGCGCCGTCGGCGCCGACTCGGTTCACCCGCCGTCGCGGCGAGGGCGAGAGACGACGCCACCCGGGCGTCGTGGTCGAGGCGTCAGCAGTGGGCGGTGACGAGGTTCGCGAGCACGCGTCAGGCGGGCTGGTCGCCAAAGTGGCGGACCGTGCTTTGCGGGCCGACGAGCAGCTCGCGACGGAAGTCGCGGAGCTCGTTCAGCTCCCGCACCTGATCGGTCAGCACCGGGGCGGGCTCGAACCGGAGCGTCTGAGGGCTGGAGGAGCCGTCCATCGGGAGCGGCGCCCGCGCGGCGATTCCGAGCGCCATCACGGCGACGGCCGCGGCCGCGCTGACGGTCCGGATCCGGGCGAAGGTGCTCGACCGGCGCCACATCGCGACCTCGAGCGGGCGCGAGAGCGGCGTCAGGCGCTCGCGACGCAGCACCTCGGTGATCTCGGTGACATGGCCGGCGAAGCGCCGGCAGCCGCCGCAGCGCGCGAGATGCGCGTGGAGCAGGCGGTGCTCGAGCTCGGAGAGCTCTCCGTCGGGTGCCAGCGCGGCCCAGCTACGGGCCCGCTCGCACAAAACCCCTCGCGGGCGGCGCGTCATGACTATCTAGACGATAGCGACCCGGTGAAGTTAGCGAGACCCCCCGAACGAGTCAGATCAGCCGGACGCGTGGGTCGACCGCGATCGCGAGCACGAGGATCAGGAGGCCGATCACGACCATCAGGAACGACCCGTTCATCGAGTCCCTCTGCTCGGAGAGCCCCGCAGCCCGGAGATGGCGCGGGCGGCGGAGGCCGACGAGCGACTCCTCGTTCGTGATCCGCATCGGCCCCCGGTTCCCGAGGAAGAAGCCGCTGACGAGGAGGAAGCAGCCGACGAGGTAATAGCCGACCGCGAGCGACCGCCAGGCCGACGCGCCGAGCGCGAGGCCCGCGGGCAGCGAGAGGGCTGCGGTGCCGGCGACGGCGCCCCCGAGCACCAGCCCGAATCTCCTGAGCGCCGCGCGGAGCACGCGCCCGCCCCTAGCTCGAGGCGGAGGTGGTCCGGACGGCCTTGCCGCCCATCCGCATCTCGTCGGCCTTCATCGGCCAGTGCTCGAGCGGGTAGTGGCAGGCCGCGACATGGCCGTGCCCGAACGAGCGCAGCAGCGGCTCCTCCACGTCGCAGTGGCCCTCGTGGAAGCGGGGGCAGCGCGGATGGAAGCGGCAGGCGCTCGGCGGGTTGATCGGGCTGGGGACGTCGCCTTCGAGCACGATCGGCTGCCGCTGCCGGCCGAGCTCCGGGTTGGGGATCGGCACCGCCGAGAGCAGGGCGCCCGTGTAGGGGTGCTTCGGCTCGATGTAGAGCTGGTTCCGGTCGGCGATCTCCGCGACCTTGCCCAGGTACATCACCATCACGCGGTCCGAGATGTGCCGGACGACGTTGAGATCGTGGGCGATGAACACGTAGGTGAGCCCGAACTCCTTCTGCAGGTCCTTGAGCAGGTTGAGGATCTGCGCCTGGACGGAGACGTCGAGCGCCGAGACGGGCTCGTCGCAGACGATCACCTTCGGGTTGACGGCGAGCGCGCGCGCGACCCCGATCCGCTGCCGCTGGCCGCCCGAGAACTCGTGCGGGAAGCGGTTGTAGTGCTCCGGGTTGAGGCCGACGACCTCGAGCAGCTCCTGGACGCGGCGCTTGATCTCGGACTCGGTGCCGATCTTGTGCACCTGGAGGGCTTCGGCGACGATGAAACCGACGCGCTTGCGGGGGTTCAGGCTCGCGTACGGGTCCTGGAAGATCATCATCAGCTCGCGGCGGACGGGGCGCATGTCGGTCCTGGAGAGGTGGGTGATGTCCCGGCCGTCGAAGGTGATCCGGCCGCTCGTCGGATCGAGCAGGCGCATGATGCAGCGGGCCATCGTCGACTTGCCGCAGCCTGACTCGCCGACGACGCCGAGGGTCTCGCCCTGCTTGACCGAGAAGCTGACCCCGTCGACCGCCTTGACCGACGCGACCTCCCTCTGGAAGACGATCCCGCGCGTGACCGGGAAGTACTTGGTCAGGTTCTCGACGACGAGCAGGTCGTCGTGCGAGACACCCGTGCCGTTCACGCTCGTGGCCTGGGTCAGGTCGCTCACGTGGCCTCCGCCAGCGCGCCGGCCATCAGCTTCGCGACCTCGCGGTCCTTGGTCGCCTCGTCGAGATGGCAGGCCTGCAGGTGATCCGGCTGGTCCGTCACCGGCGACAACGTCGGCTCCTTCTGCTTGCAGACGTCCATCACGTAGGGGCAGCGCGGATGGAAGCGGCAGCCCTGCGGCGGGTTGAGCAGCGAGGGCGGCTGGCCCTGGATCTGGACGAGCCGCTCCACGTCCGTGTCGAGCCGTGGCAGCGAGCCGAGCAGGCCCCACGTGTACGGGTGGTGCGGCCGCGTGAAGATCTCGTCGACGGTCCCCTCCTCCGCGACGCGGCCCGCGTACATGACGACGACGTCGTCGGCGATCTCCGCGACGACCCCGAGGTCGTGCGTGATCATGATGATCGCGGTGTGGAACTCCTCCTGGAGCTTCAGCATCAGGTTGAGGATCTGCGCCTGCGTGGTCACGTCGAGCGCCGTCGTCGGCTCGTCGGCGATCAGCAGGTCGGGCTCGTTGATCAGCGACATCGCGATCATCACCCGCTGGCGCATCCCGCCGGAGAACTGGTGCGGGTAGTCGTCGATCCGCCGGTCGGCGCGCGGGATCCCGACCGCCTTCAGCAGCTCGAGCGCCCGCGCCCTCGCCTGCTTCTTGGAGACGTCGCGGTGGAGCAGGACGGCCTCGATGAGTTGCTTCCCGATCGAGTGGACCGGGTTCAGCGAGGTCATCGGGTCCTGGAAGATCATCGCGACGTCGTTGCCGCGGAGATCGCGCAGCCGGCGCGAGTCCATCTTCAGCAGGTCCTCGCCCTTGAAGATCGCCTCGCCGCTCGAGATCGAGTTGCGCTTGTTGTTCAGCCCCATGATCGAGAGGCAAGTCACGCTCTTGCCGCAGCCGGACTCGCCCACGATCCCGAGCGTCTTGCCGCGCTCGACGCTGAAGGTGACGCCCTCCACCGCCTTGACGACGCCGTCGTCCGTGCGGAAGCTCGTCCGCAGGTCGTTCACCTCGAGAAGGGCCATTAGTGGTTCACCCAGTGACGGCTTCGCGTCGCAGGCGTGGGAGCTGCAAGCGATGCAAGGACGCAGGGAGCGCGCGGAGCCGGTGCTCCGGACGCGACCGAGGACGTGGCAGCGCGCCGCAGATCGCGCACCTGCGGCGCACTAGGTGTCGCTGGGTAAACCACTACGTCAGTCTAATCCGCGGGTCGATCCAGGCGTACAGGAGGTCGACGATCAGGTTGAAGATGATGATGCACAGGGTCGAAAAGACGACGATCCCTTGGATCACGGGCAGGTCGAAGTTCTCGTACGAGACGAGCACCTGTCGGCCCAGCCCCGGGAGTGAGTAGATCGACTCCGTGAAGATGGCGCCGCCGAGCGCGAGCCCGATGTCCATGCCGAGGATGGTCACCACCGGCAGAAGGCTGTTCCGGAGCACGTGGGAGCGGATCACCTGGCTCTCCGGCGCCCCCTTCGCCCGCGCGGTGCGGACGTAGTCCTCGTTCATCGTCTCCATCACGTTCGCCCGGATCAGGCGCACGTAGAGGGCGGCGAAGAGGATCGCGAACGTGGTCCACGGCAGGATCATGTGGTAGGCCCACTGGACGGGCCCGCCTGCCTCGGTCGTCGGGTTGAAGAAGTCGGCGTAGCCGGTGATCGGTGTCCAGCCGAGCTTGAAGCCGACGAAGTAGGCGAGGATCAGCCCGATCCAGACGGGGTGCGCGGAGATCCCGAGTAGGACGAAGACCATCCCCGCTCGGTCGATCAACGACCTTGGTCGCAGGGCCGAGATGATCCCGATCGGCATCGAGAGCAGCAGCCAAAAGATCGCGCCCCCGAAGACGAGCGAGGCCGTCACCGGCGCGGAGCGGATGACGATGTCGTTCACGTCCTGCCGGTTGACGAAGGACGTGCCGAGCGACTGGTGCCCGACGAGCTCCCAGAGAAAGCGGCCGTACTGCTCGTACACCGGCTCGTTCAGGTGCAGGCGATCGGCGACCTTCTGTACGTCCTCGGGCGTCGCGCCCTGGCCTGCCGCCAGTCGCGCCGGGTCGGACGGCGTGATGAAGAAGATGACGTACGTGACCAGCGTGACGGCGATGAAAAGGACGATCGCCCAGAGGATGCGTCTGATCAGGTACTGGAGCACTGGGGAGCCTCGCTTACTGGGGGTGGGTGGTCACGCGGGTGGGGCGAAGTATGTCCGGGGGAGGCGTCTCGTGCGAGACGCCTCCCCCGGGGTCTTACAGGCAGCAGCGTCCTACTTGACCGCGGCCGCGTTGATGATCATCCCGGAGTAGACCGGGTGATAGATGTAGTTCGTGATGCGGTCGGAGATGAACTCGCGCGTGTTGCCGTTGTTGATCGGCGCCCACGGAGCGAGGTTCTTCATCAGGTCGACGTCCAGCTGTCCGTACGCGCTGTAGCGAGCGTCGCCCGAGAGCTTCGCCGCCGCCAGCATCCGCTTGTTGTACGTCGGATTGTTCTGGTACGCGTAGTTGGAGTTGTTCGCGTCCTGGATGTTGTTGCCGTCCAGGAGGACGTTGATGAAGTCGAACGGATCCGGATAGTCGGCGAGCCAACCGATCAGGAACATGTCGAAGTCACCGGCCTGAGCCTGGGACTTGGTGCCGGCGGTCTTGATCGCAACCGCGAACGGCTGCGGCTTCAGCTTCACCCTGAAACCGGCCTGGGTCAGGTTGTACTGCAGCACCTGGCCCTGGGCCTGCGAGGTGGCGGAGGTCGTGTGCAGGATCGTGATCTCGGAGTTGTCCCCGCCCGAGATCTGCTTCGCCTTCGCCGGGTCCGCACCCACGATCGGGTACAGCTTGGCGTCCTTGAACCCACGCATGTTGGGCGGCAGGATCTGGTCGGTCCGCTTACCGGCGAACTTGCCGCGCACGCGCAGGAGCGCGGGACGGTCGATTGCCCAGTTGACGGCCTTCCGGTTCGAGACCTTGCCCAGCGGGCCACCGATCGAGTTCAGGGCGAGATAGAACGTCGAGACGCCCGTGTTCACGAAGTAGCGGTACGGACCGTCCCTGTGAACGCCGTACGTCTTCGAGAGGTCCTCGTGCGCCGTCGGCGGAAGACCACCGGCGTCGTAGTCGGCCTGGCCAGCGCGCACCTGCAGGAGGCTCTGGTTCTGGTCGGTGTTGACCGTGTAGACGATCCGGTCCGCGTTCGACGGGCGATTGCCCTTGTAGAACGTGTTCCGCTCGAGCACGAGCTGACGACCGACGTCACGGCTCGTGATCTTGTACGGGCCGGCCGACGCGAAGACATTGACGCCCTTCGGGTCGATCGGCATGTTCGCCTTCACGGCTGCGAAGAACGGCATGGCGACCTCCGCGAGGAAGGTCGGGTCCGCCTGCGTCAGCTTGACGACGAGGGTCTGGCCCTTCGCCGAGATGCCGCCGATCGAGGCGGCCTTGCCGTCGCTGCGTGCGTCAGCGCCGACGATCGTGTGCATGAACGCGATCGCAGGCGAGGCCTGCTTCGGGTCCGCGGCACGCTCGAACGAGCGCTTGAACGACGCGGCCGTCAGGGCCGAGCCGTCGCTGAACTTGATGCCATTCTTGATCGTGAACGTGTACGTCTTGCCGTCCTTCGAGACCCGCGGGAAGCCCGCAGCAGCCTCGGGGAGGAGCCGCGAGCCCGCAACGCCCGGCTTGTCCGGGTAGTTGAGCAGGTTCATGTTCACGGCGAAGAGCATCTGCCAACCCAGCGAGTCGTACGCGAGCGACGGGTCGGTGAACTCGAAGTCGGTGTTCGAGGCGTTCAGCCGCAGGGTCCCGCCCCGCTTGACCTCGGACGAGCCGGACTTCGTTGCACCAGCGCTCGCCGCACCAGCAAAGCTGGACGCGACGAGCAAGCAGGCCCCGATCACCATCATGGTGACCGAAAGCGACAGCTTCTTGTGCATCGGACTCCTTCCGTTCATTTCGGGCGCCCGGACGTGCCGGGTGCACCCACGATTTGCAACCACCGGGGCATTAGACGCGACGAGACGCGTTTAGTTAGGTCGAGCCCGCAAGAAGTAGGTCAGCGTGCGTGACGGGGGTCGAACGCGTCGCGAAGACCGTCGCCCAGCAGGTTGAAGGCGAGAGTCGTGAAGAGGATCGCGAGCCCGGGCCAGACCATCAGCCACGGCTGAGAGAGGTAGTAGTCCGGCCCCGCGGAGAGGAGCGTCCCCCAACTCGCGGTGGGAGCCTGGATCCCGAGACCGAGGAAGGAGAGACCGGCCTCGCCGATCACGTTCGACGCCACGATCAGGGTCGAGTAGACGATCAGCGGCGCGACCAGGTGCGGGAGCAGGTGGGAGCGCATGATCCGGAAGTCGGTGGCGCCAGTCATCCGGGCGGCCTCGACGAACTCCTTCTCGCGCAGGGAGAGGATCTGGGAGCGGATGATCCGGGCCGGGTAGAACCAGCCGAAGATCCCGAAGATCAGGACCAGCGTGAACACCCCTGGTTGGATCAGCCCCCCGAAGGTGATCGTGTTCAGCCGCTCGCCGACGGTGGCGGCGACGGCGATGATGAAGAGGAGCGCCGGGAAGGCCATCACGATCTCGGTCAGGCGGGAGACGATCGTGTCCACCCAGCCGCGGTAGTAGCCGGCCATCAACCCCATCACGAGCCCGATGAAGACCGAGAGCACCGTGGCGAGCACGGCGACCTCCAGCGAGGTCTGGGCGCCGTAGAGCAGGCGCAGGAACATGTCGCGGCCGAGCTGGGAGTCGGCGCCGAGGACGAAGAACGTGTCCTTGAACTCGCCGGGGGCGCCGGGGTACGGCTCGGTGTTGATCCACGTCAGCGGGCCGACGGGGAGCTGCGAGTTGGCATCGAGCCCGCCCGCGAAGATCTGGTTCGGCCCGTGCCCGAGGACCCTGGCGGCGACCGGTGCGCCGATGAACGCGACCAGGAGGAGGACGATGATGAAGACGCCGCCCATGATCGCGATCTTGTCGCGGCGGAAGCGGAGCCAGACCTGTTCCCAGTAGCCGCGGGCCTTGACGGCCTCGATCTCGCCCAGCTCACCGTGCGACTCGGCGGCGACGGCGCTCGCGAGTCCGGCGCCGGAGGACATCACATCGCGCTGCTTGTCGGGTGCCACGGCGGGAGCTTAGACGAGTGCGGAGGGCAAATGTTTGCGCTGCGGTTAACGCAGTGATTCGTTGGCGGACCGGGCTGCGGAGCAGCCCCTTCAGGGGTCTTCGCGCGAGGACGGGATCCCCGCGAGGGGATCCCGTCCTCTGCGCAAGCTAGGACAGCGCCTCGGCGCCGGCGACGACCTCGAGGATCTCCTGGGTGATCTCCGCCTGGCGGGCGCGGTTCATCTGGAGGGTGAGCCCGTCGATCAGCTCGCCGGCGTTCTTGGACGCGTTCCGCATCGCGGTCATCCGCGCGCCCTGCTCGGAGGCCGCGGACTCGAGGAGCGCGCGGTAGATCTGCGTCTCGAGGTAGACGGGGAGCAGCCGGACGAGGATCTCCTCGGGCTCGGGCTCGAAGATGAAGTCGCCCCGCATCGCGTCGTCCTTGCGCTCCTCGTCGTCGGTCTCGAGGATGTCGGCGGAGATCGGGAGGAGCTCCTGCTCGGTCACGCGCTGGACGAGCGGCGACTCGTAGGCGTTGTAGACGAGCACGACCCGGTCGACCTCGCCCTCGACGAAGAGCTCGGCGATGCCGTGGGCGATCGCCTGGGCGTCGGAGTAGGCCGGCCGGTCGGTGAACCCGACGAACTCGGCCACGGTGTCGTAGCCGCGGAAGGCGAGCGTGGAGCGGCCCTTCTTGCCGATCGCGACGAACCGGACCTGCTTCCCCTCCCCGCGCAGCTCCCGCTCGAGCGCGAAGCCCCGGCGGAGGATCTGCGAGTTGAACGGGCCTGCGAGGCCGCGGTCGCCGGTGAGGGCGACGATGGCGACGGTCTTCGTCTCCTCTCGCTGCTGGAGCAGTGGCAGCCCGCGCACGGACGAGGCGGAGCGGCCGACGCCCGCGATCAGCTCGCGCATCGTCTCGGCGTAGGGGCGCATGGCCTCGATCCGGGTCTGCGCGCGGCGCAGCCGTGCCGAGGCGACGAGCTCCATCGCCTTGGTGATCTTGCGCGTGTTCCGGACCGACCGGACGCGCCTCTTCAGGTCCTGGACGGAGGCCATCTAGCCCGCGGGCCCCTTCTCCTGCTCGACGTCGAAGCTCTTGATGAACTTGTTCAGCTCGTCCTCCAGCTTCTTGACCGTGTCGTCGCCGAGGTCGTTCGTCTCGTCGATCGCCTTATAGACGGAGCCCTCGGTGCGCAGGTACTCGCGGAGCTCGTCGTGGAAGCGCGAGACCTGCGGAGTCGGGATCTCGTCGAGGAAGCCGTTGACGCCCGCATAGAGCGCGACGACCTGCTCGGCGTGCGGCCAGGGCTTGTACTGCGGCTGGTTCAGGGTCGCGACCATCCGCTCGCCGCGGGCGAGCGTCTTCTGCGTCGCCGGGTCGAGCTCGGAGCCGAACTGCGAGAACGCCTCCAGCTCGCGGTACTGGGCGAGCTCGAGCCGCAGCCGGCCGGCCACCTTCCGCATCGCCTTCGTCTGCGCGGAGCCGCCGACGCGGGAGACGGAGGTGCCGACGTTGATCGCGGGCCGGATCCCCGAGTAGAAGAGGTCGGCCTCGAGGAAGATCTGCCCGTCCGTGATCGAGATCACGTTCGTCGGGATGTAGGCGGAGATGTCCCCGGCCTGCGTCTCGATGATCGGGAGCGCGGTCAGGGAACCACCACCGAGGTCGTCGCTCAGCTTGCACGCGCGCTCGAGCAGCCGCGAGTGCAGGTAGAAGACGTCGCCCGGGTACGCCTCGCGGCCCGGCGGGCGGCGGAGCAGCAGCGAGAGCTGCCGGTAGGCGTCGGCGTGCTTGGTCAGGTCGTCGTAGACGATCAGCGCGTGCTTGCCGTTGTAGAGGAAGTACTCGCCCATCGCGGCGCCCGCGAACGGCGCCATCCACTTGATCGGCGCGGCCTCGTGCGCGGCGGCGGAGATGATGATCGTGTAGTCCATCGCGCCCTCGTCCTTCAGGCGCTCGTACACCTGCGCGATCGTCGAGCCCTTCTGCCCGATCGCGACGTAGATGCAGATGACGTCGTTGCCCTTTTGGTTGATGATCGCGTCGATCGCGACGGCGGTCTTGCCGGTGCCGCGGTCGCCGAAGATCAGCTCGCGCTGGCCGCGGCCGACGCTCGACATCGAGTCTATGGCCTGGATGCCCGACAGCAGGGGCTCCTTGTCGGGCTGGCGGTCGACGACGCCCGGCGCCTTG
>JBBQHQ010000028.1:0-21533 GCA_038324115.1 Gaiellales bacterium
GCTCCAGCTCGTGGCCGGAGATCGCCTGGAGGACGGTGTCGATGTGCTGGACGAGGTCGAAGGTCTCGCCGTCGAGGAGCATGTACTCCTCCTCGACCCCGAGTGTGTACGGGTCGGAGGTGCCGAACTTGTGGTCGAGGACGCTGCCGGCGTGCACGGCACCCTTTCCTGTGATCGTGCCGGGGAAGATCTGCTTCATCCCGCCGGCGCTCATCCGGCGCTCACGACTGCGTCGGCCTCGATCTCGACGAGCCAGCGCGGGTCGAGCAGCCCGATCACGAGCATCGAGCTCGCGGGCCGAATCTCGCCGAAGACCTCGCCGTGCGCGCGGCCGACGTCCTGCCAGACGCCCGGGTCGGTGATGTAGACGCGCGTGCGGATCACGTCCTCGAGTGTGGAGCCGGCCTGGGCGAGCGCGCTCCCGATCAGCTCGAGGCAGAGCCGGGCCTGCTCGTAGGCGCCGGCGGGCGGATCGCTCCCGTCGGCGGGAATCGGCGCGGTGCCGGAGACGTGGACGAGCCCCCCGGCGACGACGGCGCGCGAGTACCCGACCACCGGCTCCATCGGCGAGTGCCCGGCGATGTTGCGGCGCTCCACCCGTCTAGTATCGCGCCCCGTGGACTCCCTCCGCCAGATCGAGGGCTGGTCGGCCCCGCACGCGGCCGTCGCCTGCCTCCGCCCGGGGGAGGTCGTAGCGGAGCTCGGGCCGCGCGACGTGGAGCTGCGCTGGGCCTCCGTGACGAAGCCCGCGACTGCCCTCGCAACCCTCGTCGCCGTCGAGGAGGGCGCCCTCGACCTGGACGAGCCGGCCGGCCCCCCCGGCTCGACCGTGCGCCACCTGCTCGCCCACACGAGCGGGCTCCCCTTCGACGAGGGGCCGCCGATCGGCCGCCCCGGCGAGCGCCGGATCTACTCGAACCTCGGCTTCGAAACGCTCGCGGCCCACGTGGCGTCGCGGACCGAGATCCCCTTCCCGGAGTACCTCGCGGCGGCCGTCTTCCGCCCGCTCGGGCTACACGCTGAGCTGCGCGGCTCGGCCGGCGCGGACGTCCACGGCACGCTCGCCGACCTCGAGGGCTTCGCGCTCGAGCTGCTCCGGCCGACACTCGTCGCCCCGGAGACGCTCGCGGAGGCCGTCTCGGTCCAGTTCCCCGGCCTGAAGGGCGTCCTCCCCGGCGTGGGCCGCTTCGACCCGCTCGACTGGGGGCTCGGGTTCGAGCTCAAGGGCGCGAAGCCCGGGCACTGGAGCGGCACCCGGACCTCGCCGCGAACGTTCGGCCACTTCGGCGGCTCGGGGACGTTCCTCTGGGTCGACCCCGATCGCGACGTCGCTCTCGTCTGCCTGACCGACCGCGAGTTCGACGCCTGGGCGCTCGAGGCGTGGCCGCGGCTCTCGGACTCAGTCCTGGAGGAACTCGAGCAGTAGCCTGCTCAGCTCGTCGGGGCGCTCGAGGCTCGGCAGGTGGCCGGAGCCCTCGATCCGCTCCAGTCGGGCGTCAGGGATCCCCGCGACGAGCCGGTCGGCGACCGCGTGCACGTCCTCGACGTCCTCGCTCCCGACGACGACGAGCGTCGGCACGGCGACCTCGCCGAGTCTCTCCATTGCCGGTGGGTCGGGCCACGTCGCCGAGACGTCGTCCTCGTGGGGGGTCTGCAGCTCGTAGGAGCGCACGATCATCGTTTCGGTCAGGGCGCGCACGTCGGGGGCCGCGTCGTCGGCGAGCCACATCCGGGCCTGGGCCTTCGCCGCGGCCTCGAAGTCGCCTCGCTCGAGCGCCTCTTCCTCCTCGGCGAAGCCCGCCTGCGCGGCTTCCGACCAGTCCCAGCCGCCCGGCACCGCGCCGACGAGCACGAGCCGCTCGACGAGCTCCGGCCGCGTCAGCGCGAGGTCGAGCGCGACCCGGCCGCCGAACGAACAGCCGACCACGGTCGCGCGCCGGCCGGCGGCGTCGGCGGCGAAGGCGGCGTAGTCGACCTCGCCCGGCTCGAGCGGCTGCTCGCCAAAGCCCGGGAGGTCGGGGGCGGTGACGGTGTGACCCGCAGCCTCCAGCGCCTCGATCTGCGGAGCCCACATTCGGCTGTCGGCGATGCCCGCGTGGAGGAGGAGGACGTCAGTCATCGGCGTCCGCGAAGAGTGGACGGAGGAACTCGTCGAAGGTGTCGTCGTCGCAGCTCGCGACGAGCGCGGGCGTGACCGCGCGCACCGAGGCCGTGCGGGGGATCCTCATCGCCAGGGCGACCTCGCCGAAGTAGTCGCCCGGCCGGAGGATTCTCCGGTCGCCGATCCCCTCCTGGGTCACGTTCAGCATCCCGCCGAGGACGACGTAGAAGCGGTCGCCCTCCTCGCCTTGCCGGACGACGGCGGCGCCGGCCGCGACGTCCTCGCGGACCATCCGCTCGGCGAGCCGCGTCAGCGTCTCGCCCGGCAGTGACGAGAGCAGGCCGATCCGGCTCAGTTCGTGCACGGTCGCAGGGACGTGCCGCGGGCTCATTCGCCCTCGCCGCCCTTGTCGGGAAGGTCGGGGTCGGGCTCGTTCGAACCGCGCATGTCCTCCTCTTCCTCGAGGCGGTCGGGGCCTTGCTCCTGCTCGTGCTCGGTTGCGCTGGGCTCGTCGGTCATCTCGCTCCTCGGAAGGTTGGACGGGCTCACGCTACCTCGGCCGGCGGCGCCGGCAGGCGGACGCGGAGCGCGCGGGGAGCCACCCGGAACTCGACGGGGGAGATCAGCCGGGCCGGCTCGCCGTCGACGGCTGCCCTCGTCGAGGGCCGGGGAGTCTCCAGCGTCAGCTCCGTGCAGCCGCGCTCCTCCCACGTGACCCGGCGGACGCCGTGCGGGACGTAGAGGTGGAGCTTGCCCCCGTCCATCCGCTCGCGCTCCCCGACCGAGAGCAGGTCGAGGCTGTACTCGTTGCAGGCGACGAGTACGACCCGCGCGGCGACCGGCTCGCCGTCGATCACGAAGACGTCCTTGCGGCCGCGGTGCTCGCGGAGCACGAGCAGGAGCGCGCGCGCCCGCGCGAGGATCTCGCGCCGGCGTCGGCGCTGCTCGCGGCGGTGGACGAGCAGGGCGTAGAGTCCGAGCGAGACGTTGTTCAGGAAGAGGCGTTCGCCGGCGTAGCCGACGTCGACCGTCCGCTCGACCGCGTCGTCGGCGAAAGCGTCGAGGGCCGCAAGCGGGTCGTCCCGGTCGAGCCCGACGTCGCGGGCGAAGTGGTTCCGCGTCCCGAAGGGGACGCAGACGAAGGGCAGGTCGCGCTCGATCGCCACTTCGGCCACGGCCGCGAGCGAGCCGTCTCCGCCCGCCATCCCGAGCACGTCGGCGTCCGCGGCCCGCGCCAGCTCCTGCAGGTCGTCGCCGTCACCGAGCAGATGGACGTCGATCCCCCGCTTCCCCGCCTCGGCGCGGAGTTCCTCCGCGGACGGCGAGCCCGAGCCTGAGCCGGGATTGACGATCAGAAACCCCTTCACGCGGATGTGCCTCGCTTCCTCGAAAGATGGGCCGTTCGGCCCATGCCGCCCGTCTGGCGGTTCCCGATCATTGCAGGCATGGATCGGGGCCTTCACTTCATCGCGAGCGACCTCGCCGACACCTGGATCGAGGACTGGGCCGCCGTCGGCCTCCGGGAGCTCGAGGCGCTGCTCGAGAAGCACGCCGCCTTCCTCGGGTACCTCGAGGCGTCCGAGCTCGAGCCGTCGTAGAGTTGACCCACGGCTCCGGCCGGCGCAGGTCACCTACGACACGGGAGATGAGATGAAAGCGCAGTACCTGGTCAGCGGCATGCCCGGCCATCCGACGCATCCGCCGCTCACAGACGCGACGATCGGGATCTACACGTTCGCGACGGCCGCCGCGGTGCTCTCAACGCTCGGGATCGCCGAGGACGCCGCCGCGAAGGGTTGGGCGCTCGCGCTCGTGATCGGCCTCGTCGTGTCCGTTCCGACCGCGCTGACCGGTCTCCTCGACTGGCTCAAGATCTCCTCCGGCACGGAGCTGAAGAAAGTGGCCACCACCCACCTGATCGCCATGGTCTTCGCCACCGTCTGCTTCCTGCTCGCCGCGATCGTCGGCTACTCCGATGGGATGGACGGCGTCGTCGGCGGCGGCGGGCTCGTGCTCACGCTCGTCGCCTTCGGCCTGCTGACGCTCGGCGGCTGGCTCGGCGGCGCGATCGTGTTCACCTACGGGATGCGCGTGCTCAACCTGGTCGAGGAACCGGCGACGAAAGCCGTGTCGCCGGTCCCCCAACCGGAAGAGGAATCCGCAGGGAGCTAGTTACTCGGAAACGAGGCCGAGGCTGCGCTCGAGGGCGCCCTTCGGCTGAGCGCCGACGGCGGACGCCGCGGGCTCGCCGTTCTTGAAGAGGATCATCGTGGGGATCGACGCGACGCCGTAGCGCTGCGCGAGTCCCTGCTCCTCGTCGATGTTCACCTTGACGAGCTTGATCTCGCCCGCGCGCTCCTCGGCGATCTTGTCGAGCACCGGGGCGACCGCGTGGCACGGTCCGCACCACTCCGCCCAGAAGTCGACGATCACGGGAGTCTCGCTCTTCGTGACCTCTTGCTCGAACGTCTGCTCGGTGACTGCAGTTGCCATTGATTCCTTTCGCTTGGTGATCCTCGGATCTACCCTCGGTCTCCCTTGTGGAAACGACGGGAGCCCCGGGAGTGTTCCCTAGACTGCCGCCATGTTCAGGCCTCTCCCGGACAAGCCGGACCATCCCGCGCTCGAGCTCGAGATCCTCGAGCTCTGGGAGCGCGAGGGGACGTTCGAGCAGGTGCGCGACGCGAACCGCGGCCGCGAGAAGTGGAGCTTCGTCGACGGGCCGGTCACCGCGAACAAGACGCTCGCCGTCCACACCGCCTGGGGGCGGACGCTGAAGGACGTCTTCCAGCGCTACAAGGCGCTGCGCGGCTACGACCAGCGTTACCAGAACGGGTTCGACTGCCAGGGGCTCTGGATCGAGGTCGGGGTCGAGCGGCAGCTCGGGCTCAACTCGAAGCGGGAGATCGAGGAGTACGGGCTCGCCGACTTCGCCCGCAAGTGCCGCGAGGTCGTGGTCTGGTCGTCCGAGGAGATCACGCGCGGCTGCAAGCGGCTCGGTCAGTGGATGGACTGGGGGACCGACTACTTCACCTTCAGCGACACGAACATCGAGTACATCTGGCGCTTCCTCAAGGTGATGCACGAGGCGGAGCGGCTCTACCAGGGCCACCGCTCGACCGAGTGGTGCCCCCGCTGCGGCACCTCGATCTCGCAGCACGAGCTCTCGCAGTCGGACGTCTACCGCGACAAGACCGATCCGTCCCTCTACGTCCGCTTCCCGCTCGTCGAGCGGCCGGGCCAGTCGCTCGTGGTCTGGACGACGACGCCGTGGACGCTGCCGGCGAACGTGGCGGCCGCGGTCAACCCTGACGCCGAGTACGGGCGGCGCGAGTCGGGTGAGTGGGTCGCCGTCGCACGCTTCCCCGGGGACGAGTTCGTCGAGCGCGTCCGCGGCGAGGAGCTCGTCGGGCTGACCTACGAGGGGCCGTACGACCACCTGCCGGCGGTCGAGGGGATCGAGCACAGGGTGATCCCGTGGGCGGACGTCTCGCTCGAGGAGGGCACCGGGCTCGTCCACATCGCTCCCGGCTGCGGGGGCGAGGACTTCGAGCTCTCGCGCGAGCTCGGCCTCCAGGTGCTGATGCCGGTGGACGAGTCGGGCCACTTCTACGACACCTATGGCTGGCTGCACGGGAACTCGACGGTGGAGGTGACCGACCAGATCGTCTCCGACCTCGGCGACCGCGGGCGGCTCGTCGCGGCCGAGGAGATCGTCCACCGCTACCCGCACTGCTGGCGCTGCTCGACCCCGCTGATCTTCCGGCTCACGGACGACTGGTTCCTCGCCGTCGACGAGCTGCGGCCGAAGCTGCTCGAGGCGAACGCGACCGTCGAGTGGACGCCCGCCTACATGGGCAAGCGCATGGACGACTGGCTCCAGAACATGGGCGACTGGAACATCTCGCGGCGCCGCTACTACGGGCTGCCGCTGCCCTTCTACCCCTGCGAGTGCGGGCACCTGAACGTGATCGGCTCCCGCGCCGAGCTGGAGGAGCGCGCCACCGGCGGACTCGAGGGGTTGGAGGAGCTGCGCCGCCCCTGGATCGACGACGTCCCGATCCGCTGCGAGGCCTGCGACGCCGAGGTCCGGCGCGTGACCGAGGTCGGCGACGTCTGGCTGGACGCCGGGATCGTCCCGTTCTCGACCCTGGGTTGGCAGAGCGACGCGTACGTCGAGCAGGGCTACGCAACGGGCGCTGCGCGCGGGCTGACGACGGCCGACCTGCCCGACCACGCCTACTGGGAGAAGTGGTTCCCCGCCGACTGGGTCACCGAGATGCGCGAGCAGATCCGGCTCTGGTTCTACTCCCAGCTCTTCATGTCGGTCGCCCTCGTCGGCCGGGCGCCGTTCACGAAGGTGCTGGGCTACGAGAAGATGCTCGACGAGACGGGCCGGGAGATGCACGGCTCGTGGGGGAACATGATCAAGGCCGAGGACGCGTTCGAGCAGATGGGCGCGGACGTGATGCGCTGGCAGTACTGCGCGCAGCCGCCCGACCGGAACCTCCTCTTCGGCTTCGGGCCGGGGCACGAGATCAAGCGGCGCCTGCTCACCCTGTGGAACTCGGTCGGCGGCTTCTTCATCCCGTACGCGAATATCGAGGGCTTCACGCCGACCTATGCCGATCTGGCCGGTGGCCCGGGCGGGGAGCTGCGCTCGCTCGACCGCTGGCTCGTGGCGCGGACGGGAAAGCTCGTGGAGGAGGCGACCGCGGCGTACGAGGCGTACCTGACCATGGACGTGATCCGGGCCTTCGACGCGTATCTCGACGATCTCTCCAACTGGTACATCCGCCGCTCCCGCCGTCGCTTCTGGGACGGCGAGGAGGCGGCGCTGCGGACGCTCTGGTTCGGGCTCGTCCAGTCGTTGCGAGTCGTGGCGCCGGTCGTCCCGTTCCTGGCCGAGCATCTCTGGCAGACGCTCGTCCGCGACGTCTGCACGGACGCTCCGGCCTCGGTCTTCCTCGCCGGCTGGCCGGAGCCGGGCGCGCGCGACGAGGCGCTCCTCGCCGAGGTAGCGGACGTGCGCCGAGCCGTCGAGCTCGGGCGCCAGGCGCGCTCGGCGAGCGGGCTGAAGCTGCGCCAGCCGCTCCGCCGGCTCGTCGTCCAGGGCGCGCCGCTCGCCGAGGGGCACGCGGACGAGGTCGCGGAGGAGCTGCGGGTCAAGGAGGTCGCGTTCGGCGAGGTCGAGGCGACCGAGCTGCACGTGAAGCCTCACCTGCCGGCGCTCGGGCCGAAGCTCGGCAAGGAGCTCGCGACCGTGCGCGCGGCGCTCGCGGTGGGCGAGTTCGAGGAGCTGCCGGACGGCGGCTTCCGCGTCGCCGGCCATGACCTCGCCGCGGACGAGGTGCTCGTGGAGCGGGCCGGCAAGGAGGGCTGGGCGATCGCCTCGGAGGACGGCGTCACCGTCGCGCTGGACACCCACGTCGACGACGAGCTCCTGCTCGAAGGGCGCGTCTACGACCTGATCCACACCCTCAACTCGATGCGGAAGGACGCCGGCCTCGAGCTGACCGATCGGATCGCGGTCACCCTGCCCGAGGCGCAGGCCGAGCTCGTGGCGCAGCACGGCGAGTGGATCAAGGCGGAGGTGCTGGCCGTCTCGCTCGAGACCGGCAACGGCGCCGAGCCCGCGATCGCGAAGGCCTGACCACCCTCCCGACGGGCCGCGTCTGCTGCGGCCACCGAACACACGTGTGTCTGGCACCGTGTCTGGCACCGACCCTGGCACCGTGTCTGGCACCGGGACACGTCCGCGAAGGACGGGGAGGCAGGCGGTGAGGGTCGCCTAGCGCTGCGTGTCGGCGAGCGCGAGCTCGCGGCGGAGCTCGACGGGGAGGCGGAAGGTCACGTCCTCGTCCACCATCCGGAACGGCTCGATCCGCTCCACGCCAAGCTGTCGGAACCAGTCGCAGACGCCGGTGACGAGGTGCTCCGGCGCCGAGGCGCCCGAGGTGACGCCGACGGTCGTCACGCCTTCGACCCAGGCAGGGTCGATCTCGGTCGCATCGTCGATCAGATAGGAGGCGACCCCGGCCGCGCGGGCCACGTCCACGAGCCGGTTCGAGTTGGACGAGTTCCGCGACCCGATCACGAGCAGGAGCTCGACCTCGTCCAGCATCTCCTTGACGGCCCACTGCCGGTTGGAGGTCGCGTAGCAGATGTCCTCTTTCTTCGGCGCGTAGATCTGGGGGAAGCGGCGGCGGAGCACGGCGATGATCTCCGAGGTCTCGTCGACCGAGAGCGTCGTCTGCGTGATGTAGGCGATCCGGGTCTCGGCCGGCAGGTCGAGCGCCTCGGCCTCGGCGACGTCCTGGACGAGCATGGTCGCTTCGGGCGCCTCGCCCATCGTCCCGACGACCTCCTCGTGGCCCTCGTGGCCGATCAGGATCACGGTGTAGCCGTCGGCGGCGTAGCGGCGTGCCTGCACGTGCACCTTCGTCACGAGCGGGCAGGTCGCGTCGATCACGTTGTGCCCGCGCACGGCCGAGGCCGCGTTCACCGTCGGCGCGACCCCGTGGGCCGAGTAGACGATCGTCGCCCCCTCCGGCGCCTCCTCCTCGGAGTCGACGAAGATCGCGCCGCGCCCCTCGAGGTCGCGAACGACGTGGATGTTGTGGACGATCTGCTTGCGCACGTAGACGGGCGGCCCGTAGTGCTCGAGGGCCAGCTCGACCGTCTCGACGGCGCGCTCGACCCCGGCGCAGTAGCCGCGGGGAGACGCCAGGAGGACGCGCTCGACCATCGCCCCATCGTAGCCGCGCGCCCCAGACCGACCTTTTGTGGGCACACAAATGAGAGCGGACTTCGGATCATGCGTCGCAAGGTGGGAGCAGAGCGACCCCTTTAGGGGTCTTGCGCGATCGGGTTCCGCGTGAGCGGAATCCGATCTTGCGCGGCAAGGTGGGAGCAAAGCGACCCCTTTAGGGGTCTTGCGCGGTCGGGTTACGCGTGAGCGGAATCCGATCGCGCGGCAAGGTGGGAGCAAAGCGACCCGTACGGGGTCTTAGCGCGTGTGGGCTCCGCGCGAGCGGAGCCCACACTTGCGCAGCCAATACAGGAACGATCCCGCCGGTCGGGGGGGCGTCACGACGGGACCGCTCCAAATGCGTTCCAGGCGCCGTTGCCGGTCACCACGGTTCGCATCGCCCAGGCCGTTCAGGCTATTCCCGCCCGCCGCCGCTGTGAATAGGCCGGACGGCCCATCTTTCAAAGCCGGAAGCGTCTCTCTATCATCACCAGCGCCCAGATGGACGCTCAGACAAAGGCGGTGCTGTTCAACGCGGTGCCGTTGTTCGTGCTCGCGGCGCTCTACCTGGCCGTGGGCGTCGCTCTCGCGCCCGGAATCTGGCGAGGGCGTCGCCGCCTGCGCGAAGTCGGCTACGCGAGCTCGCTCCTCTATCCCGTGCTCGGGATCGCCGCTGCTGTCGTCGGCGTCGAGGTGTCCGTCGAGCGCACGCCCATCGGTGGGCACCTCTGGGTCTCGCTGGCTGTGCTCGTTCTGGTCTCCGTCCCCGCTGTCACGCTCCTCGCCCAGTGGCACGACCTGCCGCTGCTCCTGCTCGGCGGAACGCGCGCCCGGGAGGCGGAGCGCCAGGTCGACCTCCGCGACCGCGAGGTGGCGGCGATGGGGCGGCTCGCCCGCCTGCTGCTCGAGGAGGACGACCCGGCCGCGATCGGGCGCCTGCTCGCCGACGAGGTCGCGGATCTGTTCGACCTCGACGTCGCCAATCTGTCGCTGGTCGAGGACGAGGGCCGCCGGGCGCGGCTCGTCAGCGCGCGCAGCCATGGCCGGGACATGGAGCGACTGCTCGGGCAGGAGCTCGATCTCGAGCACGAGCAGACCGGGATCGCGACCGTCGTGCGCGACGGCGCCCCGATCGCGGTGTTCGACGTGGCCTCCTCCCCGATCGTCAGCCGGCGCCTGAACGCGATCGCGCGGATCGTCAGCTGCGCCTACGTGCCGTTGATCGCGTCCGAGCAGGTGATCGGCGTCCTCTTCGCCGGGGTCCGCAAGCCGCGCCTCTTCGGCGAGGAGGAGCTGGCCCTGATCCAGGCCTTCGCCTCCGAGGCCGGGCTCGCGCTCGCCCGAGCCCGCTCGGCCGACGAGCTCGCGGAGGCGCTCGAGCGCGAGCGGCTGATCGCCCGGATCGCCGGTGAGGTGCGCTCGCGGCAGGGCCTCGAGGAGATCCTCCACGTCGCGGTGGAGGAAACAGCCCGCGCGGTGGGGGTGATCCGCTGCTTCATCCGGCTCGACGCGCCGACGATGGTCCTCGCGCAGTGGACGGCCCCGGGTTTCGACCCTGTCGGGACGGCCTTCGACTTCCCCGTCACCAACCTCGCCGCCCGCGAGGGGGCGACGCAGGCGATCCCCGACGTGCGCGCGGACCAGCGCCTCGTCGATCCCGAGCTCGGCGAGCCCTCTCTGCTCCACCGCTCGACGAAGTCCGCCCTCTCGACCCCGATCGTCGCGTACGGCCGCCAGATCGGCGTGCTCTCGCTCCACCGCGCCGAGGTGGGCGTCTGGACGCCGAAGGAGATCGCGCTCGCCGAGGCCGTGGCGCACGAAGCCGCCGGCGCCATCCACACCGCCCGGCTGCTGCGGGAGCAGGAGCGCCGCCTCGCGGAGCAGGCCGCCCTGCTCAAGGCCGGAGAGGTGCTGACGAGCGACCTGCGCTTCGAGGTCGTGATCGCCAGGCTCGTCGAGGAGATGAGCTCCGTGCTAGGGGCCGACGCCGCCGACTGCTGGACGCTCCTACCCGACGACGAGGAGCTCGTCTGCCGGGCGGTGCTGGGGCTCCCGGAAGAGGAGGTCGGCCGGATCATCCCCGTGGAGGGGTCGATCGGCACGGCGGTCCGCGCCGGCGAGCCCGTGCTCAACCGCGATTTCCGGAACGAGGAGCCGCCGCCGAGCGCGAGCTACGCCGCTTTCGCCGAGGTGATGGATGCGCCGATCTTCTCGTTCGGGAATGTGCGCGGCGCCCTCGGGGTGTGCTCGCTCCAGCCGGGCCGCTTCCACGAGTCCGACCTGCGCCTGCTGGAAGCGTTCGCAAGCCTGGCCTCGATCGCGCTCCGCAACGCCGAAGCCTACGAGGAGAGCGCCCGCCAGACCCGCGTGGAGCGGGGCTTCTACCGGATCGCCGCCGTGCTCAGCGAGCCGCTCTCGGCGACTGCGACCCTGGACGCGGTCGCGCAGGCGGCGACCGACGCGCTCGGCGGGTCTTTCGCCGCCGTGCTCCGGTCGAACGGCGGCCGACTCGCGCTCGCCGGCGAGCACGAGCTGCCGATCGAGCTCGCGACCCATCTCCGCGGGGCGACGGAGGACGACCTGCTCCGCGCCTCCCGTGCGCCGCGTGTCCTCGCCTCTCGCCTCCTGCGCGAGGACACGCGGTTCGGCTCGACGCTGCTCGCGGCCGCCGACGCCGCCGGCGCCCGCTCGCTCCTCGCGGTCCCGCTGGCCCAGCCGCGTTCGGAGTCGAACGGGCTCGTGCTCGTCTTCTTCCGAGAGGAGCGCGCGTTCACGGACGAGCAGCTCGAGCTCGCGGGCCACGTGGCAGGCGCGGCGCGTGGCGCCCTCGAGCGGAGCGAGCTGTACGAGCTCGAGCGCCGCTCCCGCTCGCTCGCCCAGCGCCTCGCGCACTCGAGCAGCGAGCTGGCCAGCGAGCTCGACCCCGACAACGTCCTCGACCAGGCCGTTCAGCGGGCCGTCGACCTGCTGGAGGTGCCGGCCGCCTCGGCCCGCATCTTCGAGGGCGACGAGCTCGTCCTCCGCTCGGCCCTCGGCGAGGGCGCCGCGGAGGTGCTGGAGACGCGGTCACCCTCGACCGCCTGGCTCGTCGGCGACATCGTCCAGTCCCGCTCCAGCCGCGCGATCGCCGACGTCGGCGACGACCCGCGCGCGGCCGAGGCCGACCCGATGGTCGCCGCCGGCCACGTCGCCTACCTCGGCACCCCGATGATCCGCCCCGACGGGACCGTGCTCGGCGTCCTCGCCGTCTACGACCGGGAGCGGCGGGAGTGGCGCGACGAGGAGGGCGAGGCGCTCGGCGCGCTCGCAGCCAGCGCCGCCGCGGCCCGCTCGAACGCCGACCTCTATCAGGGCGTCAAGCACGAGCAGCAGCGGAGCGAGGCGATCCTCGCGAACGTCGCCGACGGGATCGTCGCGATCGACCGCGAGAGCAAGGTCGTGCTCTGGAACCCCGCCGCCGAGCAGATCACCGGCGTCCGGGCGGAGGACGCGCTCGGCCGGCGGACCGAGGATGCGCTTGGGCACCCGCTCGAGGCGGAGGCCGACGGGCCCGGCGGCCGGCTGATCCCGATCCGCCGCTCCGGGGGCGAGGAGGCGTGGCTCTCGGTCAGCGAGGCCGTGATGACCGACCCGGCCGGCGCCGTCGCGGGTCGGATCTTCGCCTTCCGGGACATCTCCTCCGAGCGCGCCGTCGAGCAGATGAAGTCCGACTTCGTCTCCACCGTCTCCCACGAGCTGCGGACACCGCTGACCTCGATCTACGGGTTCGCGGAGACGCTGCTCCGCCAGGACGTCCTCTTCGGCGAGGCCGAGCGCGAGACGTTCCTCCGCTACATCGCCTCGGAGTCGGAGCGCCTGACCGCGATCGTCGACCGGCTCCTCTCGGTCGCCCAGCTCGACACGGGCGCGATGCGGGTTGAACTCGGCACGACCGACATCGCGAAGATCGTCGCGGAGAGCGTCCACGCGGCCGAGGGCGCGCTCGGCGAGAACGGCCACCGCTTCGTCGTCGAGCTCGGGGACGAGCCGCTCGCGGCCGAGGCCGATCCCGACAAGCTGGGGCAGATCCTCTCGCACCTGCTCGACAACGCCGTGCGCTACTCCCCGGCCGGGGGCACGGTCACCGTCGCTGCGCGCCGGCGCGACGACGCCGTCGAGGTCCGGGTCGAGGACGAGGGCACGGGGATCCCGCGGGTGGAGCAGGAGCGGATCTTCCGAAAGTTCTATCGTGGAGAGTCGGCATCGAGAACGGTCGGCGTCGGCGCGGCCGGGCTCGGGCTCTTCCTCGCGGAGGGCCTGGTCACCGCGATGGGCGGGCGGATCTGGGTCGATTCCCAGGAAGGACAGGGAGCGAGCTTCGTCTTCGAGCTCCCGACGGCGGCAGCGAGTGAGTGAGAATCGAGGAAGCGGGCATATGCCGCAACTAGGTTGGCAGGAATGACCCGGGTGCTAGTGATCGACGACGAGGCTCCGATTCGGCTGCTCTGCCGGGTCAACCTCGAGGCCGAAGGCATGTCCGTGCTCGAGGCCTCGGACGGGCCGAGCGGGCTCGAGACGGCGCAGGCGGAGCGTCCCGACCTCGTCCTCCTCGACGTGATGATGCCCGGGCTCGACGGCTGGGGCGTCGCCGAGGCCCTGCTCGAGGACACCGAGACGGCCGAGATCCCGATCATCTTCCTGACCGCCCGGGCCGAGTTTCGCGACCGCGCCCGCGGCCTCGACATCGGCGGCGTCGACTACATCACGAAGCCGTTCAACCCCGTCGAGCTGGCTCCGCTCGTCCGCCAGCTGCTCGACCGGCTCCAGCGCGGCGAACGCGACGAGCTCCGGAGCGAGAAGCTCACCGAGCTTCGCGCGCTGATGTCCGAGACTTGAGCGGGCGGGCTAGCGGCCGGCGAAGTCGGCCGTGACCACGAGCGCGCCCCGGCGGCCGGCGAACGAGCCGATGCGGGCGCCGATCCCGATCCGCCGGAAGCCCGGACGGAGCAGGTTCGCGCGGTGCCCCGGGCTCGCGAGCCAGCTGGAGACGATCGCGCGGGGGCTCGTGCGGCTGCCCGTGCCCCAGGCGAGATTCTCGCCGTAGGTCGGGCCACGGGCGCCGGAGCGGGCGAGCCGTGTGCCGAACGACCCGTGCGAGAAGGAGTTCGAGCGGAGGATCCGGGCCGAGTGGCTCCGGGCCACCTCCGTCAGCGCCGCGTCGACCGCGAGGGGCCGCAGGCCGTGCGCGGCGCGGACCCGGTTGACCGCGTTGAGCAGGGAGATCTGGTTCGAGGACTCGGCGGCGGCTGCGCCCGAGGGGAGGGCCTGGGCGGCCGGAAGCGCCACGGCCAGACAGATAAAAACTACCCCCAAAAGCATACGAATCTGATTTTTAATCAACATTTCCGGGCATGGTGCCGGAGCCACCCGGCACTGCCTATCCCCCAAAAGGGGGACTAGCGGGCGGTCTGGGCGAGGATGATCCCGGCGAGCACGATCGAGCCTCCCACGAGCTGCGGCGTTCCGAACGACTCGCCCAGCCAGAGGAAGGCGACGAGCCCGGCGACGACCGGCTCGAGCATCGCCACGATCCCGACCCGGGTGGCGGAGATGTAGTGGAGGGCGGTCGTGACGAGCAGGAACGTGATCATCGTCCCGACCACGACGACGAAGAGCATCAGCGTCCAGACGGGGAGCGAGACCGCGTCCAGCCGGCCCTGGAGCGGGACGCTGTCTGCGAGCCGGCCGAAGGGGAAGCGCCAGACGGGGTGGACGACGGCCCAGAAGAGCGCGGCGAAGAGGAAGCCGTAGGCGAGCAGCGAGGTCGGGTCTCGGCGGCCGACCTGCCGCTCCGCCATCAGCACGTAGATCGAGTAGGCGACCGCGGCGGCGAGCCCCGCCGCCACCCCGACCCCGTCGAACGCGAGTCCGGTCCACGCCTCGACGACGAGGGTGAGCCCCCCGACGGCGAGCACGAGCGCGACCCAGATCCGGCGCCGGACGTGCTCGTGCATGAACGTGCGGGCGTAGAGCGCGATCAGGATCGGGGCGAGGTACTCGAGCAGGAGCGCGATCCCGATCGGCAGCCGGTGGATCGAGACGAAGTAGAGCCACTGGACGAACGCGACCCCGGCGATCCCGAAGACGACGAGGACCGGCAGTTCGCGCACGCGGACGCGCAGGGCGCCCGGTCGCCGGAGGAGGAGCGCGAGCGCGAAGCCCGCGAAGGCGCCTGTCGCGCGCACCTGAGTCAGCTCGAGCGAGTCGATCCCGGAAGAGAGGACGACCTTCGAGACGGTGCCGTTGACCGCGAAGAGGATCGCCGCCGTCATCACCATCGCGTACCCGACGAAGGGGCGGCGCTCGTGCCCCGGCTCTCCAGGGATGTACGCGACGTCGGCCACCGCGCGAAGCTACCAGCGGCCCGGGGTCTACACTCGCGGCACGGGACGTAGCGCAGCCTGGTAGCGCGTCCGCTTTGGGAGCGGAAGGCCGCCGGTTCGAATCCGGCCGTCCCGACCTCAGCCGCCTGCGAGCTCGGCGAAGCCCTCCTCCCGGCTGCGGACGGGCTCGTAGCCGAGCTCGCGGCGGGCCTTGCCGATGTCGATCGTGCGGTCGATCCCGACGAGCCACGTCACCGTCCGGGTCAGGGGCGGCCGGCCCGGCCGGCGGAGGGCGCGCCAGAGGGTCTCGCTGCCGGCGGCGAGCAGGTTCGCCACCGGCAGCGGCAGCGACCGATCGGGCGGGGTCACGCCCGCCGTCTCGAGCAGGCGGGTCAGGAACTCCCGAAACGTGATCGGCTCGCCGTCCGAGACGGAGTAGGCCTCGCCTGGCCGGCCCCGCTCGGCTCCGAGCAGGATCCCGTGGACGGCGTTCTCGACGTGAGTGGTCGAGGTGCGGTGGCGCCCCTGGTCGATCCAGGTGAAGCGGCCCTCCCGGACGGCGAGCGCGAAGCCCGGCCGGATCGTCCGGTCGCCCGGCCCCCAGACGAGCACCGGCCGGACGCGGACCGTCTCCACCGTCCGGGCCGCGAGGAGCGCCAGCTCGGCCCGCGCCTTCGAGGCCGCGTAGAGGTTCTTCGAGCGGGGCTGCAGGGGCCAGCTCTCGTCCGCGTCCCGGAGCGGCTTGCCCCCGAGCAGCACGGACTCCGAGGAGACGTGGACGAGCCGGCGCACGCCCGCGGACTCGCAGGCCTCGAGCACGTTGCGGGTGCCGGTGACGTTCACCCGCTCGAAGTCGCGCTTCGGCGCCCAGTCGGAGACGAGTGCCGCCGCATGGAAGACGAGCTCGCAGCCGGCGGCCCCGCGCCGGAGCGCCTCGGGATCGTCGAGGTCGCCGCGGACGGGCTCGGCGCCCGTGGCCGCGATGGCCGCCGCGGCCTCCTCGGTGCGGGCAAGCGCCCGTACGCTCCTCCCGTCCGCGGCGAGCCGGCGCAGGAGCGCGCCGCCGACAAAGCCCGAGCCTCCGGTCACGAAGACGTCCGCCACGCGGCGACTCTACGCTTGCGGCATGGAGCTGCGCCCGCTCACGCTCGACGACGCCCCCGAGGTGGCCGGGGTGATCGCCGCGCGCGATACCACCGACTTCGACCAGCACGAGCCCGACTTCACGCCGGAGGAGCTGCGCCAGTGGTGGGAGGGCCGCGGGCCGAACCTGGAGGAGCGCGGCTGGGTCGTCGTGGACGAGGGTCGAGTCCTGGGCGTCGGCCGGGCGCACGTCGAGGACGACTGCGCGGAGCTCGAGGACGACTCGTGTGTCCACCCGGACGTGCGTGGCCGCGGAGTGGGGACGATGCTCGTCGAGCGCCTGGAGGAGTGGGCACGGGAGCGGGGCTGCGCCCGGGTCCGGGCCGGGGTGATCACGCCGGAGGGGCGCGACCTGCTCGAGGGACGCGGCTACCGGCTGGTGCGCCACTTCTGGCGGATGGAGACGCGGCTGGCGGAGGCGCCCGCGCCGCTCGAGGTGCCGGGCGTCGAGATTCGCCCGTACCAGCCGGGCGCGGACGACCGGGGGCTGCACGCGGCGCTCGAGGAGGGGTTCGCCGACCACTGGGAGCAGGTGCCGACGCCGTTCGAGGAGTGGCTGGAACAGACGACGGGCCGGGCCGACTACGACCCGGGGCTCTGGATCGTCGCGGAGGCAGAGGGCGAGATCGTCGGCGGCTCGCTCGCGTTCGGGCTCCGCGACTTCGGCTGGATCCTCTCGCTGGCCGTCCTGAAGCGCTTCCGGGGCCGTGGCCTGGGGCTGGCGCTGCTCGAGCGGGCGTTCGCCGAGTGCGTCGAGCGCGGCTTCACCCGGATCGGGCTCGAGGTGGATGCGGCCAACGAGACGGGAGCGACGCACCTCTACGAGCGCGCCGAGATGAGCGTGACGCGGCGCTACGACTGGTTCGAGCGCCCGGCCTGATCCGCCCGATCGGCCTCGCGCCCCCAGAGGGTGACGAGGCGGGCGACGAGGGTGACGAGAAAGACCTGGCCGAACAGCGCCTCGATCGCGACGAGCGCCTGGGGCAGGCCGGGCGCCGGGGAGAGGTCGCCGAACCCGAGCGTGGTGAGCGTCACGAAGCTGAAGTAGAGGTACTCGGCCTGGGAGTGGAGGCCGTTCTGGGCGAAGAAGGGCGCGTTCCGGAAGCCGGCGACGGCGAGGAAGAGGAACGCGAAGAGGAGCCCGACGAGGACGTAGCTCGCGAGCGCGCCGAGCACGGTCTCGTGGTCGACGCGACGGTGCTGGAGCATCCGGCTGAGCGTGACCGGCAGGGTGGCCGTGACGAGGATGGCGACCGGGAGCAGGTAGGTGAGGCTGACGATCTCGGCGGAGTCGAAGAAGAGGACGAGCGGCGCGAGCGCGATGCAGAGCGCGATCGTCGCCAGGTGGCGCGGCTTGAGGCGGTGCCCGGACTCGGGCTCGGAGATCGCTGCCGCGAGCGCCGCGGCGGCGAGGAGCGTGCTCCCGAAGGCGCCCCAGCGCAGGTCGCCCACGAGCTCGAGCAGGAAGAAGTTGGAGAGCAGGAGCGCGAGCAGGCTCGCGTTGCTGTCCAGGAAGCGGATCGCCTCCGTCCGGGCCGAGTGCCGACGCATCGCGCCGCAACATACGTGAGCGTCCCGGTCATTCCGCCGTCTCGATCATTCGGCCGCCCCTCGTGCCTCCGGCGCGAGGCCGGCGGAACCGGGCTCTGCCCGGCGGGAGCCGGCCGGCCGGTGGCACGAGAGCCGGTGGCGGGAATCGAACCCGCGTGGCCAGCTTGGAAGGCTGGAGCTCTACCATTGAGCTACACCGGCGACGGTCACGTAGCGTAGCCACGTGGATCCCTACGCGTGGTCGTGGAATCCGGAGGCGCTCGTGCTCGTTCCGGCCCTCACGGCCGGGTACCTGCTCACGATCCGGCGCCACCGGACAGGCCGCTGGCGGGTCGCCTCCTTCCTCGTCTCGATGGCGCTCGTCTGGGCGGTCTCGATCACGCCGGTGGAGACGATCGCACTCCACTACCTGCTCTCCGTGCACCTGCTCCAGAACGTCGTGCTGGCGGAGTGGGCGCCGCTCTTCTTCGTGCTCGGGATCCCGCCGACGCTTGCGGCGGTGCTCCCGCGCGTCCCCCCGGTCGCGGCCCTCGTCATCTGGCTCGTGAACTACGGGGTCTGGCACCTGCCCTGGATCTATGACACCGCGCTCCGGCATCCGCATTCGCTGCTCCACCTCGAGCATGCGCTCTACTTCTCCACGGGCGTGCTCCTCTGGTGGCCGGTCGTGCACGGCCGGCTCTCGCCGGGCTTCAAGGCGGGTTATCTCTTCGCGGCGTTCCTGCTGGCGAGCCCGATCGGACTGCTGATGGCGCTGATCCCGACGCCGATCTACGACTTCTACGCGGGCGCGCCGGAGCGGCTGTGGGGGCTCTCCCGGCTCAGCGACCAGCAGATCGCGGGCGGGACGATGGCGCTCGAGGAGGCTGTGGTCTTCTTCGCGGCGTTCGCGGTCTTCTTCCTCCGCTTTCTGCGCGAGCAGGACGCGCTCGGGGACGAGGGCGACTTCGCGGAGCCGTAGCGGCGAGGCCGGCCATCCGAGCCGCTCCGTATCGTCGGCCCGTGGAGCAGCGCCTCGTCAGCTTCCGTCCCCGGGCCGTCCTGGCCGTGCTCGCGATCATCCTCGTCGCGGTCGTGATGATCCAGATCGTCCGGGTCGCTCAGGGCGTCCTGATCTGGATCGCCGTGGCGGCGTTCTTCGCGATGGCCCTGAATCCCGCCGTCGGGTGGCTGATGGAGCACGGGGTCAGGCGTCGCGGCCTGGCGGTCGCGATCGCCTACGTGGGCACGCTCGTCGCGATCGCCCTCCTCGGTGCCTCGTTCGTCCCCGTGCTCGTCGACCAGGTGAACAACTTCGTCGATGCCGTCCCGGGCTACCTCGACGACCTGACCCGGGGGCGGGGCCGGCTCGGCTTCCTGGAGCGCGACTACCACCTCGTCGACCGGGTGCGCGAGGCGATCTCGGACGGAGGGGCCTCGAAGGTGCTCGGGATCTCCGGGACGGCGGTGGCCGTGACGAAGAGCGTCGTCAGCGCCGTGATCGCCGTGATCACGATCGCATTCCTGACCCTGTTCATGCTGCTCGAGGGGCCGGCCTGGGTCGAGCGCGGCTACAGCCTGATCCCCGAGGAGTCGCAGCCCCGCTGGCGGAACGTCGGCGACCAGATCTACCGGACGGTCGGCGGCTACGTGACCGGCAACCTGGCGATCAGCCTGATCGCGGGCGTCGTCTCGACGCTCGTGCTGCTCCTCGTCGGCGTCCCCTACGCGGTCGCGCTCGGGCTCGTGGTCGCGATCCTCGACCTGATCCCGCTCGCGGGCGCGACGATCGCCGCGATCCTCGTGACCACGGTCGCGTTCCTCGACTCTCCGACCGCTGGGGTGATCATCCTCGTCTTCTTCGTCGTCTACCAGCAGCTCGAGAACCACGTCCTCCAGCCGATCGTCTACGGGCGCACGGTGCAGCTCTCGCCGCTCGCCGTGTTGATGGCGGTGCTGATCGGCGCGCAGCTCGCGGGGGTGGTCGGCGCGCTGGCGGCAATCCCGGTCGCGGGCACGATCCAGGTCTTCCTCGTCGACTACCTGCGCCACCGCCGCGGTGGGGTGATCGAGCGGCCCGCCGGATCGGGATAGCCCGTTTCCAGGTAGTTCCTAGTTACAACCGGTACGCATATAAGGTACAAATTGTAACAGTATTGCGTACAAATTTAGTCCTTTCGGATGATGCTTTAAGTAGTTTCAAGGACGATTATTCCTGCGATGAAGCAGGTTTTCGTCCGCACCGCTCTCCTGGCCCTCCTGGTCTGCGTCGCGATCGTCGGGGCGGGCGGCGCCGTGGCCGCCGGCAAGCCGGCGCATGCGATCGTCGCGGCCGACGCGCTCGAGCTCGACGTCCTCGCCCAGCTGAACGCGGTTCGCCGCGAGCACGGGCTGACGCCGCTCAAGCTGAACGTCTCCCTCTCCAACGCGGCCGACGCCCATTCCCGGGCGATGGGCCAGTGGGGCTTCTTCGGGCACGACTCGCGGGACGGCAGCGTTTTCTGGAAGCGCGTCAAGCACTACTACGGGCAGGGCCGCTTTGGCACCTGGTCGGTCGGGGAGAACCTGCTCTGGTCGTCGCCGACGACGGACGGGCGTGGCGCACTCGAGCTTTGGATGGCGAGCCCGGGCCACCGCAAGAACATCCTCACCGCGCGCTGGCACGAGGTCGGCATCTCCGCCGTGACCGTCGCGCAGGCGCCGGGCGTCTTCGGCGGCCGCGACGTCACGATCGTCGCCACCGACTTCGGCGTCAGAAGCTAGCCCCGCTCGGCCGCACCGCGCCGTACGCTGTCTTGCGGCGCGCCCGTAGCTCAGTGGACAGAGCGACGGCCTTCTAAGCCGTGGGTCGGAGGTTCGAATCCTCCCGGGCGCATGTGATCACGATCGGCATCGTCAGCCCCGGCGCGATGGGCAGCGCCGTCGGGCGTGCCTACGCGGCCGGCGGCGCGCGCGTCGTGGCCTCCGTCGCCGACCGCAGCGAGCGGACACGCGTCCTGGCCCACGGGCTCGAGCTGCTCCCGAGCGTGGACGAGGTCGTCCGGGTCTCCGACCTCGTCCTCTCGATCGTCCCGCCCGGCGAGGCGGCCGGCGTCGCGGCCGACCTCGCGGACGCGGCCCGCCGGATGGACGCCGACCCGCTCGTCGCCGACCTGAACGCGATCGCTCCCGCGACGGCGCAGGCCCTGGCGCAGCAGCTCTCGGGCTCGGGTCTCGACCTCGTCGACGGCTCGATCTCGGGCGGCCCGCCGAGGCCCGACGGGACGACGACGGTCTACCTCTCCGGCGCCCGGGCCGGCGAGCTGGCGGCACTGACCGCGCCGGGGATCGTCCACGTCGTCGTCGGCCCCGAGATCGGGAGCGCGTCGGCCGTGAAGATGTCGACCGCGTCGGTCTACAAGGGCACGCTCGCCCTCATGGCGCAGGCTCTGGTCTCCGCCCGCGCGAACGGCGTCCTCGAGCACGTCCTGAGCGATCTGCGCGCGCAGGCTCCGGAGCTGGTCGAGGACGTCGAGCTCTGGCTTGCCCATTCCGCGACGAAGGCGCACCGCTATGTCGGCGAGATGCGCGAGATCGCGACGAGCCAGGCCGATGCAGGTCTGCCGCGCGAGTTGTTCGACGGTTTCGCGGCCGCCTACGCGGCGCT
>JBBQHQ010000029.1:0-21434 GCA_038324115.1 Gaiellales bacterium
GGGATCTCGAGGCCGTCGCAGAGGAGCGTGCCGCACTCGAGGCAGGCGCGTGCGGCCGGCCTGCGGAGCAGGAACTCGCCGCAGACCAGGCATTCGAAGCTGGCCCCGCGGGCGATCGCTGCGAGCTCCTGGTCGAGCGTCCGGTTGAGAAAGGCGATCTGCTCCATCTACAGGCTCCTGAAGACCCCCGTGACACGGCCGAGGATCTGGACGTGGTTGGCGTAGATCGGCTCGAGCGCGTCGTTCTCGGGCTGGAGGCGGATCCGGCCGTCCTCACGGTAGAACGTCTTGACCGTCGCCTCGTCGGCCGACTCGTCGTCACCCGCGAGCGCCACGACGATCTCGCCGTTGCGGGCGTCCTGGGTGCGCTGGACGACGATGATGTCACCGTCGAGGATCCCGGCCCCGATCATCGACTCGCCCTTGACCCGGAGCAGGAAGTCGGCGTTCTTGCCGAGCGGCCCGGGCACGGCGATCTGCTCGTCGATGTTCTCCTCCGCGAGGAGGGGGCTGCCGGCCGCGATCTGGCCGAGGAGCGGCAGGCGCTGCAGCTCCAGCTCGTGGGCGGCGTCGGACGCGGTTTGCTCGCGGCGGTGGCCGACGAGCTCGAGGGCGCGCGGCTTCGTGGGGTCGCGGCGGAGCAGGCCGGCGCGCTCCAGGTTCGCGAGATGGGCGTGCACCGTGGAGGGAGAGGCGAGCCCGACGGCCTCGCCGATCTCGCGCACGGTCGGGGGATAGCCGTGGCCGTCGACGTACTCGACCAGGAATCCCCAGATCTCCTGCTGGCGTGCGGTGAGCACTCTCGTCTCCTTGGTTGATGGGCGCGGGATGCGTCTTCCCGAACGTGTGTTCGCCAACCACGGTAGAGATCCTTCCGGACGGCGTCAAGGGCTCCCGGAACGACGAAGGCGGGCACAGTGGCCCGCCTCGTCCGATTCCCGCATGCGCTGGAGAGGACTTGAACCTCCACGGCCCGAAGGCCACAAGGCCCTCAACCTTGCGCGTCTACCAATTCCGCCACCAGCGCGGGGACGTGCAGTGTAGCTCTAGGCCAGCAGCCTGTAGAGCACGACGGTGTTGAGGAAGAAGACGACCGCCACGACCACCGTCAGCCGGGTCAGGTTCCTCTCGACGATGTGCGTGCCGCCCTGCGACGCAGGCGTGAAGCCCATCCCGCCCATCCCGGCGTCGCGACCCGAGTGCATCAGGATCAGCGCGAGCAGCGCGACGGAGACGAGCACATGGAAGACGGCGGCGATGGACAGCATCGGCGAGAAAGGGTACCAGCGGCTCGGCTACTTGCCCGGGACGGCGCTCCGGATCGCGCCCACGAGCCGCGCGGCGATCGCGTCCTTCGTCACGTAGCCGTCCGCCCCGACCCGGCGGGCCCGGTCGACGTCCTGCGTCGCGTTGGAGCCGGTCAGCATCAGCACGGCCGGTCGGCGCGGCAGCTTGGCGATCGCGCTCGCGGCCTCGAACCCGTCCATCACCGGCATGCTGATGTCGAGGAGGACGACGTCGGGCTGGAGCGCCGTCGCGAGCTCGAGCGCCTCCTTGCCGTTCGCCGCGCGCCCGACGACCTCGATCCCCGCCTCGCCGCCGAGGATCGCCTCGAGGGCCTCGGCGAAGAGCAGGTGGTCGTCCGCGATCAGGACGCGGACCGGCGTGGAGCGCTTGCTGGGGGCAGCCATCCGGGACATTGAACGCGAATCGCGCGGACTAGGCTACGGGCATGAGCGACGACGGCGCCCGCACCCGGATCCAGAAACTTCTCGTCACCGGGGACAACAGGCTCAAGCAGGGCGTCGACCCCGCCAAGGCCCGCGAGAGCTTCGAGCAGGCGCTCGCGGTCGCGCGCGAGGCCGGGCTCGAGGACGCGGTCCGGCCCCTCGTCGAGCTCAGGCTGGCCGACCTCGAGCGGCTCGCTCGAGCAGAGCCTCCAGCAGACGAGCCTGCGCCCTGAGGTCGTGCGCGGACGCCGCCTCGCGTGCGGCCGGGTTGGGGACGGGCAGCGCGGCGGCGGCGCGGAGGGCCTCCACGAGCGCGTCCTCGTCCAGTGGGTCGACGAGAACGCCGGTGAGCGGGGTCACGAACTCCGGCGGCCCGCCGACCCTGGTCGCGACCACGTTCCGCCCGCAGGCGAGCGCCTCCAGCAGCGCCTGGCCGAAGGGCTCGACGAGCGAGGGCTGGCAGACGACGTCGGCGGCCGCGAGGTAGGAGACGACGCGGTCGTGGGGGACGCGGCCGGCGAGGACGACGCCGGGGCGGCCCTCCAGCTCGGCCCGGAGCGGCCCGTCGCCGACGAACGTCAACGTCCCCTCGCCGAGCCGCTCGAAGGCCCGCGCGAGCCGGACGACGTTCTTCCGCTCGGTCAGGCCACCCACGCAGACGAAGGCGGGCGCCGCCCCGGGGGCGCGCTCGAGCGCCGGGAACCGCTCCAGGTCGACGCCGCAGTCGACGACCTCCAGCTTCCCGCGCGCCTCCGGGATCCGCTCCTCGAGCTGCCGGCGCAGGTACGCGGAGACGGCGACGATGGTGTGGGCACGCCGCGCGACGAGCCGGGTCGCCGCCCGGACCCCGGGGATGCGGCCGATGTTGGCCACGTCCTGGCCGTGGGCGGTGACGACGAGCGGGGCGCGGCCGAGGAGCGCGGCCCAGAGCCCCGCCGGAACGAGGAAGTGGGCGTAGACGACGTCGGGACGGAAGCGGCGCGCGGCCCGCGCCGTCCGGAGCGCCAGCCGGAGGTGCCGGAGCCGCCCGCCGCCGCGCGCGTCCAGGACGGCGCGCTCGACCGTGTGCCCGAGCCCGATCAGCTCGCGCTCGAGGTCGGCGACGAAGGGGCCGAAGTCCGGCTCGGCCGGGCTCGGGTACATCTGCGAGACGAGCAGGATCCGCACGGGGCCTAGCTTGACAGCGCGGGCCGGCTGGAGGATCGTCAACGGAGTACTCCGCCCGCGCCGCACATCCACATCGGACTCTCACGAAGGAGCGGCGCATGCCGGAGACCTGGCACCACGGCCTCGTAGCTCGCTGGTGGGCCGAGTTCAACACGGACGGGCCGGAGCTCGACGCCTACCGGCCCTACGTCGAGCAGGGCCCGACGCTCGACGTCGCCTGCGGCACCGGACGATTGCTCGTGCCGTGGCTGCAGGCGGGCCTCGACGTTGACGGCTGCGACGTCTCGGCCGACATGACTGCGCTCTGCCGAGAACGGGCCGAGCGAGAAGGGCACGCACCGACACTCTTCGTTCAGGCGATGCACGAGCTCGATCCCCCTCGTTCCTACCGGACGATCGTCGTCTGCGGCGCCTTCGGGCTCGGCAGCACCCGCGCGCAGGACGCCGAGGCACTCGCGCGCTTCCACCGTCATCTGGAGCCGGGCGGAACGCTCGTGCTGGACAACGAGGCGCCGTATGCGAACGCGCGGCGCTGGCCGTTCTGGCTCAGCGAGGAACGCGCTCGTCTGCCGGAGGAATGGCCTCCAACGGGCGAGCGTGACCGGGCTGCGAACGGGGACGAGCTCGGCCTGCAGGCCCGACTGGTCTCGTTCGACCCGCTCGATCAGTCGAAGACGATGGAGATCCGAGCCTCGCTGTGGCGCGAGGGCGAGCTCCTCGCCGAGGAGGAGCACAGGATCGTGATCCGGTCCTACTTTCGGGACGAGCTGCTGCTCCTGCTCGAACGGGCCAGCTTCGAGGTCGTCTCCGTCACCGGCGATCACACCGGCGAGCCGGTGACGGCCGAGCACGAGACGCTCGTATTCGTCGCCCGGAAGATCTAGGCGCGCGACGCGTCGTACGTGCCGAACTCCTCGCGGAGGGCGCCGCAGATCTCGCCGACCGTGCAGAGCGAGCGGAGCGCCTCCCGCATCGGGGGAAGCAGGTTCTCCGTCCCGGCGGCGACCCGGCGGACCTCCGCGAGCGCAGCCTCGGCTGCCGCGGCGTCGCGCTCGGCCCGGACGCGCTGGGTGCGCTCGACCTGCCGGCGCTCGGACTCGGGGTCGAGCCGATGCAGCTCGACGTGCTCCTCCTCGTCCTCCGTGAAGCGGTTGACCCCGACGATCACACGCTCGCCGCTCTCGACGTCCACGGTCCAGCGGAAGGCGGCCTCCTCGATCTCGCCCTGGACGAAGCCCTGCTCGATCGCGGCGACGGCGCCGCCGAGCTCGTCGATCCGCTCCAGCAGCTCGCGTGCCTTCGCCTCCAGCTCGTCCGTGAGCGCCTCGATGAAGTAGGCGCCGCCGAGCGGGTCGGCGGTGTCGGTGCCGCCGCCCTCGGTCGCGAGGATCTGCTGCGTCCGCAGCGCGATCCGGGCCGAGCGCTCGGTCGGGAGCGCGAGCGCCTCGTCGAAGCCGTTCGTGTGCAGGCTCTGGGCGCCGCCCGCGACCGCGGCGAGCGCCTGGATCGCGACGCGGACGATGTTGTTCTCCGGCTGCTGCGCGGTCAGGGTCGAGCCGCCGGTCTGGGCGTGGAAGCGGAGTGCGAGCGCCTTCGGGTTGGTGGCGCCGAAGCGGTCGCGCATCGTCTCCGCCCAGAGCCGCCGGGCCGCCCGGAATTTCGCCACCTCCTGGAAGAAGTGGTTGTGCGCATTGAAGAAGAAGGAGAGCCGCGCCCCGAACTCGTCCGGCGAGAGCCCCGCCTCGACGGCCGCGGCGCAGTAGGCGATCCCGTTCGCGAGCGTGAAGGCGAGCTCCTGGACGGCGGTCGAGCCCGCCTCGCGGATGTGGTAGCCGGAGATCGAGATCGTGTTCCAGCTCGGGATCCGCTCCGCGCAGTAGGCGAAGAGGTCGGTGGTCAGCCGCATCGAGGGCCGCGGGGGGAAGATGTAGTTCCCGCGGGCCACGTACTCCTTGAGGATGTCGTTCTGGACGGTGCCGCGGAGGGCGCTCCCAGGGACGCCCTGCTCCTCGGCGACCAGTTCGTAGAGGAGGAGCAGCAGCGACGCGGGCGCGTTGATCGTCATCGAGGTCGAGACCTCGCCGAGCGGGAGCCCGTCGAGCAGGATCCGCATATCCTCGAGCGAGTCGATCGCGACGCCCGTCCGGCCGACCTCGCCGACGGCCCGTGGGTCGTCGGAGTCGTAGCCCAGCTGCGTCGGGAGGTCGAAGGCGACCGAGAGCCCGGTCTGGCCGCGTGACTGGAGGTAGCGGAAGCGCTCGTTCGTCTCCTCGGCCGAGGAGAAGCCCGCGTACTGCCGGATCGTCCACGGCCTGCCGCGGTACATGTCCGGATAGGGCCCACGCGTGTACGGGAACTCGCCCGGCAGCTCGGGCGCGGGGGACGCGTCGTTCGCGGTGTAGACCGGCTTCAGCTCGATCCCGGAATCGGTCTCGCGCGGGGGCGCCATGGGGGTAGGCTAGACGCGCGGCTTAGAGGGCGCCGCCGGTGCTCTCGATCGCCTCCAGCGCGATCTGGCGCCCCGTCGCGATGTGCGCGCGAATAGCGGACTTCGCGGCGGCGGTGTCTCCGGTCTCGTAGGCCGCGACGATCGCCTCGTGCTCGGTCGCGAGCGAGGGGCCGGCCTCGAGCTCGCCGCCGCGGATCACCTGCATCATCAGGTTGACCGAGAGCTCGCGGTAGAAGCGGGAGAGGAGCGCGCTGCCGGCCAGCTCGACCTGGAACTCGTGGAAGGCGGCGTTCGCGGTGTCCCACTCGGCGTGCGAGACGGCTGCGGTCGTCGCCTCCATCAGCTCGCGGAAACGGCAAAGCTCGGGCGGCGCGACCCGGCCGACGATCTCCGCCGCGTGCAGCTCGAGCGCGAGCCGGACGTCGTAGCCCTCGACGATCGCGGTCACGGTCAGCGGCGTCACGTAGTAGCCGCGCCGGGACTTCACCGTCAGGAGCCCCTCCGAGACGAGCCGAGTCAGCGCGTGGTGGACGGGGCTGCGGGAGACGCCGAGCTCGTGTGCGAGCTCGTGCAGGCTCAGCTTCTTGCCCGGCCGAAGCTCACGCTGGATCAGACGCCGCTTGAGCGTGTCGTAGACCCGGTCGTTCAGATTCGTGCTCAGGAGCGCCGTCGCCATACACGAGGCATAACAGCGATCCCTGTCGGTCGCAACCGGCGTTACGCTCTTTCCGATGAACGTCTCCGTCCGACTCTTCGCCGGCTTGCGCGAGCGCGCGGGCCTCGGGCAGCGCTCGCTCGAGCTTCCGGACGGGGCCCAGGCCGGCGACGTCTGGGAGCCGCTCGGCCTCGGCGAGGAGCCTCCGGGTCTCCTCTATGCGGTCAATGCCGAGTACGCCCAGCGCGACATGGAGCTCGCCGACGGCGACACCGTTGCGTTGATCCCGCCCGTCTCTGGAGGCGCCTTCCGGCTCTCCGCCGACCCGATCTCGCTCGACGCCGTCGTCCGCGAGGTCGCGAGCGACGCGGCCGGTGCGATCGCCACCTTCACGGGGACGGTCCGCGACCGGTCACGCGGCCGCGACGTGGTCCGGCTGGACTACGAGGCCTACGAGGGGATGGCGGAGCGGACGATGGAGCGGATCGCCGCGGAGCTGAAGGAGCGCTACGAGCTCTGCGAGGTCGCGATCCACCACCGCACCGGCCCCGTCGAGATCGGCGAGCCGAGTGTCGTGATCGCGGTCTCGGCCCCACACCGGGGCGACGCTCTCGCCGCCTGCAAGGACGCGATCGACACGCTCAAGGAGAGCGTCCCGCTCTGGAAGAAGGAGCTCTACGAGGGCGGAGAGGAGTGGATCGGGCAGGGGTCGTAGCGGGGGGTCTGCCGCTACCGTGTGCGGATGGAGCCGACCCGCATTCCCGAGCCGGAGCTCGGCTACTCGCCGCTGAAGCAGCCGCTGACCTTGCGCGAGCTGCTGCGCAAGATCTGGGCGCCGGTCGCCGCCGCCGGTTTCTTCCTGCTCAAATTCGGCGGGATCCTGCTCAAGCTCAAGGTCTTCACGACCGCCGGGACGATGCTCGTCTCGGTCGGCGCCTACTCCCTGATCTGGGGCTGGCGCTTCGCGCTCGGCTTCGTCCTCCTGCTCCTCGTCCACGAGCTGGGGCACGTGTTCGAGGCGAAGCGGCAGGGGCTGCCTGTCTCGGCGCCGATGTTCGTGCCGTTCCTGGGCGCGCTGATCATGCTCAAGCGCCTGCCCGACAACGCCTGGAACGAGGCGAAGGTCGCGATCGCCGGCCCGATCCTCGGCAGCATCGGCGCGGTGGGCTTCTGGATCGTGGGCGAGGCGATTCACTCCGACCTCCTCGTCGCGATCGCCTTCACCGGCTTCCTGCTCAACCTCTTCAACCTCGCCCCGATCAGCCCGCTCGACGGTGGCCGGATCGCTGCGGCGATCCACCCGGCGCTCTGGCTCGTCGGCCTTGCCGTCCTCGTCGTGCTCGCGGTGATCGCGCCGAACCCGATTCTGATCCTGATCCTGATCCTCGGCGCGCTCGAGTCGTGGCGGCGCTGGCGGCTGCGGAACCAGCCCGAGGGGCGGGAGTACTACAACGTCAGCCGGGCGCACCGGTGGGCGACCGGGATCGCGTACGTCGCGCTCGCGGTGCTGCTCTCGCTCGGGATGTCCGCAAGCCACATCGAGAGGACCTTCTGAGCTTGGACGACCGGCGGGTCTTCGAGCGCAACCACGAGGACCTCGCGAACGACGTCGCGGTGATCGCGAGCGAGTTCCTCGGCGGCTTCCAGAAGGTGCTCCAGATCGACCGGCCGGCGGTGACGATCTTCGGCTCCGCGCGGGTCGGCGAGGAGACCTCGGCGTACCGCTGCGCCCGCGAGACCGCGCGCGGCTTCGCGCAGGCCGGCTTCGCGGTCGTCACGGGCGGCGGGCCGGGGGTGATGGAGGCCGCGAACCGCGGCTGCCAGGAGGGCGGCGGGCTCTCCGTCGGCTTCAACATCGACCTCCCGCACGAGCAAGGCGTCAACCCGTACGTCGAGCTCGGGATGACCTTCAAGCACTTCTACGCGCGGAAGACGATGTTCGTGAAGGCGGCCGAGGGCTTCGTGATCTTCCCCGGCGGCTTCGGGACGCTGGACGAGCTCTTCGAGTCGCTGACGCTGATCCAGACTGGGAAGGTGCACGACTTCCCCGTCGTCCTCTTCGGCCGCGCGTACTGGGACGACCTGCTCGCCTGGCTGCGAGAGCAGCTGCTCGCCGAGGGGCTCGTCTCGCCGGAGGACGTGGAGTTGCTTCACGTCACCGACGATCCCGAGGAGGCGGTCCGGCTGATCGTCGAAAGCTACGACCAGCGCACCGAGGGCTCGCCGCACACGGCCGAGAAGGGCGACGCGCAGTAGCTAGACGCGGGGCAGGATGAAGTAGGGCCCCGGGATCGAGCGGCCCGGCCCGTAGATCGTCGTCGGCCCGACCGCGACGTAGTTGCTCGTGACCGCGTCGGTGCGCAGGAGCTTCCCGTGCTCGATGACCTTCCGGGTGACGGTGATGTCGAAGCCGGACTGGTTCGACCCGGCCACCGTCCGGACGGAGCCACGGGGCGCGTAGGGGTCGTAGGCGTACGTCGTCTGCGGCTGCCGCCAGTTCAGCTTGGGGCCCTCCGTCGTGACCACCTTCCGGCCCGGGTCGGTGCCGTAGAAGCTGAAGGTGAGCGTCGAGGCGGTGTACGTCGTCTTGATCAGGATCCCCGTCTTCAGGTCGTTGCGGAAGGCGAAGTCGGGGCCACCCCAGGAGACCGTTGCATCGCGGCCGGTCGGATAGTGGGAGATGAAAAAGCTGTGGTTGTGCCGTTCCACGATCGGGAAGCCGAGCTCCCAGGCGTTGTTGAACAGCGTCGTCGCGGTCTGGCAGACGCCGCCACCGATCGACGGGAGCAGCAGCGAGCCGACGATCATCTGGCCCTCGAGGAAGCCGCGCTCCTCGGTGCGGGGGCCGACGGACTCGTTGAACGAGAACGTCGCGCCCGGCCGGACGATCGTCCCGTCGATGTAGCGCGCCATCAGCTGGACGTTGTGGATCCGGTTCGAGGACGAGGTGCCCATGTCGGTCGTGAACGTCGAGATCCGCTCACGGATCCCGAGCGCGTCCGCCTCCTTCGTGGTCAGGTCGGCGCGGGTCTCGCGCAGGCGGAGCTCGGCGACGCGGTCCGGCGACTCGAGCGCCCCCCGGACGGAGGCGAGCGCCGCGGAGGGGTTGACGTCGAGGCCGGGCTTCGACGGGCGGACCCGGAGCTTCGTGCCGGCGAGGACGAAGCGGGCGTTCGTGGCGCGCTTGCGCCAGGGAGCGAGGGCGGGCCTGATCGTCCGGGCGAGCCGCTCGGCGTCGAAGCCGAGCTGGAAGTCGCCCTCGCGGGCCCGGAACCGGGCCAGGCTGATCAGTTTCTTTCGGTCGAGCGCGCCGACGTCGGTGTCCGCGTAGCGGAGCGAGACCGGGTCTGCGAGCAGCTCGTCCGCCCGGGCGGCGGCCGCCTCCGCGACGGCGGTCGTGTAGATCGGGTCGACGTCGACGAGCGGGGCGCCCACCTCGCGGGCGCCGCCGAGCGCGGCAACGTGGAGCAGTTCCGTCAGCCGCGCCAGGTCGACCTGCTGGCCGGGACGCGAGGCGACGACGTCGAAGCCGTCAGCCTTCGTGACGATTCGCGCCGGGGTCGGCTTGACGAGGAGCCGCTGGAGACGGGGCTCCGCGCCGCCCGTGACAGGGACGAGGACGGGCTCGACCACGATGCGCGGCGGCCTCGGGTCGAGGTAGGCGCGGGCGCGAGTCAGGTACGAGCCCCGGCCCTCGGCGACGAGGGCGCGCCGGGTGGCGGCGGCGTCGAGAGCGAGCCGGTCGCGCGGCGTGTAGGCGACCTGCTTCCCGTCCACGGCGACGAGCATGGCGGCGTCGAGGTCGTACGGCTGGACTGCGACGCCGGGGAGGGGGTCGCCCTCGCCCAGCATGCCCCGCCCCGTCACGACCGCGGCCGCGACGGCAGCGGCGCTCGCGGTGGTGAGGACCAGCAGGATCCCGATCCAGCGCAGGAAGGCCATGACCACAGTCAAGCAGGAGGCGGCTGAGCAGGAGGGGGCGCCGCCAGCGCCACGAATCGTGCCATCGCTCTCTGGCGGCTCTGTGCCAGCTCCAGCTCGTCCATCAGGGGCGCGGATCTCCGGGAAATCCGGCGCGTAAACAGGAAAGCCGCGCGTCCTTACACTCCCCTCATGCGCCTGCGCGACCTTCCGTCGGTGGACGAGCTGCTCCGGGACGAGCGCCTGGCGGGCGAACCGCACGAGCTCGCCCGCACGGCCGCGCGTGCCGCGCTCGACCGCGCCCGCGAGGAGATCCGGGCCGGGGCCGAGCCCGGCGACCTCGCCGACCGCGCCGTTGCCGAGCTCCGTGCGCTCCGTCGTCCCGCCCTGCGGCGCGTCCTCAACGCCACGGGTGTGCTCGTCCACACGAACCTCGGCCGGGCCCCACTCGCGCAGGCGGCGCTCGACCGCGTCGCCGAGGTCGGTGGCGGCTACTCGAACCTCGAGTACGACCTGACCGCGGGCGCGCGCGGCTCGCGCCAGGACCACCTCGCCCCCCTCCTACGCCGGCTGACCGGCGCCGAGGCCGCGCTCGTCGTCAACAACAACGCGGCGGCGATCCTGCTCGCGCTCGCCGCCCTCGGCGAGGGCCGCGAGGTCGTCGTCTCGCGCGGCGAGCTGATCGAGATCGGGGACGGCTTCCGGATCCCCGACGTGCTGGCGCGTTCGGGCGCGCGGCTGCGTGAGGTGGGGACGACGAACCGAACGCGCGCCGCCGACTACGAGGCCGCGATCGGGCCCGAGACGGGGCTCCTGCTCCGCGTCCACCAGGCCAACTTCCGCGTCGTCGGCTTCACCGAGCAGCCCCGACTGGCGGAGCTCGCCGCCGTCGCGCGGCGCCATGGCCTGCCGCTCGTCGACGACCTCGGCTCGGGCGCGCTCGTCGAGCTGGACGGCGAGCCGACGCCGGCCGCGAGCCTCGCCGCGGGCGCCGACCTCGTCACGTTCTCGGGGGACAAGCTGCTCGGCGGCCCCCAGGCCGGGATCGTCGCGGGCCGCGCCGACCTGGTCGAGCGGTTGCGTCGGCACCCGCTCCAGCGGGCGCTCCGCGCCGACAAGCTCTCGCTGGCCGCGCTCGAGGGGACGCTCGCGCTCGTGCTCGAGCGCCCGGAGGAGATCCCCGTGCTGCGGATGCTGCGCGAGCCGGTCGCCGACGTGCGCGCCCGGGCGGAGCGGCTCGCCGCGGCGGTGGGCGGCACCGTGGAGGAGACCGTGGCCCGGGCCGGGGGCGGCGCGCTGCCGCTGGCAGAGCTGCCGAGCGCCGCCTGCGCGGTCGAGGAGAGTGTCGCCGCGGCCCTGCGCGGGCACGAGCCGCCCGTCATCGCCGTCGTCCGCGACGGCCGCACGCTCCTCGATTGCCGCACGCTGACCGACGCGGAGGCGGACGAGGTCGCTGCGGCGGTGCTGGCATGCCGCTCGTCGTAGGCACCGCCGGCCACGTCGACCACGGGAAGACCGCGCTCGTCCGGGCGCTGACCGGGAAGGACACCGACCGGCTCCCCGAGGAGCAGGCGCGCGGGATCTCGATCGACCTCGGCTACGCGCCGCTCGACCTCGGCGAGGGCGTCCGCACCTCGCTCGTCGACGTCCCGGGGCACGAGCGCTTCGTCCGGACGATGGTCGCGGGCGCGACCGGGATCGACCTCTTTCTGCTCGTGGTCGACGCCGCCGAGGGGGCGCGCCCGCAGACGCACGAGCACCTCGCGATCCTCCGCCTGCTCGGGATCGAGCACGGGGTCGTGGCGGTCACGAAGTCCGACCTCGTCGATGCCGAGACGGTCGAGCTGGCCCTCGAGGAGATGCGCGAGCTCGTCCCGGGCGCCGAGGCCGTCGCGGTCAGCGCCGTCACCGGCGCCGGCCTCGACGAGCTCCGCGACGCTCTCCGCCGGGCGAGCGCCGTCGTTACTCAGAGCACCAACGTCGACGGGCCGGCGCGCCTCCACGTCGATCGCGTCTTCAGCCTCCGGGGAATCGGAACGGTCGCGACGGGGACGCTCTGGTCGGGCTCGGTCGGCGCCGGGGACGTCCTGCGCGCCGAGCCGCGGGGCGTCGACGTCCGCGTCCGCAGCGTCCAGGTGCACGACGAGCCGGTCGAGCGCGCCGGGGCCGGGCAGCGGGTGGCGCTCGCGCTGCCGGGCGTCGAGCGCGACGAGCTCCGCCGGGGCGCCGCGCTCGTCGCCCCGGGTGCCTTCCGGCCGAGCTACCGCCTCGACGTCGTGCTCGAGGAGCTGGAGCCGGTCGAGGACGGCGCCCGGCTGACCGTCCACCACGGCACCGCCGCGCTCCCCGCCCGGGTGGTCAGGGCGGGGCGGTTCGCCCAGCTCCGGCTGGCCTCACCCGCCGTCGCCGCGCGCGGCGACCACGTCGTGCTCCGCGCGGAGACGACCGTGGCGGGCGGCACCGTGATCGACGCGTCGCCCGCGCGCCACTCGGACCTCGCTCGCTTCGAACGCGCCGAGCGCGGGGAGCGGACGATCCACGCCCCCGAGCTCATCGACGGCGAGTGGCGGTTCTCGGAGGAGTGGCTGGGCGATCTGGCGGCGCGCCTGGACGCGGAGCTGGACGCCGCCGACCCGCTCGATCCCGGCGTGACCGCGCCGAGCGAGCTCTGGGCCCGGGCCGTGCTCCCCCGCCTGCCGTACGAGCGGCGTGGCTCGAAGCTCTACCGCCCGGGTGGCGGGGCCGACCTGGGCGGCCGGGCGGAGGAGGCCGCCGCGCTGGAGGCGCTCGCCGCCGCGGCTGCGCCCGGGACCGCGAAGGCGGAGAACGCCGACCTCGCCCGCGTGCTCGAGCAGGCGGGGCGGCTCGTTCGCCTCGGCGACGGCCACGTGGCCGCGCCCGCCGTCCTCGAGCAGGCCCGGGCCCTCGTCCTCGAGGAGTGCGCGGCCGCCGGCCGGATCTCGCTCGCCCGCTTCCGCGACCTGGCCGGCTGCGGCCGCCGCGACGCGCAGCTCCTGCTCGAGCGGCTGGACGCGGACGGCGTCACCCGGCGGCTTGGCGACGCCCGCGTCCTCCGCCGTCAGGCCCAGGGCAACGGCACGTAGCCACTCGTCCGGGGCGCCGAGACGATCAGCAGGGTCGTCTCCGCCTCGCTCCGGTTGACGACCGTGCGGGACGGCTCCGGGTCGAGCCGGACGAACGTGCCTGCGGGCGCCGGGTGGTCGACGCCGTCGATCACCATCGTCGCGTTCCCCGAGAGGACGATGAAGACCTCCTCCTGGTCGCTCTCCGTCTCCGTGTGCTCAGGGATCGTCTCGCCGGGCGGGAGCTCGACGACGTTCATTCCGAACGAGTGCAGGCCGAGCGCCTTTCGGGCGAGCGCCCACTTGGGGAAGGGCCGCTCGAAGTCGTCGACGTGGATGATCGTGAACGGTGGCATCGCTACCTCCAGTCGGGTTCCGGATCCGTGCCGACCCCTTCCGCGACGCGGTTGATGTAGTTGAAGTAGGCGATCACCTGGATCGCGTCGTGGATCGCGGGATCGTCCCACCCCTGCTCGCGGAGCGCAATGATCTCCTGCTCGCCGACCTCCGCCGGCCGGAGCGTCAGCGCGACCGCGAAGTCGCAGAGCGCGCGGACCGGGGGCGCCAGGTGGGCGAGGCGGTAATCATGCTCGGCGTGCCGAGCGAGCTCGTCGTCTGCGCCCTCTGCACGGAGGTCGTCTGCATGCGCGCGTGTTCAGTAGTGGCAGTCGTTGGTGCGCGAGACGACCGTCGCGAGCAGCTCGCGCTCCTGGCGGGAGAGCCCGGACTCGCCGTGCATGATCGCGCCGTAGAGGCCCATCGACGCTCTCAGCACCTGCGGGCGGAGGCTCATCGAGCGGACGATGTTGTAGACCCGGCCCGCCCGCGCGATCGCCGCGTCGTACTCGCGTTTGAGGCGCCCGGACGCCTCGTCGACCCCGATCAGGCGCAGGTGTGCCACGGCGGGGAGTGTACGAGCGGCGTAAAGCGTGACGTTGCTCACGTTCGAGATTCGGCGTTTCGAGGCATACAAGAGTGTTGGTTTCGTTACAAGCATCCGACTACGAGAGGAATTTCTGCATGTCACGCACACTCGGAAGGGCCAGGATCGGCGTGCTCGCACTCGCCGCGCTCACGATCACCGTCCTCGTCGCCGCCTCGGCGGCGCTCGCGGCCGCACCGGCCTCGTCTTCGCCGCCGACCCTCGACGGCACCTATCGCGAAGGATCGACGCTGACGACCAGCAACGGCCTCTGGACGAATAGCCCGACGTCGTTCTCCTACGCTTGGGGCCGCTGCGACGCGAACGGCAACAACTGCTCCAACATCAAGGGCGAGACGAAGAACCGGTACAAGCTGACGAATGCCGACGTCGGCCGCACCGTGATCTCGCTCGTCACGGCCAAGAACAGCGACGGCTCCACGACCGCGAACTCGAAGCCGAGCCCGTTGATCGGGGACAACTCGAGCCCGAAGAACACGAAGGAGCCGACGATCAGCGGCAACGCTGTCGTCGGTGAGAGCCTGACCGCCGACCCGGGCACGTGGACCGGCGCGCCCAACTTCTCCTACACGTGGCTCCAGTGCGATGCCGCCGGCTCCGGCTGCACCGACACGGGCTCGCGTGGCAAGACCTACGGTGTCCGTGCGGCTGACCTTGGCCGGACGCTCCGTGTCCAGGTGAAGGGGACGAACCCGAACGGCAACTCGACCGCGATCTCGAACGCCACGGCGGTCGTCAAGGCTGCCGGCGGTGGCGGTGGCGGCGGCGGTGGCGGGGGCGGCGCGGCCGTCCCGGTCTCCAGCGTCTCGCTGCCCGACCGGCTCGTGATCTCGGCCTTCTCGTCGACAGCGTTCGTCAACCGGACGTCGCCGGTCACGATGAAGATCCGCGTCAGCGACACGCGCGGCCGGCTCGTCCAGGGCGCGCTCGTCTACGCGACCGCCGTGCCGTTCGGCCGCGTCACCTCGGCCCCCGAGGTCGCGACCGACTCGAACGGCGTCGCCACGGTCAGCGTGCGCGCCACCTCGCGCCTCGAGCTGGTTCGCGGCTTCGCGGTCCAGTTCTTCCTGCGGGCCCGGAAGCCGGGGGACAACATCCTCGCGGGCGTCTCGACCCGCCGGCTCGTCCAGGTGCCGATCAGGTAAGCCCCGCGGCCCGGCCGCTCCGCGTCACCCAGCTAGGGTGGCTGCGGAGCGGCACGGGCCTGGTGGCCCAGCCGGTCTTCAAAACCGGCCCGGCGGCGTAACCCGTCGCTTGGTGGGTTCGACTCCCACGCCGCTCCGTTCTGCGCGCACTACCCTCGGTGGATGCTCGCCGAGGCTCTCGCCGCCGCGTTGATCTGCCTCGACCCGGGGCACGGCACGGCGCCCGACGTCGGTCGGCAGCTCGAGCCGATCGGGCCGGGCTCGCGGACGCTGAAGATCAAGGACGGCGGCGGCACCGCCGGGGAGGCTCCCGTGGCGCTCGCGATCGCCCGCCGCACCCGCGCCGCCCTGCTGGCTCGCGGCTACAGGGTCGCGATGACGCGGACCGCGGCCGGCTACCGCGGCGGCAACCGCGACCGCGTTGCGTTCTGCAACGCCCGGGACGCGGCGCTGATGATCCGGATCCACGCCGACGGCTCCACGGATCCCTCGCGGCACGGGCTCTCGACCCTCGTCCCGGCCCGCCGCCGGGGCTGGACCGACGACGTCTACGCCGCGAGCCGCCGCGCCGGCCGCCTGATCCAGACGGAGCTCGTCCGGACGACGGGCGCCCGCGACAACGGCGTCGTCGAGCGCTCCGACATCACGGGCTTCAACTGGGCGGACGTCCCCGTCGTGCTCGTGGAGACCGGCTTCATGACGAACCGGGCCGAACGGTCGCGGCTGCGCTCGGCCTCGGGGCAACGCCGGATCGCGGGCGGCCTCGCGGCCGCGGTTCAGCGCTTCGTCAGGCGGTAGACCGCGCCCCGGCCCCAATCGCCGACGAGGAGGCCGCCGCCCTTCCGCTCCACCGCCAGCCCGAGCGGGTGCTCGAAGCCCGTCGCGAGCGTGGTCGACCTGCCCGTCCGGACGTCGACGCGGACGAGCTTCCTCCCCCAGCGCTCGCTCAGGTACTGGCCCCACTCGGCCACGACGAGGCCGCCGCGCCAGAACGCGAGGCTGTCGGCCGAGGAGTGCGGCTCGAGTAGCGCGACCGGCTTCGTCACGCCCCCGCAGCGGCCCTCGAGCCGCCGCTTCGCCCAGCTGCTCCAGCAGCCGGGCCACCCGAAGTCCGCACCGCGGCGCACCCGGACGACGATCTCGGCGGGCTCGGCCGCGCCGAGGTCGTCCCGCCCGTTCACGGAGGCATAGAGCGCTCCCGTCCCGGGCTGGAAGGCGAGGCCGTACGGGTTCCGCAGCCCCGTCGCGACGACCTGGAGGTCGCTGCCGTCGGGACGGACGGAGAGGATCGTGGCGCTGCGCAGGTCGTCCTCGTTGCAGGCGTTGCAGGTCGAGCCGCTGCCGAGATAGAGCCTGCCGTCGGGGCCGAGCGCGACCGTGTCCTGCTGGTGGAGCCCGTAAGGGAGGCCTCCGAGGATCGTCTGCCGGGAGACGACGCGGCCCTTCCGGACGACGAGGCGGAGGAGCGCGCCCTGCGTCGAGACGTAGGCGACGTTGCCTGCCCAGGCGAGCCCGAGCGGGACGTGGAGGCCGCGGAGAAGGACGCGGGGCCGGGCCGAGCCGCGCCCGACCGCGACGAGCTCGCCCGAGTCCTGGGTCGCGTAGAGCACACCGCCCGGGCCGAAGGCAAGGGCGGTGGGATGGTGCAGCCCGGTGGCGTAGAGCTCGGCGGCGAGCCCGGGCGCGACGTGGAGCCCGGGCGCGGGGCGGAGCGCCGAGGCGGACGGAACGGCGGTGAGCGCGGCGCCGAGCGCCAGCGCGAGGAGGAGGCGGGTCAGCCCTCCCACGGGTCTGCCGGCGACGGCTCGGCAGCGTGGCGGCGGCGGAAGAGACCGCGCCGGGCGGGCCGCTCGTCGGTGATCTCGCCGGGCGGCGTCCCGGGCTCCTCCGGGAGCGCGGTTGCAGGCCCCGCCTGAGGGTCGGAGGGCTCGGCCGGGAGCTTGGCGACGACGGTGTGCGACTCCGACTCGTCCGGGGCGACGACGACCGTCGCGTGGACGACGGGCATGCTCCACGGCCCCGTGCTCTCGCCTGCGGCGCCGGGCTGCTCGACCGGCGCCGGGATCTCGTCCAGGCGCCAGTGCGCCCGCTTCGCCGCCGCGGCCCACTCGGAGACGGCGACGAGCGTCCAGGCGACCACCATCAGGAGGACGATCCAGGTCGCGCTCAGCTCGGCGAGCCCCGCGAAGAGGGCGACGAGCAGGAGGAAGATCCCCTCCAGTACGAGCCTCGGCACGGTCACCGGCCGCAGGAGCGGTGGCGGCACGGAGGCGATCCAGTCCGGCGCGGGCACGCTGCCGGGCTCCGAGGGCCACGCCTCCTCGTCGAGCTCGCGCGGGGCAGGCCCGACCGTCGGCGTGCGTGCGGCCCGCTCGCGCCGGAGCGCTCGCAGCTCGGACCGGAGCTCGACGGCGACCGACTCGAGCTCGCGGACGCGGTCGGCGAACGAGCCGAAGGCCTCCTCGACGCGGGCGGCGTCGTAGCCCTCCTCGGAGCGCGGCAGATCCTCTGTGCGCGGAAGCTCCGTCATGCCTCTCGAAAGTATGCCCGGAGAAAGTGCCCGCTGAGCAGCCGGTTCACGGCTTGTCCCCGCCGATCAGGCCCTGCGCGGGCGCAGGCCTACTCGGACGGATCGTCCTGGGAGGGGCGCTGCATCTCGCCGAGCGCCTCCTGGGCCTTCTCGTGGATCGCCCGGCGGCGCTCCTCGATCGAGCGGGGAGCCGGCGCCGGCGCCGGCTCGGCCTCGTCCACAGGCGCGCCCTCGGCGGCGTCGAACTCGGCCCGGTCGTCCGGGGCTCCGCGCGCCTCCTCGAGCTTGCGCCGCAGTTCGGCTGCGGGGTCAGGGCCGGAGGCCGACCCGGGCCCGCGCCAGCCCAGGAGGCGGAGCAGAGCCGCGAGCCCCAGTCCGCCTGCGAGTCCCGTGAGCAGCCGCTTCATGGGCGGGATGCTACTCTTGTTGCCGCTTCCCGCCCCAGCTCGTACGCGCTTGTTCCCGCTCGTGCCTGCCGCTGGGGCCGCCTAAGACCGAGGGAAGCCTTTAGCCCGAGAGAGGAGCCAGGGAACGTGATCGACTACGAAATCTTGCTCATGCTGGACCCCGACCTGTCCGAGGAGCGGCAAGCGGAGATCGTCAAGCGCGTCCGCGACCTCGTCGAGGCCGGCGGCGGCACCTGGGAGAGCCACGACGGCTGGGGCCGTCGCAAGCTCGCCTACGAGATCGACAAGAAAACCGACGGTGTCTACCACCTGCTGACCTTCGGGGCCGAGGCGGAGACGCTCGACGAGATCTCGCGCGTCCTCAAGATCGACGACGCAGTCATGCGCCACCTCGCGACCCGTCGCTACAAGGCAGGTGCGACACAGCCGGTAGCGGTGGGCGGCCCGGCGCGCGAGGATGTCGCGGTCACGTCCGAGCCCCCGCTGGAGGAGGAGTAATGGCTGCGAACATCAACATCGTCGCGCTTGTCGGCAACCTGACGCGCGACCCCGAGCTGCGGCACACGCCGTCGGGCACCGCGGTGACCACGCTGCGGATCGCCGTCAACGACCGCGTCAAGCGCGGTGAGGAATGGCAGGACGCGGCCTACTACTTCGACGTCACCGTCTGGGGCCGCACGGCCGAGAACTGCGCCCAGTACCTCGCCAAGGGCCGGCCGGTGGCCGTCCAGGGCAAGCTGACCTGGCGCGAGTGGGACGCCCAGGACGGCACGAAGCGCCAGTCCGTCGAGGTCGTCGCCGACAACGTCCAGTTCCTGGGCAGTCGCGACGGTGGCGGCGCCGGCGGCGAGGGCGGCCAGTTCGTCCCGCAGGGCGCAGCCCAGCCCTCAGGTGGCGGCCAGCCCTCGGGCCAGGCCGACTTCGCACCGTCCCCCGCAGACGACGACATCCCCTTCTAGGAGACGAGAGATGGCACAACCGAAAACCCAGGACCGGACGCGCAAGCGGCCCGGTGGACCCACAGCCCCCGGCCGGCGGAAGAGCTGCCTCTTCTGCAAGGACAAGGTCGAGGAAGTGGACTACAAGAACGTGAACCAGCTCCGGCGCTACATCTCGGAGAAGGGCAAGATCCGCAACCGCCGGATCAGCGGCGCGTGTCGGCGCCACCAGCGCCAGGTCGCCGTCGCCGTCAAGCGGGCCCGCGAGATGGCCCTCCTGCCGTACGTGGAGGCCAAGTAGCGATGGAAGTGATCCTGCTCAAGGACGTCGACAAGGTCGGTCTCCGCGGCGAGGTCGTGAACGTCGCCCGGGGCTACGCCCGCAACTTCCTCCTCCCGCGCAACCTGGCCGAGCTGGCGTCGGCCGGGCGGGTGGCCGAGCTCGAGAAGGTCGCCGCCCAGCGCGCGCGGCACGAGGCGGGCGACGCGAAGCAGGCCCAGGAGGTCGCGGACGCGCTCGGGAAGGCCGAGCTCCGCTTCGACGTCAAGTCCGGTCCGACCGGGGCCCTCTTCGGCTCGGTCACGACGACCGACATCGCGGACCGGATCTGGGAGTCGCTGAAGATCCGCGTCGACCGGAAGAAGATCGGGACCGACTCGCTGAAGCGGATCGGGCGCTACACGATCCCGATCCAGATCTGGGAGAACGTGAGCGCGGACGTCCGGACGCTCGTCGTCCCCGAGGGCGAGGAGCTGCCGCCCGAGGAGGAGCTCGCCGCGATGGAGGCGGCGGAGCAGGCGGAGGCCGAGGCCGCTGCGGCCGAGGCTGCCCCCGCTCCGGAGCTCGAGTACCTGGACGAGCCGTCCGAGGACGGGCCGACGCCCGCCGAGGCGGCGCTCGGAGTCGAGGGGGACGAGCCGGCCGCCGAGGCCGAGCCGACCGCCGAGCCCGAAGCCGAAGCCGAAGCAGCGGACGAGCCGGCGGAGGACGCCGAGGCCTGAGGTTTCCACAGCGCGCTCCACAGGCCTGTGGAGCGCGCTGTGAACTTCCCGCATTTTCCGGGCTCGGCGATGGTGGACAACCTCGCCGGAAGCTGTCCGGGCCTGGGGATACACTGACGAACACGTGTTCGTCAATCCCTGCAAAAACGCGGTTTTTGACTCTCCCCAAGGGTGTGGATCCACAGACCCTTGCGCCGGTCCGGGTTTGCCGCGATGAATGGGGACATGGCCGTCGTCCCGCTTCCCGCTGCCGCCGCATCCGCCGGAGCCGGGCTCCCGCACGTCCCGCCACAGAACCTCGAGGCCGAGGAGTCGGTCCTCGGGGCGATGCTGATCTCGCCCGGTGCGATCGGGGCGGTCACCGAGATCCTTTCCGCGAACGACTTCTACCGCGAGAGCCACGGGACGGTCTTCAAGACCTGCCTCTCGCTCTACCAGCAGGGCGAGCCGGTGGACGCGATCACGATTGTGGACGCGCTCGAGGAGCGCGGCGAGCTCGAGGGCGTCGGCGGCAAGGCGAAGATCCACGAGCTCGCGGCCCTCGTCCCCGCGACCGCGAACGCCGCCCACTACGCGAAGATCGTCCGCGAGATGGCGACGCTGCGCGGCCTCGTCCGCGCGGGCGCGGAGATCGCACGCCTCGGCCAGGACCGCCCGGGCGACACGACCGACCTCGTCGACCGCGCCGAGCAGATCGTCTTCGACCTCGCTCAGCAGCGGGTCACCGGCGACTTCAGCCACATCGAGGGCCTGCTCAAGGAGAGCTTCGAGCGGATCATGCACCTGTACGAGGCCGGCGCCGACGTGACGGGGATCCCGACCGGCTTCCGCGAGCTCGACAAGCTGACCTCCGGCCTCCAGCCCGGGAACCTGATCATCCTCGCGGCTCGGCCGTCGATGGGGAAGTCGGCGCTCGCGCTCTGCATGGCGCAGAACCTCGCCGTCCGCCACGAGATCCCGGTCGCCCTGTTCACGCTCGAGATGTCGAAGAGCGAGGTGACGCAGCGGATGATGTGCGCCGAGGCGCGCGTCGAGTCGCAGAGCCTGCGCACCGGCAAGCTGAAGCCTGAGGACTGGCCGCGGCTCACGGCCGCCTGCGACAAGCTGATGAAGGCGCCGATCTGGGTCGACGACACCGGGTCGATCACGATGATGGAGATCCGCTCGAAGGCGCGGCGGCTGAAGTCGCGCGAGCCCAACCTCGGCTTGATCATCGTCGACTACCTGCAGCTGATGAGCTCGGGCGGCGCGGTCGAGAACCGCGTCCAGGAGGTCTCGCAGATCTCCCGCTCGCTGAAGATCCTCGCCCGCGACCTCGAGGTCCCGATCCTGGCGCTCTCGCAGCTCTCGCGCGCGGTCGAGCAGCGGCACGACAAGCGTCCGATCCTCTCCGACCTGCGCGAGTCGGGGTCGATCGAGCAGGACGCCGACCTCGTCGGCTTCGTCTACCGGGACGAGTACTAC
>JBBQHQ010000030.1:0-21171 GCA_038324115.1 Gaiellales bacterium
TCCTGGAACGACTTTCTCAGGGGCGCACGCGCCGGACACGCGGTGCAGATCTACGCGAACGCGGACGACCTCGCCAACTCGGTCGCCGCATTCCTGGCCACGGGACTGGCGCAGGGGGAGCCGGCGGTCGTCGTCGCCACACCCGAGAACGCCGCGCGCTTCCGGGCGGGGCTGGCGGAGCGCGGCGCCGACGCCGCACAGGTGGAGGCGCTCTGCGTCCACGCAGACGCGCGCCAGACGACCCTCGCGATCCTCGGCTCTGGCTCGCTTCCCTCCCCCGTCGACTTCGAGCGGATCGTCGGCGGGCTGATCGACGGCGCCGGGGCGCTCGCGCCTGGCCGCCGCGTCCGCGTCTTCGGGGAGATGGTGGACGTCCTCGCCGCGGAGGGAAACATCGCCGCAGCCGTCGCCCTCGAGGAGCTCTGGTGCACGCTCGCCGAGCAGCGCGACTTCTCGCTCCTCTGCGGCTACCGACTCGACGTCTTCGACAGCGAGACCCAGCTGGGGATCCTCCCTGACGTCTGCCGCACCCATTCTCACGTGCTGCCGGCCCGGAACTACCCGCGGCTGGCGGGCGCGGTCGACCGGGCGCTGAACGAGGTGCTCGGCCGCGAGGAGGCCGACCGGATCTACCAGCGGCTCGCCGGCCAGCCCGAGGGCGAGACGGTGCCGATGGCGCAGCGGATCCTGATGTGGATCAGCGAGAACCGGCCGATGTCGAGCCGGCGCATCCTCGCGACGGCCCGCTCGCACTACGGCTCGCCCCGCTAGCCCTCCGCAGCCGGCCGGCGGCCGATCGGGTGCATCGTCGCCCGGTGAAACTCCTTCGTCGCGACGGCCTCGAGCACGAGCTCCGAGATCCGCCAGCCCGCGGAGGTCCGGACGAAGCGATGGCGGTAGCGCCCCCAGAGCTCCCCGTCGGGGGAGCCGTCCACGTAGCGGTGCCACGCGTAGAGGTAGGAGACGGAGCGCGCCGCGTTGGGGCCCTCGAAGTCGATCCGGATGTTCGAGACGTGGTGGCTCGTCGCCGCGAACGTGCGCGCGAGCCCGACCGCGATCGTGGGCGCGATCGCGTCGCGGCCGGCGATCGGAGCAGCCTCGGGGCCGTAGTCGATCTGCGCGTCCTCGCTGAAGAGCGCGGCGACGGCCTCGGGCTCGTTCCGGTCGAAATGGTCGCAGTAGGCGTGGATCAGGTCGGCGAGCTCGACCCGGTCGGCCAGCTCGCGGAGCAGGTCGGTTTCGTTCGGCATGCGCACGATTGTACGCATCGCTTGCGGTTCCGGGCACCGTCGGAAATACTGGCAAAACACTGTTTGGTCCCATCGAAAGAAGGAGCACGATCGTGAGGATTCGGTGGCGCCCCCTGGCGCTCTTCTTGGCCGTCCTGGCCCTCGGCGTCGCAGGCTGCGGCGGCAACGACAACACGGCCGGCGGTACGACGGCCTCAGGGACGGACGGGGGTGCGGCGGGCGGCACCATGGTCTTCGCCGGCGCTGCCGATCCCGTCTCCCTCGACCCCGCGCTCGCGAGCGACGGCGAGTCGATCCGCCCCGCGTCTCAGATCTTCGAGACGCTCGTCAACCTGAAGCCCGGCGGGACGGAGGTCGTTCCCGGCCTCGCCGAGAGCTGGGACGTCTCCGAGGACGCGAAGGCGATCACGTTCAAGCTCCATGACGGGGTCACGTTCACGGACGGCGAGCCGATGAACGCCGAGGCGGTCTGCTTCAACTTCGACCGCTGGTACACCTTCAGCGGCCCGGCCCAGAGCGCCTCTGCCTCGTACTACTGGCAGGTGACGTTCGGCGGCTACTCCAAGAACTCGAAGGAGAACGAGGGCCTCGGCGAGAGCCTCTTTGCGAGCTGCGAGGCGATCGACGACACGACCGTGAAGCTCAACTTCACGAAGCCGTCCGCCTCCGTGCTCGGCGCCCTCACCCTGGCGCCGTTCGCGATCGCGAGCCCGAAGGCCCTGAAGGAGTTCAAGGCCGACGCGGGCACCCTGGACGAGACCGGCTTCAAGCCGACGGGCACGTTCGGCACAGAGCACCCGATCGGGACCGGCCCGTTCAAGCTCGAGAGCTGGGAGATCGGCACCAAGCTGACCCTCGTCCGCAACGATGACTACTGGGGCGACAAGGCCAAGCTGGACAAGCTGATCATCCGGCCGATCAACGACAACGCAGCTCGCCTCCAGGCGCTCCAGAACGGTGAGATCCAGGGCTACGACCTGGTCGAGCCGCAGGACATCAAGACGATCGAAGCCGACGCGAAGCTGCAGATCCTGGAGCGGCCGGCGTTCAACATCTTCTACGTCACGATCAACCAGAAGGTGAAGCCGTTCGACCAGCTCGAGGTGCGGCAGGCCGTCGCCTACGGGCTCGACCGGCAGGCGGTCGTGGACAACTTCTACGGCGGCCTCGGCCAGGTCGCGAAGGAGTTCCAGCCGCCGACGCTCTTCGGCTACACGGACGACGTGACCGAGTACCCGTACGACCCCGCGAAGGCGAAGGAGCTCCTGAAGAAGGCGGGCGTGACGCTGCCGCTGAAGGTGGACTTCTGGTACCCGACCGACGTCTCGCGGCCGTACATGCCCGACCCGAAGCGGAACTTCGAGGCCTTTGCGGCCAGCCTGAACGAGTCCGGCTTCAAGGTCGTTCCGCACAGCGCCCCGTGGCGGCCGGACTACCTCGGCCGCGTCCTCGAGGGTAACGGCGGGGCGCTCAACTTCCTCGGTCAGACCGGGGACTTCGCCGATCCGGACAACTTCATCGGGATCTTCTTCCAGACGGTGAAGCCGCAGTGGGGCTTCAAGAACCCGGAGCTGTTCAAGGCACTGGACGACGCCGAGGTCGAGCCGAACGCGGACACACGCACGGCCGACTACGAGGCGATCAACAAGCAGATCATGGAGTACCTGCCGGGGATCCCGGTCGCGCACTCCAAGTCCGCGCTCGCGTTCAATGCGAGCGTGAAGGGCTACGTCCCGAGCCCGACGACGAACGAGTCGTTCGCGAACGTGACGCTGAAGTAGCTGGCGGTCGGGCGGGCGGCGCGCAAGCGCCGTCCGCCCCCTACCGCCGCAGCAGCGGCAGGACGCGGCGGCAGATCAGCTCGACGCCCGCGCGAGTCGTCCGGCCCTGCGGCGTCCCCAGCTCGACGCGATCCGCGCCCGCCGCCCAGAGCTCCTCGACCCGGGCCGCGACCTGCTCGGGCGTGCCAGCGATCGCGAAGCGCTCGAGCGGCGGCTCCACGCCCGGGACGAGCTCGAGCGTCGGGTCGAGCTTCGCGACGACGTCCAGGTAGGGCCCCACGGCGGCCCGCGCCCGCTCGCGCGCCCAGTCGCCGTCCTCGTCCACGACGGTCACGGCGCCGACGACGATCCTCACCTCCGGGTTGCCGAGCCAGCCCCGGACGACGGGGATCAGGTCGGGGTTGGCGGAGCCGCCGAGCTTCAGCTCGTCCGCGACGGTCGCCGCCCAGGCCGCGGTTCGCTCCCCCCAGGTCCCGATCAGGAGCGGCACCCGCTCGCGCTCGCGCTCGTAGGCGAGCACGGTGCCCGGCTCGAGGCGGAAGCGCTCGCCCTCGACGCCGCTCGCGTCGCCTGCGAGCAGCTTCGTCACGATCTCGACCGCCTCCCGGAGCGCGGTCAGGGGCTTCGCGTCCTCGAGGCCGAGCTTGTCGAGCCACGCCCCCTTGACCAGGCCGAGGTAGGCGCGCCCCCCGGAGACACGGTCGAGCATGGCCGTCTGGCCGGCGATCTCGTACGGATGAAGCGTGAAGGGGTTGAGCGCCGCCGGGCCCAGCCGGACGCGCTCGGTCACGCGCGCCATCAGCAGGAGCGGCCCGATCGCGGGCTGGTAGAGCAGGTCGTGGAAGACCGAGAGGACGTCGACCCCGGCCTCCTCGGCGAGGCGGGCGATCGCCTCGTAGTCGTCCGGCTCCTGGTCGGAGAGGAGGCCGACCCCGAGCTCGCGCATCTAGGTCAGATCTTCCGTGAGGAGCGTCCGCTCCTCCAACCGCTCGATCCGCATCACGAGCCCTTCCTCGGGGTCGGGGCAGCAGACGAGGTTGTCCTGCTCGAGCCAGTCCTCCGCCGCGAGTCGACGCATCTTCGCCGGGAGCAGCGGCAGCACCGCCTGGATCGCGAAGAGGCAGAAGTGCTTCCCCGTGGGGATCCGGACGCGGCTCGACTCGGTCACCTCGAACCAGTCCCCCACCTCGAGCCCGCAGACCGACCGGCCCTCGATCCGCTCGACGGTCACGCGCACGTCGTACAGCTTCATCTCGGTCATCGCGCGAGCATAGTCGGGCGGCTCAGACGACCTGCGGCTCGAGCACGAGCCGGCCCTCGGCGAAGCGGGCGAGGTCGAGGACGTCGAGGACGGGATCTCGCCGGCCGTCGATCGCGTCCGCGACGATCCGGGCGACCGCGGGCGAGATCATGAAGCCGTGGCCGCTGAAGCCGGCCGCGACGTGCAGCCCCTCGGCGACGGGGCCGAGGATCGGCTGGCGGTCGGGGGTCAGGTCGTACGCGCCGCTCGCCACGATCGGGAAGTCGACGTACTCGAGCACGGGCAGGAGCGTCCGGATCCCCTCCCGGACCCTGGCCCGCCAGCGCGGCGCCCCCTCGACGACGTCCCCCTTCGCGCCGAGGTCGCTCGCGAGCATCCGGCCGTCGGCGAGGTGCTTTGCGGCGAAGCTGAGCTCGGCCGAGACGACGAGCGGCTCGACGAGGCGCTCGCGGATCGGCTCGCTGAGGAAGAGATGGCGCTCCTCGGCCTCGATCGGCAGCTCGATCCCGTGCGCAGCCGCGAGCGGGACGGAGCCGACTCCGGCCGCGAGGACGACGGTCGAGCAGGCGACGGTGCCGGCGGCCGTGACCGCCTCCCACCCGTCCCCTGCGCGCCGCAGCTCGGTCACGAGCCCTGCCCGGACGTCGGCCCCGCGGGCGAAGGCCTCGACGACCGCCTGGGGCCGGTCGAAGTAGCCGTCCTCACCGCACCAGGCCGCGCCCGTGAGGCTCTCCGTCTCGAGCCCCTCGACGAGCTCGCCCGCCTCCTCGGGCCCGACGATCCGGGAGGGGACGCCCTCCTCGTTCTGGACTGCGACGTTCGCCCGCAAGCGCTCGAGCGTCTCCTCCGAGTGGGCGGTGAAGAGATAGCCGCACTCCTGGAAGACGAACTCGACCGGGCTCTCCAGCCGGGCCCGCGCCTCGCGCCAGAAGCCGAGCGCCTCACCTGCGAGCCGGCAGCCGATCGCAGTGCCCCACTGGCGGCGGACGCCGCCGGGCTGGATCCCCGACTGGCCGGAGGCGATCCCGGTGCCCTCGAGCACGGCGACGGAGGCGCCGCGCAGGCGGAGCTCCCGCGCGATCGCGAGCCCGACGACCCCCGCCCCGACGACGGCGACGTCGACGCCGTCAGCCTGCATTCCGCTCCTGGCTCGCCTGGACTGCGTCGAGCGTCTGCTGCAGCTCCTCGGTCGGCGTGAACTCGACCGCCTCGCTGTCCTCGAGGAACGAGATCTTGTGGCCGGGCTCGACGTAGTAGGCCTGGCCGCCCGAGATCGTTTCCTGCCGGTCGCCGTAGTCGACCACGATCTTGCCCGTGATCATGTAGCCCCAATGGTGAGCCTGACAGCGGCCGCCCGGAAGGTCACCGAGGTCGGCGGCGCCGTCGAGGCCGGCCGGAGCCGCCTCGATCCCGACGGTCATGCTGCCCCATTGGGCCATCCGGGTGCTGTAGGACGGGGTGATCTGCTGGAGCGGAAGCTCGTCGCGGGAGGCGCAGGGCATGGTGGTTCTCCTCGTGGTCTGGGGGTTGGCGGTGCGTGAGTAGGATCGACAGCATGCAGGCGCCGGACTATGCGAAGCGGCTCGAACGCGCTCGGAGTCTCGCGGCGGAGGCCGGGGTCGCGGGGCTCTACGTCACCGCGGGGCCGAATTTTCGCTGGCTGACCGGCGAGGCGGCGCACGCCGGCGGCTGGCCGCTCTGGCTCTCGGCCGTGCTCGTCCCCGTCGAGGGCGAGCCCGCGATGGTCGTCAGCGAGATGCACGCGCGAATCTTCGACCTCGAGGCGAGCCCGATCCGCGAGGTCTTCACCTACGTGGACGGCGAGGACCCGACTGCCGCGGCCCGCGCCGCGCTCGGCGCAGCCGGGCTCGAGGGCGCGGACGTCGGCGCCGAGGACTCGCTCTGGTTCGCTGACGCGGAACTGCTCCGCGAGGTCGCACCCGGGGTGCGGCTGCGTCGCGCGAGCACGGTCTTCGACCGGCTCCGCGCCGTCAAGGACGCGTTCGAGATCGGCCAGCTCCGGCTCGCCGCGGCCGCCCACGACGCCGGCTACGGCCGCGCCGTCGAGGTGCTGCGCCCCGGCGTCACCGTCGCGGAGGCCGGGAGCGAGATCATCCGGGCGATGGTCGAGGCAGGCTCCGAGGAGCTCTCGATCGTCGGCTCCTTCCACCACCTGACCGACCGCCGCTTCGAGCCCGGCGAGATCGTGGACGTCGACCTCTTCCCCGGCTCGCACGGCGGCTACCGGGCGGACACGGCCCGGAACGTCTTCCTGGGCAAGCCAACCGCTGAGGCGGAGCGCCTCTACGAGGCGACGCTCCACGCGTACGACGCGTCGGTCGCCGCCGTCCGGCCCGGCGCCACCGCCGAGTCCCTCCATCAGGCGTGCGCCGCGGCGATGGCCGAGGCGGGGTACGAGCAGGTGTGGAAGGTAGGCCACGGGGTCGGCCTCGGCGAGTCGCACGAGCCGCCGCTGCTCCAGCTCGGGAACACCGACCCGATCGAGGAGGGGATGGTCTTCACGATCGACCCCGGCGCCTTCCTCGCGAGGGACACGCCGATCCACGTGGAGGACACCATCCTCGTCACGACGGACGGCTGCGAGGCGCTGAACACCTTCACCCGCGAGCTGCTCGTCGTCTGACCTCACTGAACCCGCGGGTCGAGCAGTGGGTAGAGCAGGTCGACGAAGAGGTTGAAGACCGCGACGAGCATCGCAGCGAGGAGGACGGTGCCCGCGATCACGGGCAGGTCGTTCGTGGTCAGCGCCTGAATCGCGAGACTGCCGACACCGTTGAGGCCGAAGACGATCTCGACGACGATGGCGCCGCTGAGCAGGAGCCCGATGTCCATCCCGAGCATGGTCACGATCGGCATCAACGCGGGCCGCACCACGTGCCGGAAGATCACCTGCCTGCGTGTCAGCCCCTTGGACTGCGCGAGCAGGACGAAGTTCTCGCTCGCGACCTCGAGCATGCTCGAACGCATGATCCGCGAGTACGCCGCCGCGTAGGTGAACGCGAGAGTGAACCAGGGCAGGATCAGGTGGGTGGCCCATCCGACCGGATCCTTCGTGAGCGCCTCGTATCCCGGCGCCGGGAAGATATGGATGCGGAAATAGAAGAGATAGATCAGCCCGATGCCGAGCAGGAACTGGGGCATCGCCACCCCGACGAGTGCCACCCCCATCGAGATCCGGTCGCGCAACGTGCGCGGGTAGAGCGCCGCGAGGATGCCCACAGAGAGGCCGAAGAGGAGCCAGAGCACGATCGCCCCGGCGGCCAGCGAGATCGTCACCGGCAGCCGGTCGAGGATCGTGTGCAGCACCGGCTCCTGGTTCTTGAACGAATAGCCGAGGTTCGGGGGCACGTTGAGGATCCCGGAGGCGTTCCCGTTCCCGATCAGATCCGGCCCGTGGAAGAAGTTCAGATACTGACGCCAGAGCGGCTGGTCGAGGCCCATCCGGTGGCGGATGTCCGCGATCGTCTGCGGCGAGGCGCCCTTCGGCACCGCCTGCACCGCGGGGTCGCCTGGGACGACGAAGAAGAGCGTGTAGGTGAGCGCCGTGATGATCACGACGAGCAGGGCGAGCCACTGCAGCCGGCGCAGGACGGTCCAGATCACAGCGTCCCCTTTCCGGCTCGCGGATCGAGGGCATCGCGCAGGCCGTCACCGAGCAGGTTGAACGAGAGCGTTGTGAGGAGGAGCGCGGAGCCGGGCACGGCGATCATCCACCACGCGGTCGCGTAGTACGCCTGCCCGTCCGCGAGCATCTGCCCCCACGTCGCGGTGGGCGGCGGCAGCCCGAGCCCGAGGTAGGAGAGCGAGGCCTCGAGCAGGATGTTCACGGGGATGATCAGGCTGCCGTAGACGACGAGCGGCCCGACGAGGTTCGGGAGCACGTGCCCCCACATGATCCGCACGTTGCTCGCCCCGAGCGAGCGGGCGGCGACGACGTACTCCTGCTCCCGGATCACGAGCGCCTGCCCGCGGACGATCCGGGCGATGAAGGGCCAGGTGGCAAACGCGACGACGATGATCATGATCCAGAGGCTCGCACCGAAGACGGCGCGGATCGCAAGCGCGAGGAGAAGGATCGGGAAGCTGAGGACGACGTCGACGGTGCGCGAGAAGACCGTGTCGACCGGCCCGCGCAGGAAGCCCGCGACGACGCCGACGGCGCAGCCGACGAGCAGGGCGAGCAGCGTCGAGGAGAGCCCGATGAGCAGCGAGATCCTGGCGCCGTACGCGGTCCGGGTGAGCAGGTCGCGGCCGAACTGATCCGCGCCCGCCCAGAAGTCGAGCTCGAGGTTCGGCCCCTTCGGCAGCCCCAGGTCGGTCGTCATCTCGTACTGGTAGGTGAGGTCGTTCGGCGGGTGCCCGTTCAGGCGTGCGACGAGCGGAGCCGCGACCGCGACGAGCGTGATCAGGACGATGAACCCGATGCTGACCATCGCCGCCCGGTCGCGTCGGAGGCGCCGCAGGACGCTCCGGGCCTGGGAGCGGGCGGCCGCGGGCGCAGCCGGCTCGCGGGGGCGGGGCGCTTCGACGGTGCCGACGGACACGGTGCGTCAGGCGGGCCAGAAGCCGGCCGGGATCCGGTCGGCGGCGCGCTCCAGGACGGCGTCCTCACCGGACTCGAGCACGTCGAGGACGGTCGGGTCGATCCTGCCGTCGAGCAGCCGGCTCTCCAGGTTCAGCTCGTTCGCGCGGCCCTCGAGCGCAGCCTGGACGTCAGCGTCGGCCGCGACGCCCAACGTGGTCGCGACCCGGGTCCGGGTCTCTCCGGTGAGCGGAAGGGCCGCGGCCTCGTCGGGCAGCCCGTACTCGAGCCAGAGCTTCGGAAGCATGCGCGCGAGCTGGTGGACCGGCAGCTCCGCGTCGTCGACCCGGATGTCGGCGACGGTGTCAACCGCGTCCCGCCGCGAGGTCGGATCCATCCGCCAGACGCGGATCGCCGCCGACTGCCTGCCACGGCGGTCGCCGCCGGCCTCGTCGCCGGCCACGAGCGCCCGCGCGAGGCGCGGGACGAAGGGGAGGTCGTCAAGGGTCTCCCATGTCTCGGCCATTGCCTCCACGACCTGTGCCCCTGCGAGCAGGTTCCCCTGGACGCAGTAGTGCTCGCCCGACATCCCGCCCGCCCACGGCAGGCAGAGCGAGCCCGTGTAGGAGACGGCCCGTCCGGCGGCGTCGATCAGCCCGAGCTGACGGTTCGGAGCGTCGGGATCGCCGTGCGTCAGATGCTGCAGGGCGCTCGCCGCCGACCTGCCCTCCCGGAGCAGCTCCAGGCCCTCCGAGCCGTAGCGGAGGTCGTGCCAGGCCTGCGTCGCGAGGACGCCCACGCCGGCATCGCCCCACGGGACGTGGGCGCCGACGCACATCGCCTTGGAGGCAACCGCCACTCCCCAGAGCCGCTTCTCGTGGTCGGCGGCGACGATCGAGTAGGTCATCCCGGGACAGCTGCCGCCTGGCGGCGGAGGTGCTCCAGCACACGAGGGTCGATCTTGCCGGCCACGTAGCGCTCCTCGAAGTTCTCCGTCCCGACCCAGCGCTCGAACGCAGGCTCGAAACCCTCACGGTCGGGCTCATAGTCGAGCGCAGTCAACGCGGCGACCACCTCCTGCCGAAGACCATCGTCGAGGTCGAGCAGGGTGCCCGGCTCGGGCCGGCAGAAGTAGAGGTCATGGAGCTCGACGAGGCGTCCCAGCTCCGCGACCGGCTCCGGGTCGTCGTCCACGCGGAGGTCGACGGCGACGTCGAGCCCGCCGCCGTAGGCTGCTCCCTCGCGCCACACCCGGACGCAGGCCGACTGCTTGCCGCGCCGGTCACCGCCCGCCGCCTCGCCGTCCTCGAGTGCGCGGACGAGCCGCGACACGAAGGGCTGGCCGGTGGCCTCGCGGTACGCAGCGAGCATCGCGGTCAGCACCTGCTCGCCGGCGAGGATGTTCCCTTGGACGGCGACCTCGCCGTCGACGATCCCGCCGGCCCAGGGGAGGCAGTCGGGGCCCGTGTAGGTCGCGGCGCGTCCGCCGGCGTCGACGACGCCGACCTGGCGCTGGGCGGCGAGCTCGTCGGCCTCGACGATCCGCCGAACGGCCTCCTCAGCGCTCGCGCCGTTCCCGAACAGGGCGAGGGCGTCCCGCCCGTAGGCGAGGTTGGCGAGCGCCTGGGTCGCCACTGCCCCGATCCCGGCCGAGCCCCACGGCACTGCGTGCCCCACGGCGAGGCACTTGGAGGCGACAGCGACTCCCCAGGAGCCGCTGTCGCCATCCCACGCGACGATCGAAAACGTCATCCGGGGCCTCTAGGACTTGAGCCAGACGTTGGTCAGGTCAGTGTTGTGGTGCCACGGCGAATACGTCCAGTTCTGCAGACGCGCGGACCAGAGGAAGGGCTGGTTGGCGTAGAGCCAGGGCGCCCAGGGTGCGTCGCGCATGATCCGTTTGTCGAGCGCCGCCCACTGCTTCGCCCGCTGCGCGGCGCTCCGCGTGGCGAGCGCCTTCTCGATCCCCTTGTCCACGGCCGGGTTGGCGTACTCGGCCATGTTGTTGTTCGCGGCCTTCATGATCGACTTGCTGTGGAAGAGGGGCAGGAAGAAGGAGCGCGCCCCGTCTCCCGGGTAGTCCGGGCACCACTCGGCGTCGGCGATCTGATGCTCGAGCCGCTTCGCCGGGAAGAGGAGCGACTCGTAGTAGACGGAGAAGCCCTGGAACGTCTTGATGTTCAGCGTGATCCCGGCCCGCTTCAGCGACGCCTGCAGGGCGGTCGTGAAGGCAGGGCCGTAGCCGGTGCTCGAGCCGACGTAGTTCAGCGTCAGCCCGTTCGGGTACCCGGCCTCGCGGAGCAGCTGCTTCGCCTTCTCGACGTTGCCGCGGTCGCCGGCCGAGGGGTAGAGGTTGTACCGCGTGAACCCGAACTGGGTCGGCGGCAGGATCGAGCTGGCGATGTCGCCCGCGAGCGTCCCGCCGCGCGTCCGGCGCAGCGATTGCTTGTCGATCGCGTAGTTGATCGCCTGGCGCACCTTCACCTTGGCGATCGCCCCCGCGGCGGCGTTCGTGTTCAGCGGCATGTACTCGACGCAGCCGTTGAACTTCGTCGTAAAGCGGCTCTTCAGCTTGGGATTGCCAACGATCTGGCCGAGGCTCGCGACCGGCGGGTCGAGGTTGAGCGAGAGGTCGGCGTCGCCGCGCTGGATCGCGAGCGTGGCCGCGTCGGCGGTCGCACCCATCGTCACCTCGACGCGGTCGACCCACGCCTTACGCAGGGGGTCGGTCTTCGGGTTCCAGTTCGGGTTGCGGACGAAGACCATGCTCTTGCCCGGCTGGTAGCTCTGGAGCTGATACGGGCCGATCGCGGCGACGTGCTTCGAGTAGGACGAGCCGACGGGGTACTTGGACGCAACCTCCTTCGGCACCGGGGCGAAGAAGCCCATCGAGAGGATCGAGAGGAAGTCGCCGGCAGGCTGGACGAGCGTGATCGCGAGCGTGCGGGAGTCGATCGCCTTGATCCCGGAGATCGACTTCGCCTTGCCGGCGCCGAACGCCTCGGTCCCCTTGATCAGGAGCGCGTAGGGCTGCCCACTCGACGGGGTCTTCTTGTCGAACATCCGGTGGAGTGCGTAGACGAAGTCCTGCGCCGTGACCTGGCGATTGACGGGCGGCGCCCAGCGCACGCCCTGGCGAAGCTTGAAGGTGTATGTGCGGCCGTCGGCCGAGACCTTCGGCGGGCCCGCCGCGAGATCCGGCGCAGGGGTGGCCGCGAGCCGCGCGTTCTTGGAGGACCGGTACGCGTAGAGGGTGCGGGAGTAGAGCCGCTCGAGCGCCCAGGCGACGGGCGAGTACGCATCGGCGGGATCGAGGAAGTCGACATCGTCGCCGTCGATGATCTTGAGGGTGCCACCGCGGGTGCCTTCGTTCTGAGTCGAGGCTGCCTGCCCCGGGCTCGTAACGGCGGCTGCGATCACGGCGAGCGCGATCAGCGGTAGGAGGACGAGTGCGGGGGTGAAACGGCGCATGGCGGCTCCCAGGGTTGCGTGGGGACAAGTTGCGACTCTGCTTCGACCCTCTCATACCCCGAGGATGTTCGTCAAGCGGGCCTGTGTTCGCATCGCGAACGCTAGAGGACGGCCGCCGCCGAGGCGAAATGACAGGCGGCCGGGTGCCCGTCACCCCGCTTGGTCAGCGCCGGCTCCTCGCCGACACAGCGCTCACGCTCGGCCGGCGTCAGCTCTCGGGCGAACTTTGGGCACCGCGGGTGGAAGCGGCAGCCGGCCGGCGGATCGGCCGCAGATGGGATCTCGCCCTCCAGCAGGATCCGGGCCCGTGCGCGTTCGACGACCGGATCCGGGACGGGGATCGCCGAGAGCAGCGCCTGCGTGTACGGGTGAGCGGGGCTCTCGAAGAGCTCGCGTGTCGGGCCGATCTCCACGATCTTGCCGAGGTAGAGGACGGCGACCCGGTCGGAGATGTGCCGCACGACGGAGAGGTCGTGGGCGATGAAGATGTACGAGAGCCCGAGCCGGGCCTTCAGCCCCTCCAGCAGGTTGATCACCCCCGCCTGGACGGAGACGTCGAGCGCAGAGACCGGCTCGTCGAGCACGAGCACCTTGGGATCGAGGGCGATCGCGCGGGCGATCCCGATCCGCTGCCGCTGGCCGCCTGAGAACTCGTGGGGATACCGGTTTCCGTGCTCGGGATCGAGGCCGACGAGCTCGAGCAGCTCCGCGACCCGCTCCGCGCCCCCGTTTCCCCAGAGGCCGTGGATCCTGAGGGCCTCGCCCACGATCGCGCTGACGGTCATCCTGGGGTCGAGCGAGCCGACCGGGTCCTGGAGCACGATCTGGATATTCCGGCGCAACGCTCTCAGCTCGCGGCCGGACGCCTCGGTCAGTTCGACGCCGTCGAACTCGATCGTCCCCTCCGTCGCCTCGAGCAGCTGAAGGATCACGCGGCCCATCGTCGATTTGCCCGAGCCCGACTCGCCGACGATGCCCAAGGTCTCGTTGCGGTGCAGGTCGAGCTCGATCCCGTCCACAGCGCGGAGGTCGCCGATGTGCCGGCGGAGCAGCCTGCCGCCCTCGATCGGGAAGAGCTTGCGCAGGCCCCGGACACGCAAGACGACCTCTTCGCCGGGTGGCGACGGGTCGGCAGGCTGGTCCGGCGCGGCAAAGAGGCGCCCCGGGTCGAATCCCGGGGCGGCGAGCGTGTCCGCGAAGTGGCACGCGGAGAGGTGGCCCGTGCCGCCGACGGCAACCGGCTCCGGCTCGACCTCCGCACACACCTCCTGCCGAAGGGGGCAGCGCGGCTCGAACGGGCATCCCGGCGGCAGGTCGAGCAGCGACGGCGGTCGGCCCGCGATCGGCGTCAGCGCGCGCCTGGAGCCGTCGTCGATCCGCGGGATCGAGCCGAGCAGCCCGATCGTGTACGGCATCCTCGGGTGCGCGAAGACGTCGTCGACGTCAGCCAGCTCCACGAGCCTGCCGGCGTACATGACGAGCACGCGGTCGGCCATCCCCGCGACGACACCGAGGTCGTGGGTGATCAGGATCATCGCGGAGCCGGTCTCTGCCCGCGCGCGCTTCAGGCTCTCGAGCACCTGTGCCTGCACCGTGACGTCGATCGCGGTCGTCGGCTCGTCGGCGATGATCACGTCGGGGCGGTTCGCCATCGCGATCGCCAGGACGACCCGCTGGCGCATCCCCCCGGAGAACTCGTGCGGGAACTGGTCGAGCCGGCCCTCGGGGTCGGCGATCCCGACCGCGTGGAGCAGCTCGACGGCCCGGGCCCGCGCCGCAGGCTCGGAGAGCCCACGATCGTGGACGCGCAGCGCCTCCACGATCTGATGCCCAACCCGGTAGACCGGGTTCAGCGACGTCATCGGGTCCTGGAAGACGAGGGAGAGCGAACGGCCCCGGATCGCGCTGATCTCCCGATCCCGCAGCCCGAGCAGCTCGCGCCCGTGGAGCCGGACGGAGCCCGTGACCTCGGCGGTCTTGGGCAGCAGGCCGAGGATGGCGAGCGACGTCGCCGACTTCCCCGATCCGGACTCCCCCACGATCCCGAGCACCTCGCCGGGGCGCAGCGAGAAGCTGATCCCTCTGACCGCGTGCACCACACCGTCCTCGGTCGGCAACCTCACGTGCAGGTTCTCGACTTCGAGGACGGGAGCGCTCACCCTGCGCCCTCGAAGTGCGGCATGACCTGCTCGGCGAAGAGGGTGAGCGAGCGGTTGCTCTCCTCCAGGCCCATCCCGGGCAGGCGCGCCCAGAAGTAGAGGCGGTCGAACGGGTGCCTGGCCTGGAGCGCCTCGATCCCGGCGACCACCTGCTCGGGCGTCCCGATCAGATAGCGGTCGCGCGGGAGGTCGTCGACGCTCGTCGCGAGCTTCGCGGGCTCCGGGCCGCCCTCCGCGAACCATTCGCGGTAGCGGTTGAACTGGTAGAGCAGGTGCTCTCCGACGTCGGCCCAGGCCTGCTCCTCGGTCTCGGCGACGTACACCGTCGGGTTCAGCGCCACCTCGAAGGCCGCCGGGTCGTGGCCGGCGGCGGCGAGCGCCTCCCGGTAGACCGGGTAGAGGGCCACGTCGATGAAGGCGTCGGGCATGAAGTGGGTGCCGAGCCGGCCGGCCCGCTCCGCGGCTTTCGCGGTCGCGCCGCCCAGCCAGAGCCGCGGGCCGTCCGGGTGGAAGGGCGGCGGCGTGACGGTGACGTCGTCGAGGTCGAAGTGCGGTCCGTGGTGGCTGAACGGCTGGCCCGTCCAGGCCTTGCGGGCGATCTCGATCAGCTCCTCCGTCCTCGTCCCCCGCTCCTGGCGAGGGATCCCGAGCGCCCGGAACTCATCCCGCCGGTAGCCGAGGCCGAGGCCGAGCTCGAGCCGGCCGCCGCTCAGCTGGTCGACGAACGCTGCGTCCTCGGCGAAGCGGATCGGATGGTGGAGCGGTGTCAGCATGATCGCCGTCCCCAGCCCGATCGTGGTCGTCCGCGCTGCGATCGCGGCGAGGAACGGGAAGACGGACGGGAGGTAGCCCTCGTCCGTGACGTGGTGCTCCGAGAGCTGGACGAAGTCGTAGCCGGCCGACTCGGCCCAGACGATCTGGTCGAGCGTCTCCGCGTAGAGCTCCGCATAAGGACGGTGCCAGCGCGGCGGGTTGCGTAGGTCGTACCAGACGCCGAATTTCATCGGACGTAGCTCGCGCCGTTGACGTCCAGCGTCGCTCCCGTGAGGTGACGAACCTTGCCGCTCGCGAGGAAGCAGACGAGCCCGGCAATGTCGTCCGGTGGCACCCACTCGCCCATCGCGAGCGTCGCCGTGATCACCTCTTTGCCGCCCCGGGCCTCTGCAGCCTCCTCCGACATCCGGGTGCTGACGACGCCGGGCGCGACGAGGTAGGAGAGGATCCCCTCCTTCGAGTGGTTGCGGGCGATCGTCTTCGCCATCGCGGCGATTGCCGCCTTGGAGGCGGAATAGGCGACGAGGTTCGAGTTGCCGGCACCGCGCTGGGCGGCCCAGCTCGAGAGCGTGATCAGCGTGCCCCCGCCCCGGCCCTGGAAGTGGCGGACGGCGGCGCGGAGCAGGTCGGCGGCGGCAAGCACGTTCACCTGGAGCGTCCTCGCCCAGGCGTCACTCCAATCCTCGTCTGCCGCGTCGAGCGGCGTCTCCAGCATCACGGCGGCGTTGTTGACAACCACGTCGGGCCCGCCCCGCCAGGCCTCGGCCTTCGCCCAGAGGCGGGCTGCGCCGCCGGGGTCGGCAAGGTCGGCGCCGACGAGGAGCTTCCGCTCGTCGGGGATCGCGGCGGTCGCCTCGCGGGCGCCCTCCTCGTCGCTCCCGTAGTGGGCGACGACGGTCGCGCCCTGCTCGCCCAGCGCGCGCACGATCGCGGCTCCGATCCCCTTGGAGGCCCCGGTGACGAGCACGGTCTTGTCGGACAGCGGCATTCAGTCCTCCACGTAGAGATCGTCGCCCTCGCGGTACGGCGGGGCGTTCAGCACGAGATAGGTGAGATCGCCCTCGAGCGAGTAGACCTCGCCCTGGGGGATGACGACGACGTCGCCGGGGCCTGCGTCGAGGTCGGCGTCGCCGATCCGGAAGCGGGCGGAGCCGGAGACGAGGTAGTAGACGCGGGCCGAGTTGAGGCTGCGCAGCGGGCGGTGGGCGCCCTGCAGCCGGACCTCGGTCAGGCTGAGCCCGGCACCGTCGTCGGCGCGAAGGAGCCCGCGCATGGTCAGGTCGTCCTCGGGCGCGTCGACGAGCTCGCGGTCGGCCGCGCGGATCAGCATCAGGCGATCCCCCCGTCCACCGGGAGGAGCGCGCCGGTGATCCCAGCGGAGAGGTCGCTGGCGAGGAAGAGCGCGGCGTTCGCGACGTCCTCCTCGGTTGCCATGCGGCCGAGCGCCGCGCCGGCGGCGGCCTGCGCGAGCGCCTCCTCGACCGGCAGCCCGCCCTCGGCGGCGCGCGCCTCCAGACGGGCGCGAAGCGCGCCGGTGAGGATCGGGCCCGGCCCGAGCCCGTTGACCCGGATCCCGTGCCGGCCCGCGTCGAGTGCGGCGGTCCGGAGCAGGCCGAGGACTGCATGCTTCGAGGCGGTATAGACGGGCTGGCTCGGGTGGGCGCGCCAGGCGTTCAGCGAGGCCATCACGACGATCGAGCCGCCGCGCTCCCGCAGCGCCCGGACGCCGTGCTTGAGCGTGGCGGCGACCCCGCGGACGTTGACCGCGAAGACGCGGTCGAGCTCCTCGAGGTCGAGCTCGCCGGTGTCGCTCCAGGGCGGGACGATCCCCGCGTTGGCGACGACGACGTCCAGGCGGCCGCAGCGCTCGACGGCCGCGGCGAAGGCGGCCTCCACCTCGGCCTCGACGCGGACGTCGGCGGTGAGCGCGTGCCAGCCCTCCGGCGCGGCGCCGGCCTCGAGGTCGACGATGGCGCCGCCGGCTCCCGCCCCGGCGAAGGTACGGGCGATCGCGGCCCCGAGGCCGTGGCTCCCGCCCGTGACGAGCGCCGCGCGCCCGTCCAGCAATCCTGTCGCCACGGCAGCTACGGCGCGACCTTGGCCCAGCCGGCCGTGGCGTCGCCGCCGTCCGAGCCGCCCGCCTCGGCGCGCTTGCGCAGATACGCGCGGTACGTCGTCGCCCAGTTCGCGGGGTCGCTGAGGTCGGTCGCGTCGAGCTTGGCGATCGCGTGGTTGTGGGGCGCGGAGCGGACGAGCTCCGGATCCGTGTAGGCCTCCTCGACCACATGGGCGAGCACGTCGATCCACTCGTCCACGTCCTCCTTCGACCACATCTCCCCCGCCTCGGGCGTGAACGGCGCGGGAACGACCCACGGCTCGTGGCTGAGCCAGAACGCGTCGATCCCGAAGTCGGCCATCCGGTTCTGGAAGTCGAAGACGGTCACGCCGGTGTCCTCCTCGACCTGGCCGAGGCTGTAGCGGGTCATCTCCATCCGGGGGGCCGTCAGGTGCGGGTGCGACTTGGTCACGCCGCGGATCTCCAGGAGCCGCTTCTCCATGTAGTTGTTCAGGAGCACGGAGACGTCGGATGCCTCGTCGAGCCCCTCGGCGCCCATCGCGCGGCACCAGGTGTAGGCGTAGACGAGCTGCGGGACGTTGCCGAAGAACTCGCGGACCTTGCCGATGCTGTCGGGCCGGTCGTGGTCGAGCCGGTAGCGGTCGCCGTCGCGGACGACGACGGGCGCGGGCAGGAAGCGGGCGAGCTCCTCGGTGCAGCCGTAGGCGCCGACCGCCGGGCCGCCGCCCGCCTTGGGCGCGCCGAAGGTCTTGTGGAGCATGTACATGCAGGCGTCGAAACCGAGGTCGCGAGCCTTCAGCTTCCCCATCACGCCGTTGAAGTTCGCGTGGTCGTAGAAGCAGAGCCCGCCCGCGTCGTGGACGGTCTCGACCCACTTGTGGATCTCCGGGTTGTAGATCCCCATGTCGTCGGGGTTGTTGATCATCAGCGCCGCGGTCCGCTCCGAGACGGCGGCCTTGAGCGCCTCCAGGGACGGGTAGCCGTTCTCTTCGAGCGGGAGGCTCACGACCTTGAAGCCGGCCGCGTTCGCCGTCGCCGGGTTGCACGGGTGGGCCTGGATCGAGGTCACGATCTCGTCGCGCTGCGCCAGCTCGCCCCGGGAGGCGTGGTAGGCGCGGGTGATGACGGCGTGGGTGTAGGCCGCGTGGGCACCTCCGCCGGCCTGGAAGACGAACTGGTCCATCCCGGAGACGCCGCGAAGGAAGAGGTCGAGCCCGTGCACGAGCTCGAGCAGCCCCTGGAGCGTCTCGTCGTCCTGGTCGGGGTGCAGCTCCGCGATCTCCGGCCGGGCGACGAGCTCCCAGGCGAGGCGCGGGTTGTACTTCATCGTGCAGGTGCCGAAGAGGCTGACGCCCATCATCCCGAGCGTCTCCTGGGAGAGGTGGAGGTAATGGCGGAGCACCTCCGGCTCGGAGAGCTCCGGGAGCGCGGGCGCGGCCTCGCGGCGCAGGCCGGCAGGCACGAGCTCGGTCGCGCCGGGGCCTGCGTCCTCGAAGACGACGCCGCGGCGGCCCGGCCGCCCCAGCTCCATCACCAGCGGCTCGTCCCAGACGGCGGAGTGGTAACGCCTCATGCGAGCACCTCCTTCAGAGCGTCGACGAGCCGGTCGAGATCCTCGGGCGCGTGCACCTCGGTCACGCAGAGGAGGGCGCTCTGGCCCAGGTCGGGGAAGTAGCCGGAGAGGTCGATCCCGCCGAAGATCCCGCGCTCGCGCAGGCCGGCGTTCACCTCCGCGACCGTGCGGCCGGTGTCGCTGAAGTCGACCACGAACTCCTTGAAGAAACCCTCCGGGAAGCGGATCCGGACGCCGTCCAGCTCGCCGAGCCGGCGGGCGGCCTCGTGGGCGCGGGCGATGATCAGCCGGCCGACCTCCGCGAAGCCCTCCGGCCCCATCAGGGCCATGTAGGCCGCGTTCGCGACCGCGTGAAGGTAGACCGAGTTCCCGGTCCAGTCGTTCCCCTCCTCGCGGGAGCCGTACGAGGTCTGCTCGAAGAGCGCCATCCCGAAGCCGTGCTCGCCGTTGACGGTGCGGCCGATGCTCAGGTTCAGCGTCGGGTACTCGCGGGCGTAGCGCTCCTCGTCGCGCGAGGCGATGAAGCCCCCCGCGCCGCCGCCGGCGGACATGTGGACGCCGAGCGGCTGGATCGAGCCGACGACGAGGTCGGCGCCGTACTCGCCGGGCGGGGTGACGATCCCGAGCGAGATCGGGTCGACCCCGACGATCGTCTCGCTCCCGTTCGCGCGGGCGAGCGCGGCGATCTCTGCCGCCGCAGCCTCGAAGGTGCCGAGATAGCCGGGGTTCTCGAAGAGGACGGCGGCGGTACGCGGCGAGAGCTTCGTGCGCAGGTCGTTCAGGTCGAGCCCGCCCGTCTCCGGGTCATGATCGACCAGCACGACCTCGATGTACCCGGCGAGCTCGGGCGAGCCGCAGTAGGTGCGGATCACGGCGAGCCGCTCCGGGGAGATCGTGGCGGGGACGAGCACCTGGTCGCGCCCGGTCAGCCGCGCCGCCATCCGGATCGCGTGGCCCTCGGCGCAGCCCCAGCTGTAGACCGGGAGGCCGACGAAGTCGAGCGCGAGGAGCTCACCGAGCTGGCTCGCGAACTCGAACCAGGCCTGGTTGCGGCCGAGGTCGGAGGACGGCGTCCCCCAGACCGGGGTCAGGAACTCGCTGCGGCGGGCGATCTCGTCCACGATCGCGGGCACGTGGTGCTGCCAGATCCCGCCGCCGAGGAAGGAGAGGTTGCGCTCGCAGTCCTCGTTTCGCGCTAGCAGGCCGACCAGGTGGCGGCGGAGGCTCGCCTCCGAGGCGAGCGCGGGCGGCAGGTCGAGCCCACCCTGGAGGCGGTGCTCGGCGGGGATCTGGACGAAGAGCGACTCGACGTCGGGTGCGCCGATCGCGTCGAGCAGTTCCCGGTGGAGCTCGGGGGTCGAGTTGGGCATGTACGGGTGCGCGGTCATCAGGCAGCCACCTTGAGGACGTGGGTTCGGCGGGGAGCAACATGGATTCGGCGGTAGCCCTGGAGCTCGGCGTCGAGGCCGGGGTCGCCGGTGTCGACGCGGAGGCAGGGAGGGTCGAGGGCGAGAAGCTTGGCGAGGCCGGCGACCACCTCGACGTTGGCGGCGCCGACCCGGCGGAGGACGGCGGGGCTGAGCTGCTGGTTGCCGCGGCCGAGAAGCGCGCCCTGGCCGCCGACGACGCCCAGGATCAGCGTCGCCGCATGACCGTCGAGGATGTCGAGCAGCTCGCGCTCGCCCAGGTCGGCGCCGAGGAGGCGACCGGCGCGGACGGCGTCCACCCCGAGGAGCGTCTTCGGGACGCCGAGGTGCTCGGCGATCCGCTTCGTGGTCGTCCCGGGGCCGAGCAGGTAGATCCGGCGCGGGTCCATCGCGGCCGCGATCCCGTGGCAGACGGCGTCGAGGGCTACGTCGTCGGCGGCACCGGAGCGCGCCTTCGCGGCCTGCATCCGCAGCCGGTCGGCGGGGACGCGGACGGAGCCGTAGAGCCGCGTCTCGATCCGGTCGGCGCGGTAGGCGTCCTCGTCCAGGTCGATCACCTCGACCTCGCGCAGCGCCGCGCCCGGCCCGTCGGCGAGGAAGGTCGCCGCGACCTCGCCCGCGTTCTCGGGGCTCGTCGCGAAGACGGCGGAGTGCATCTTGACGCCGGTGGGGATCCCGAGCACGGGAACGCTGTCGCCGACGGCATCGTGAACGTCGCGGAGAGTGCCGTCGCCGCCCGCGAAGAGGATCAGGTCGACCCCGCGGCGGGCGAGCTCGGCGGCGGCCGCGCGGGTGTCCTCGGGGCCGGTGGCTCCGGGCGCACCCGTCCTCGGCAGCGCTTCGGTCTCGAGCCCG
>JBBQHQ010000031.1:0-19587 GCA_038324115.1 Gaiellales bacterium
AAAGAGACGAGACCGCTTTCGCGGCCTCGGATTCCGTCGCTTCAGCGATTTCCAGAGATCTGAAAACCGTTCTGAAAACGACGGAAGTGGAGCTAGGCGGGCTCGAACCGCCGACCTCCTGATTGCGAACCAGGCGCTCTCCCAGCTGAGCTATAGCCCCGCGGTCGTAGATTGTAGCGCGATGCTGGCGGTCGTACTGGACGAGAGCGGGGTGCCGCGCCTGCGCGAGGTGGACGAGCCACCCGGCGCGCTGCGCGTGCTCGCGTGCGGCCTCTGCGGCTCCGACGTGGAGAAGCTCGGGCGCGGGGTGCCTGGACTCGTGCTCGGCCACGAGGTCGTCGCGGAGGACGCCGAGGGGCGCCGCGTCGCGCTCATCCACCACCAGCCCTGCGGCGAGTGCGAGCGCTGCCGCGCCGGGCACGAGTCGACCTGCGAGCAGTTCTCCGAGCCGACGATCGTCCCCGGCGGCTTCGCCGAGCGCGCGCAGGCGGCCGGCACCGTCCCGCTGCCCGACGGGCTCGACGACGCGCGCGGCACCTACGTCGAGCCGCTCGCGTGTGTGCTCCGCGGCGCGGAGCGCGTGCCGGCAGGGCGGGTCCTCGTGGTCGGCCAGGGCTTTGTCGGCCGGCTCTTCGCGGAGGTGCTGCGCCGGCGAGGGAACGACGTCTTCACAACCGACTCGCGGCCCGAGCGCGCTGGCCGGGCTCCCGACGGGCTCGTCGACGCGCTCGTCCTCTGCGCCCCGGCGGCACCGCTCGACGCGGTCGGCCCGGGCGGCACCGTGCTCGTCTTCGCCGACGCGGGGTCGGTCGCCCTCGACGGCGTCTATCGCCGCGAGCTGACGCTGGTCGGCTCGCGCTCGTCGACGCCGCGGCACATGCAGGAGGCCGCCGCGCTCCTGCCCGCGCTCGACGTCCCGCTGCCGACCGTGCTCCCGCTCGCCCGCTTCGACGAGGGGCTCGAGCTCTATCGGAGCGGCGCGGCGCTGAAGGTCGTCTTCGTCCCGTGAGAGCGATCCGGTTCCACGGGCCGGGCGACCTGCGCCTGGAGGACGTCCCCCGCCCCGAGCCGGCGCCGGGCGACGTATTGGTGCAGATCGAGGTCGCGCTGACGGACGGCACCGACCTGAAGACCTTCCGGCGCGGCCACCCGCTGCTGCTCGACTCGCTCCCGAGTCCGTTCGGGCACGAGTTCTGCGGGGTCGACGTCGAGAGCGGCCGCCGTGTCGTCGCCGCGAATAGCGCCGCGACCGACGAGCGGGGCGTGGCGCTCGAGCTCCTGAACGGCGCCTATGCCGAGTTCCTGCTCGTGCCGGAGCGGATCGCGAGCGTCAACCTCCTCCCCGTCCCACGCGGGCTCGCGCCCGAGGTCGCGGCGATGGTGGAGCCGCTCGCCTGCTGCCTCCGAGGCGTGGACAAGGCGGGCGTTCAGAGCGGCGACCGGGTCGCGATCCTCGGCGCCGGCCCGATCGGGCTGATGCTTTGCGCCTGCGTCGCCGATGCGGGCGGGCGTCCCGAGATCGTCGGCGGGCGGCCCGAGCGGCGAGAGCTGGCGCCGCTCTTCGGTGCGCAACCGGGCGACGGCGAGGCCGCCGATGTCGTGATCGAGGCGGCGGGGTCGGCGGAGGCGTGGGCCCGGGCGCTCGAGCTCGTCCGGCCCGGCGGCACCGCGGTCTTCTTCGGCGGGCGGGAAGCGGGGGCGACGCTGAGCGTGGACGCCTACCGCCTGCACTACGAGGAGCTGACGCTGCGGGGCGCCTTCCACCACGCGCCGCGGCACGTCCGGGCGGCGCTCGCGTTCCTGGCGAGCGGCGCCTATCCGTTCGACCGGCTCGTCACCCATCGCATCGGGCTGGAGGGCCTGCCCGGGCTCTTCGCCGACCCGCCCCGCGACCTGCTCAAGGCGGCCGTCCACCCGTAGCCGTCCAGGAGTGCGGCTACATTTGACCGCTCGTGCCCGCGGTCAAGCTCATCCGTGCCGCCCTCGTGGTGGCGGTCCTCATCGCGCTGCCCGCGCTCGCGGGCGCGACCGAGGCGACCCCGGCGACGGGAGCGCGCGCGAAGCCGCGCCCGAACGTGATCGTGATCCTCACGGACGACCAGACGCTCGAGTCGATGTGGGCGATGCCGCGGGTCAATCGCCTGCTTGCGCTGGAAGGCGCCACGTTCGACAACTTCTTCGTCAGCTTCTCGCTCTGCTGCCCTTCGCGCGCCGTGCTCCTGACCGGCCAGTACAACCACAACAACGGCGTCCTCGGGAACACGTACGCGACAGGCATGTCCAGGCTCGACGCGAGCCGGACGCTGCCCGTCTGGATGAAGCACGCCGGCTACCGGACCGCCTTCGTCGGCAAGTACCTGAACGGCTACGGCAAGTTCGCCAAGCGCGTGATCCCGCCGGGCTGGGACGACTGGTACGCGGGCACCTCGCTCGGCTACTTCGGCCACTCGATGAACCGGAACGGGAAGCTCGTCCGCTACCGCAACTCCTACCAGACCGACGTCTACACGAACACCGCGCTCAGCGTGATCAAGCGGGATGCGAAGGCGCGGCAGCCGTTCTTCCTGTGGCTCTCGTACTTCGCGCCGCATCACGGCGACCCCAAGGACTCGGACGATCTTCCAGGCGTTGTCTCGCCCTCCCCCGCTCCGCGCCACCGCAACGCGTTCGCCGGCGCCGCATTGCCGCAGCCGCCGTCCTTCAACGAGGAGGACATCGCCGACAAGCCGAGCGCCGTGCGCGTCAAGTCGCCGCTGACGCCGGAGCTGATCGCGGCCGAGACGGAGGCCTACCAGCAGCGGCTCGAGGCGATGCTCGCGGTCGACGAGGGCGTTGCCAGGATCGTCCAGGCGCTCAAGGCCGCGGGCGAGCTCGACAACACCGTGATCATGTACACCAGCGACAACGGCTACATGCAGGGCGAGCACCGGATCGTCGAGGGCAAAGAGGTCGGCTACGAGCCGTCGATCCGCGTCCCGCTGATCGTCCGCGGCCCCGGCGTGGCCAAGGACGTGCACATCGCCCAGGAGGCGATCAACGTCGACCTCGCGCCGACGGTGGCGCAGTTCGCCCAGGCGACCGCGACCCGCGACTACGACGGCCGTTCGCTCGTCCCCGTGCTCCGCGACCCGGGGATCCGCTGGGCGCGCGACCTGCTGATCCAGCGCGGGCCGGGCGTCTCCGTGGATGGGCCGCGCCTCTTCACCGGGATCCGCGCCGGGCACTGGAAGTACCTGGAGCACTGGACGGGCGAGAAGGAGCTCTACGACCTCTCGCTCGACCCCGACGAGGTCTCGAACCTGGCCGGCAAGGAGCCGACGGTGGCGATCCAGGCCGAGCTCGCGGCGCGACTCGCCGGGCTGCGGAACTGCGCGGGCCTGACGTGCCGCGAGCTGCCGCCGCTGGCGCTGAAGCTGAACCGCACGGACGGCTGTATCGAGGGCGCCCGAATCACCGGCGTCGCCGAGCCGGAGGTGCGGTCGGTCACCTACGAGGCGGGCGGCCGGGCCATGGCGACGGTCGGGGCGGCGCCGTTCAACCACCCACTGAGCTCGAGCGAGATCGGGCCTGGGCTCGTGCGGATCCGGGCGCTCGTCACCCTCGCCGACGGCCGCGAGCAGACGATCGACAAGCTCGTCCGCGCCTGCTCGTCGTGAAGTCCTCGCTCCGGCGCCTCGCGGCCGCCGTCCCAGGCCTGACCACCGTCGGCCTCTACGGCCAAAACGCGGCCCGCGTGCTCGTCCGGGCACGCCGGAAGGAGCGCGAGGAACGGCTCGTGTTCGTGCTCGGCTCGCCGCGCTCCGGGACGACGATGTTCGCGGGCATGCTCGGCGCGCAGCCGGGGCTCGTCGACCTCGGCGAGGTGAAGCCGCTCAAGGCCTCGATCGCCCGGATCGCGGGCCTGCCGGAGGAGGAGGCGGCGCGGGAGATCAGGACGATCCTCGAGCGGATCCGCGGCCTCGCGCTCTCCCGCCGCCTGCGCGCCGTCGAGCAGACCCCAGAGGTCGCCCACGTCCTTCCCGCCGCTCTCGCCGCCTACCCCAAGGCCCGCGCGGTGCACATGATCCGCGACGGCCGCGACGTCGTCTGCTCGCTCCTCGCCGAGGGCTGGCTGAGCCGCGGCCGCGAGGGGGCCGACGACGCCGGCCTCGCGTTCGGCGACCATGCGCGGTTCTGGGTCGAGCCCGAGCGGCTGGAGGAGTTCGGCAGCGCCAGCGACGCGACCCGGGCCGCCTGGGCGTGGCGGCGGTATCTCACCGCAGCCCGCTCGGTGGAGGACGGGCGCGTGCTGGAGCTGCGCTACGAGCACCTCGTCGGCGATCCCGCCGCCGCCGCCCGCGAGGTCGCCGCACACCTGACCCTCGACGCGGCCACGCTCGAAGCCTCGCTCGGCACCGCCCACGGCCGCTCTGTGGGCCGCTGGGAGCGCGACCTCAGCGCGGAGCAGGTCGCGGACGTGGAGCGCGAGGCGGGCGACCTCCTCCGCGAGCTCGGCTACCTCTAGGCGAAGAGGGTCAGCTCGGGCTCGCGCTCGCCGCGGAGCGCCGCGAGGTCGACCTCGACGCAGGGGATCCCGCGCGACGCTGCGAGGGTAACGGCCTGAGGCTTGAAGGACTGCGCGGCCAGGATCCCGCGGCAGCCCTCCTTCGCCGGGTCTGCTCGGATGAAGCCGAGGTAGCGCGTCAGCTGCTCGACCGCGTCGATCGTCCCGATCCGCTTGATCTCGACCGCGACCCAGCCGTCGTCGCAGTCGCGGCACATCAGGTCGACGGGGCCGATCTCCGTCATCCACTCGCGCCGGTCGAGCCGCAGCTCCGCCTCGAGCCAGTCGGGCCGGTCGGCAAGGGCCTCCTGCAGGTGCCGCTCGACGCCGTCCTTCTCCAGCCCCGCGATTTCGTCCATCGGCACCTCGAGGTCGGAGAGGACCTCGGCGATCCGGATCTCGAGCCGGTCTTCCGTCTTGCCCGCGCGCTTGCGGACGACGATCAGGCCGTCCTCCTCCTCGATCACCGTCGGCGGCGTCATCCAGTTCAGGGGCTTGTAGCCGCCGCTGTCGGCGTGCACGAGCACCGAGCCGTCCGACTTCAGCAGCAGGAGCCGGACCGACTCCGGCAGGACGGCGGTGAGACGGCCGGTGTAGACGACCTCGCAGCGGGCAACGAGCAGGCGCACCGCCCCAACCTACTGTCCTTCGCGGACGTGTCCGAGGGACTGTCCCTCAGACACGTCCCTGACTGTCGAGATCGGGCCGCGGGATACTGCGCCGATGCGCCTTCCCCTCCGACTCGGCCTCCTCCTTGTCGTCCTGGCCGCCGCGGCGCCGGCCGACGCGGGCGTGCGGGTCGTCGATCCGTTTCCGCTCGAGCAGTACGCCGGCCGGGCCGCGCTCGGGCTGCTCGTCCCCGGGGCCGGGCCGGAGGTGACGCGGGAGGGCGCCCTCTCCGCCCTCCTGCGCGGCAAGCTGGAGCACGACCTCCTCGGCGGCGTCGCGCGCGGGGAGCCGCTGATCCGCCTCGGCGAGCCCGGCGGCCCCGAGATCCTCGTCTCGCTGCCGCCGCCCGGCCGGAGCCGGAACGACCGCCGCTACCCGATCGCCCTTCTCGGCGAGCGCGGCCTCCTCACCTCGGACTCGACCAGGATCGACGGCCTCGTCTCGGTCACGGACATCGCGACCGGCAGGCTCCGCGTCGTTCCCTCGGCCGATCCCGTCGCGGAGCTGAACCGGCTGAACACGCGGATCGACCGCAACGACCGCTGGAAGCTGCCGCTGACGATCGCGCTCCTCGCGCTCGTGATCGCGCTCGCGCTCGTGCGGCCGCGGCTCGCGTTGCGCCTCCTCCTCGTCGGGCTGGCGCTGAACCTCTGGCTGACTCCGTGGCTCGCCGCCCTCACCGCGCTCGCCGCGCTCGCGCTGCCGCTCGGCTGGGCCTGCGCCGCGCTCCTCGCCGCCTACCTCGCGTCGATGGGACTCGACGCCGGGACGGTCGCGCTCTCGCCCTACGGCCCCTCCCAGTCCGGCCGCTTCTACGGGATCGACAACCTGCTAGAGACGATGCTGCTCGTACCGGCGCTCGTCGGCGCGGCGCTGCTCGGCCGGCGGGGGATCGCGGTCGCGGTGCTCGCGCTCGTCGCGGTCGGCGGCAACCGCTTCGGCGCGGACGGCGGCGGGCTCCTCGTGCTCGCGGTCGGGCTCCTCGTGCTGGCCCTGCGGCTCCGCGGCGCCCGACCGACGCCGAGGCTCGTCGCCGCCGTCGCGCTGGGGGCGATGGCGCTCGCCCTCGCGCTCCTCGGCCTCGACGCCCTCACCGGCGGAGAGAGCCACGTCACCCGCGCCGTCGGGGACGGGCCGGGCGCCCTCGTCTCCGACGTCGGCGACCGGCTCGAGCTCTCCGTCCGCCGCACACTCTCAGGCCCCGGCCCGCTCGGCGTCGTCCTCGCCGGCGGCGCGCTCCTCGTCGCGCTCGGGCTGCGCAGCCCGCGCCGGCCGCTGCTGGACGCGCGGCTCGCCGCCCTGGCCGTCTCGCTGCTCGTGAACGACTCGCCGGGAGACGTCGTCGCGGTCGGAGTCGCGGCCGCGATCCTGCTTGCGCGCTTCCACCTGCCCGACCGGGCACGTGCTGGTTAGACTGGCCGCCGTATGCGTCGTCCGCTCCTGATCGCCCTCTCCGCTCTCGCACTGCTCGTCCCGTTCGGGCTCACTGCCTGCGGCGGCGGCACCGAGGTCTCGCCGGCCCCGGAGACCGTTGAGGGGACGCTGCCGGCCGCTACGACCCAGGCCGATACGTCGGGTGGCGGGGGTGGCGGGGTGCCGCAGGGCGACGCCTCGAAGGGCGAGGCGATCTACGCCTCCGCCGGCTGCGGCGGCTGCCACACGCTCAAGGCGGCGGGCTCGAGCGGCAACGTCGGTCCGAACCTCGATGACGCGAAGCCTTCGGTCGAGCTCGCCTACGACCGCGTCAAGAACGGCAAGGGCGTCATGCCCTCGTTCAGCGGGCAGCTCGACGACCAGCAGCTCGCAGACGTCGCCGCATACGTCTCCGAGAACGCCGGCAAATAGAGCTTCCCACAGGCTTCCCGCGAGCGCTGGACGCCGTCGCGTGCGACCTCGACCGGACGCTGATCGGCTCGGACGGGATCCTCCGGCCGCGCACGCTCGCCGCGCTCACCGCCGCCCGTGACCGAGGGATCCACGTCACCTTCGTCACCGGCCGCATGTTCCGGTCGGCGCGGCCGTACGCCGAGACCGCCGGGATCGCGGTACCGATCATCTGCTACCAGGGGGCCGTCGTCGCGGACGTCACAACCGGCGAGTTCCTCCGGCACGAGCCGATCCCGCTCGAGCTCGCGCAGGAGGCGATCGAGGCCGTCGAGGAGGCCGGCTTCAGGCTCAACTGCTACGTGGACGACGAGCTCTACGTCCGCGAGGTGACCGAGCAGGCACGCACCTACGCCGACTTCCAGAACCTGACTCTGACCGAGGTGGGCGACCTCCGCACTTGGCTCGACCGGCCACCGACGAAGCTCGTCGTCGTCGACGACCCCGACGCGCTGGACGCGCTGAAGCCCGAACTGCTGGAACGGTTCGCGGGCCGTCTCTTCATCGCCAAGTCCCTCCCCTACTTCCTCGAGCTCGCAAGCCCGGACGTCTCCAAGGGCAGCGGGCTCGCGTTCCTCGCCGAGCACCTCGGCTTCACCGCCGAGCGGACGCTGGCGTTCGGTGACGGGGAGAACGACCGGGAGCTGCTCGAGTGGGCGGGCTACGGCGTCGCTGTCGAGAACGCGGACGACGACCTGAAGACCCGCGCGGACTGGGTCTGCCGCGGCGTCGAGGAGGAGGGCGTGGCGCAGGTGCTCGAGGCCTACCTAGACTCAACGGCGTGATCGACCTCAAGGCAGCCCGGCACGACCCCGACGCGACCCGCGCCGCGCTCGTCCGCAAGGGCGCCGGCGAGGCCTTCGACGCGCTCCTTGCCGCCGATGAGCAATGGCGCGCGCTGGTGCCGCGGAGCGACGAGCTGCGCGGGAAGACGAAGCTGAAGGGAAAGCCGACGCCCGAGCAGCTGGAGGAGCTCCAGGGCGTCAAGGAGGAGCTGAAGGCTGCCGAGGAGGAGCTCGCCGCCGCCGAGGCCTCTCGCGACGAGCTGCTCGCGCAGGTGCCGAACCCGCCCCACGACTCGGCGCCGGACGGGGACACCGACGAGGACGCCGTGGAGCTGCGCCGGGTCGGCGAGCCGACGACGCCCGCCGACGCCCGCGAGCACACCGAGATCGGCCGCTTCGACATGGAGCGCGCTGCGCGGCTCTCCGGCTCCCGCTTCGGCTACCTGATCGGCGACACCGCGCTCCTCGCGATGGCGCTCTACCGCGCGGCGCTCGACCACCTCTCCCAGGACGGGTTCCTGCCGGTGATCCCGCCGGTGCTTGTGCGGGAGGAGGCGATGGTCGGGACGGGGTTCTTCCCGACGGAGCGCTCGAACATCTACGCGCTCGCCGACGACGACCTCTACCTGACCGGCACCTCCGAGGTGGCGCTGGCGGGGCTGCACATGGGCGAGATCCTCGCCGAGGCCGATCTCCCCCTCCGCTACGCCGGCTTCTCCACCAACTTCCGCCGCGAGGCGGGCGCCGCCGGCAAGGACACGCGTGGGATGTTCCGCGTCCACCAGTTCAACAAGGTCGAGATGTTCGTCTACACGACGCCCGAAGACTCGTGGGCCGAGCACGACCGGCTCGTCGCGCTGGAGGAGTCGTTCCTGCAGAAGCTGGAGCTGCCCTACCGCGCCGTCAACGTCGCCGCCGGCGACCTGGGCGCCCCGGCCGCAAAGAAGGTCGACCTCGAGGCCTGGTTCCCCTCGCAGGAGCGCTACCGCGAGGTCACGTCCTGCTCGAACACGACCGACTACCAGGCCCGCCGGCTCGGGATCCGCTACCGCGGCGACGGCGGCCCCCAGGTCGCGCACACGCTGAACGGGACGATGGTCACCGACCGGGCGCTGCTCGCGATCCTCGAGAACTTCGGCGGCGAGGTCCCGGACGCGCTTCTGCCCTACGGCGCCCCCGCCCGCGTCGAGCGCTAGTGAAGAGGAAGAAGCAGACGCGGATTGACCCGGCGCGGGACGAGCGGATCCGCGCCAATATCGAGCGGACGCGACAGCTCGCCGAGAAGGCGCAGGCCGAGCTCGACCGCAGGAAGCGGGAGCGCTAGACCGCGTCGACGGTCGGCTCGTGGAGCGCGAAGCGCTCGTGCACGGCCTGCACCGCCCGCTCGATGTCGCCCGCGGGGACGACGCACGAGATCCGGATCGGCGAGGTCGAGATGATCCCGATGTTCACGCCGGCCTCTGCGAGCGCGTCGAACATGTCCGCAGCGACACCGGGATGCGTGCGCATGCCCGCGCCGACGAGGGAGATCTTCGCGATCTCGGAGTCCGTGGCGAGGCCGCTCGCGCCGATCTCGCCGGCGATCGGCCCGAGCACGCTCTCCGCGACCCCGAGGTCGGACTTGGGGACGGTGAACGACATGTCCGTGTGGCCCGCGGCCGAGACGTTCTGGACGATCATGTCCACGTTCACGCCCGCGTCTGCAAGCGCGCGGACGACCCGCGCCGCGATCCCGGGCCGGTCGGGGACGCCGAGGATCGTCACCTCCGCCTCCGAGGTGTCGTGTGCGATGCCAGAGATGATCGGTTGCTCCACGAGCTCCTCCTGACCGACGATCCACGTCCCGTCGGCATCGTTGAACGCCGAGCGTACGTGGATCCGCACGCCGTGATTGCGGCCGAACTCGACCGAGCGCAGCATCAGCACCTTCGCCCCAGCACCCGAGAGCTCGAGCATCTCCTCGTAGGAGACGGCGCCGAGCTTGCGCGCGCCCGGGACGAGCCGCGGGTCGGCCGTGTAGACGCCGTCCACGTCGGTGTAGATCTCGCAGGCGTCCGCGCCCAGCGCGGCGGCGAGCGCGACGGCCGTCGCATCGGAGCCGCCGCGCCCAAGCGTCGTCACCTCGAACTCCGTCGAGACGCCCTGGAAGCCGGCGACGAGCACGATCTTGCCCGCGTCGAGCGCGTCGTGGATCCGCTGGCCCCGCACCTCGAGGATCTTGGCCCGGCCGTGCGCGGTGTCGGTGACGATCCCCGCCTGTGAGCCCGTGAGCGAGATCGCCTCGTGCCCGAGGTCATTGATCGCCATCGCCGCGAGGGCGCAGGAGACCCGCTCCCCGACGGAGAGGAGCATGTCCATCTCCCGAGAGTGCGGCGAGTCGGAGACCTCGTGCGCGAGCGCGATCAGGTCGTCGGTCGCCTTCCCCATGGCGGAGAGGACGCCGACGACGCGCTTCCCCTCCTCGTGCGCGGCGACGAGCCGCTGCGCGACCGCCTTCAGGCGCTCCGGGCCGGCGACGGACGTTCCGCCGAACTTGCTGACGACGAGGGTCATCTGCGAGAACCTAGCGGGGCTAGACTCGCCCGCGGCGGGGTGCGAGAGCGGTCGAATCGGGCGGTCTTGAAAACCGCTGACGGGGCAACTCGTCCGTGGGTTCGAATCCCACCCCCGCCGCTCCGTCTGCCGGGCTCGATTTTGACCGGACGTTGACGCTGCGCTCGCCCGGGGCTCGCGGGCGGCGCCCTACGGTCATCGGGCAGTCAAAAGTGGAAAGGACGTCATGCCCTCCTCCTCCATGCCGACGGTCACCTCGCTCTCGGCCGCCCACGTTCCCGGAACCGACCCGGTCGTCCAGCTCGACGGCCTCTCGCACTCCTACGGTGACATTGAGGCGCTGCACGCCCTCGACCTGACCATCCCGGAAGGCGAGATCTTCGGCTTCCTCGGGCACAACGGCGCCGGCAAGACGACGACGCTCCACGTCCTGACGACGCTGATCACGCCCACCGCTGGCTCGGCGCGGGTCTGCGGCTTCGACGTCGTCCGCGAGCGCCTGGAGGTACAGCGCCGGATCGGCTACCTGCCTGAGAACGTGCGCCTCTACGACAGCCTCACCGCGCGGGAGAACCTCCGCTTCTTCGCCCAGCTCTCCGGCGTCGAGGACATCCCGGCAGCGATCGACCGGACGCTCGGCTTCCTCGACGCGCACGACCTCGCCGACCGCCGCGTCGGGACCTTCTCCAAGGGGATGCGCCAGCGAATCGGGATCGCTCAGGCGATCCTGCACGAGCCGCGCGTCCTCTTCCTCGACGAGCCAACCTCGGGCCTCGATCCGATGGGGGTGCGTCAGCTCCGGGAAACCGTCGTGCGGCTGAACGCCGAGCTCGGGATCACGATCTTCATGAACACGCACCTGCTCTCCGAGGTCGCGCGGGTCTGCACGACGATCGGCGTCCTGGCCGAGGGCGAGCTGATCTACCACGACACGCTCGCGAGCACGCTCGCTCGCTTCCCCGACGAGGCGTCGCTCGAGGACATCTACGTCCGGCTCGAGGACAGGTGAGCACCACAATCGTCGTCGCCCGGCAACAGCTGCGCTCGCTGGCGCGGAGCCGGACGTTCGTCCTGATGCTCGGGATCCTGCTCGTGATGACAGGGCTCTCCGGCTTCATCGGCTGGTCGAGCCACGCCACGATCATCCGCGTCTACGACCAGACGGTGCAGACGCTGACTGCGGCGGGCAAGGCCGCGCCTCCGAATCCGTTCGCGTCGAAGCCGCGGCTCTCGCTTCTGAACAACATGATCATCTACATCCCGCTGATCGGCTCGCTGCTCGCGATCGTGATCGGGCAGCGGAGCGTCACCGACGACCGCCAGGCCGGTGTGACGCGGGTGATCTTCTCCCGGCCCGTCGGCCGCTCGTCCTACTTCTGGGGCAAGCTGGCCGGCAGCGCCTTCGCGGGGGTCGCGATCATGATCGCCTGCCTCGGGCTGAGCGTCGTGGGCCTCGGCCTGATCAACCAGGGGCTTCCGACCGGATCGGAGCTCGTCCGGCTGGCGCTCTTCTACGCGCTCTCGGGCACCTATCTCTTCCTCTTCGTCCTGGTCGGGATGGTGGCGGCGCTGCTGACCCGCAGCGAGTCACTGGGCCTGTTCGCCGGAGTCGCGGTCTGGGTGCTCGTCACGTTCGCCACTCCCCAGTTCACCTCGGGCCTCCGCCCGGTGGCGTCGCTGAACCCGGTGAACGACCCTGTTGCCACCAGCGGCTCGCCCTTCTTCAAGGTCACGTCGAAGGCCAAGCCGTTCGCCGTCAATGAGCAGTACAAGGCGCTCAGCACCCGGATCCTCACTGTGGGCAGTCGCCTCCAGCCGGCCACTTCTGCCGGCCAGCTTGCGCCGATCGCCGCGTTCCTGCTGGCGCTCGGCGCCTGGGCGCACCTGCTCGTGCGGCGACAGGACTTCTCCGAGGACACCGCCCGTGACTAGCACGGTGCGCGCTCTCGCCCGGCACGAGTACCGCTCGGCGCTCCGGAGCGGTGTGCTGCTCCTCTTGATCCTGAGCATGGTCCTCGTCGCTGCCGGCTCCGTCGCGATCGCCTCGTACGACTTCAAGGCCCAGGTCGCCGACTACCAGGCGTACCTCGCCCAGGCCAAGGCCTCGGGGGCCCCGGTCGCGAGCGCGCCGCAGTTCGTGCCGCTCCAGCTCCTGCGGGGGACGATCGAATACGTCGAGATCATCGGGGCCGTGCTCGCGATCGGTCTCGGTTACCTCGCGGTGGCCCGTGAGCGGAGCAGCAACACGCTGCCGCTGATCCTGAGCAGGCCCGTGCGCGGCCGCGATCTCTTCCTCGGCAGGCTGGCAGGCGCCGCGGCTCTCGTGACCACGATCCTCGCCGCCACCGCCGCGATCGCCTATCTCGTCGTCGGCACGGTCGGCGGGCACTGGCTGACCGGAACCGAGCTGATCCGCCTCGTGCTCACCTTCGGGATCGCGATCCTCTACCTGCTCATCTTCTACGCCCTCGGCACCTGGCTCTCGGCCCGAAGCAAGGTGGTCGCGAACGGGCTCGTCGTCGCCGTCGCGATCTGGCTCTCGGTCGTCCTGATCATCCCCCAGATCGGCGACACGATGGACCCCGACAACCAGGTGCCTGGTGGGCTCTTCGCCGCACTCCAGGTCAAGAAGCCGGACGAGAAACGCGTCCTCGCACATTTCTCCAACTACGAGCGGATCCGGAACGGGCTCGAGGAGACGTCGCTCACCAAGCACTTCGAGCGGCTCACCTTCGCGATCACCGGGATCAAGGACAAGTACAACGGCAAGCCGCTCGGCACGATCGCCTACGCCAAGCGAGCCGACATCGCCTCGCTCGCCGTCTACGTGGCGCTGCTCGGCGTCCTGATGTGGCGCGGGCTCAAACGCGAAAGCGCAACCCGAAGGGAAACGTGATGCAGAACAGACAGCAGTGGGTGCGACGCGCGCTGCCGCTGACCGCGGTCGTCGTCGGCCTGGGGCTCCTGGCCGGTTGCGGGGGCGGAGCCTCCACGGCGACGCCGGGCGCCCCGGCAGCGACCACCTCCTCCGGCACCGGGGCCCAGGTGCTCCCGGTCGCCTCGAACCCGATCTCGAACTCCTCGACGGCAGCCGGCCTCACGATCACGAAGGCGCTCGTCGAGAACAACGTCTCCGCCGAGACCGGCAAGGCGGCCAGCGACCACCTCGAGATCGAGCTTCGGAACACGACCTCGAAACGGCTCACCGAGATCGCCGTCTACTTCAAGATCACCGACCCGAGCAAGAAGGTCTCGGAGGGCTACTACACGAAGCTCACCGGCTTCACGCTCGCCCCGGGAGCAACGCGGGTCGCCCACTTCGACCAGACGGGTGCACGGGATCACTACCCGGTCAACAAGTACAGCCTCTACTACACCGACAAGAACGCGCTCGTGGTGGACATCGTGGCCAGCGCGTCCGGCCTGAAGCCGGCCACCTTCACGGTCAAGAAGGACTCCGGCGGCGCCGAGGCCGGCGTCGAGTGAGCAGCTGAGCCCCGACGGGGATGCCCGCGCTACCGTGCTCGACATGGCCACACCGGGCATCCTCGTCGTCGAGGACGACGAGGCCATCGCCTCCGGGCTCGTGCGGGTGCTCGAGAGCGAGGGCTACGCCGTCGGGCGGGTCGACAGCGGCCGGGCGGCGCTGGGCGCGGCCGGCGACGAGATCGGCCTCGTCGTGCTCGACCTCGGGCTGCCCGACCTGGACGGGCTCGACGTCTGCCGGCGGCTCCGCGCGGAACGGTCCGACCTGGCGATCCTGATCCTCACGGCCCGGGACACCGAGCTCGACATCGTCGCCGGGCTCGACGCCGGCGCGGACGACTATCTCGTCAAGCCGTTCCGCCTCTCGGAGCTCCTGGCCCGCGTCCGTGCCCACGTCCGGCGCGTCGACTCGGCGGGGGCCCGGCGGAGCGACGAGCCGCTTGCCGCCGGCCAGCTCAGGATCGACCTGGCCGCCCGTCGCGCCTGGGAGGCGGAGACGGAGCTCAGCCTCCGCCCGAAGGAGTTCGAGCTGCTGGCACTGCTCGTCGCAGAGGCGGGGCGAGTGGTGACGAGGGAGCGGATCATGCGCGAGATCTGGGACACCGAGTGGCTCGGCGCGACCAAGACGCTCGACACGCACGTCCTCACGCTGCGCGGAAAACTCGGCGAGGCGTCCGCGATCACGACCCTGCGCGGAATCGGCTACCGGCTCGACGTGGCGTGAGAGCGCGGCTCGTCCTCGCGATCGCCGGAGTCGCGACGCTCGCCGTGCTGCTGTTCGCGCTACCCCTCGCCGTCGTTCTCGGGCGGATCTACCGGGGGCAAGAGCTGCTGCGCCTGCAGCGAGACACCGTCGCCGCGACCCGTCAGATCGACATCGCCGCCGGCCCGGGCGACCCGCTCGAGCTTCCGCCGGTTCCGGAGACGCTCGCGGTCTACGACATCGACGGGCAACGCATCGCCGGCCGGGGCAGCCCCGAGGCGGCCGACGCACTCGTCCGGCGGGTGCTCCGGACGGAGGCTCCCGCCGACAGCGACAGGGGCGGACGCCTGGTCGTCGCGGTGCCGCTGATCGCGAACGAACAGCTCACCGGCGTCGTCCGGGCGGAGCGGAGCGATGCGGCGGCCGCAGGCGCGGCGCACAAGCGCTGGCTGTTCATGGCGGGGGTCGGCGCCGGTGTCGTCCTCTTCGCGATCCTGGCCGCGCTCGTGCTCGGGCGGCGGCTCGCCCGACCGCTCGAGCGGCTCGCCGAAGCGGCCCGGCGGCTGGGAGAGGGGGACTTCGCAGCCCGGGCGCCGACCGCGGGAATCCGCGAGGTCGACGAGGTCGCCGCCGCCCTCGCCGCAGCCACCGGACAGCTGAAGGACCTCGTCACGCGCGAGCGCGAGTTCAGCGCGAATGCGTCGCATCAGCTCCGGACGCCCCTTGCGGCCCTCCGGCTCGAGCTGGAGACGATCGAGCTGCGGAGCGGCGCCCCGGCCGAGCTTCCCGCCGCCCTTGCTCAGGTCGACCGCCTGGAGGAGACCATCGAGACCCTGCTCGTGCTCGCCCGCGGCACCCGGCGGCCGGACACCGTCACGACGATCGAAGAGCTCCTCGCCGAGATCGGCTCACGCTGGAAGGCCACGCTCGCCGAGCTCGGGCGGACGCTCCTGATCGTGACCGGCGCCCCGACGCTCCGGGCGCGGGCGTCGTCGTCGGCCGTGAGGGAGATCATGGACGTGCTGCTCGACAACGCCGTCCGCCACGGGAGCGGTGCCGTCGAGGTCCGCGCCCAGCTCAGAGACGGGTCCATCGCCGTCGACGTCGCCGACGAGGGAGCAGGCGGAGCCCAGGACCCCGAGGGGCTGTTCGCACGCCGTTCCGCCGGCGCCGGCGGCCACGGGATCGGACTCGCCCTTGCGCGCTCGCTCGCGCAGGCCGAAGGAGGTCAGCTGCTCGTGCGCCCGGCTCCGCCAACCGTCTTCACGCTGGTACTCCCCGCCGCGGACGACGCTCCAGGTTGAAGGTGGTCTGCGCCCGGGAGGGCCAGCGTGACCTGAGCCCCTCCGCCGGTCGCGTTCGCCGCCGAAGCGGTGCCACCGTGGGCGTGCGCGACTGCGGCGACGATCGCGAGCCCCAGGCCCGCGCCGGTGGGCGAGCCGTCCGCCCGGCTGAAACGCTCGAAAGCGAGCTCGAGGAACTGCGGGGGAAACCCCTTGCCCTGATCGGCGACGCGGAGCGTCAGCGTTCCCGGCTCGGCCGTCGCCTCGAGCCTCACCGTGCCGCCGCCGTGGCGGAGCGCGTTCTCGAGCAGGTTCGCCAGGGCCTGCTCGAGCCGGCGCGGGTCGCCGAGGGCGAGCAGGCCCGGAGGGGCCACGACCTCGATCGAGCGCCCGCCGTCATCGGCGCGGCGGCGGAACCGGGTCGCGATCCGGTCGAGCAGCTCCTCGACCGAGATCCTGGTCCGGCGAAGCGGCAGCTTGCCGGCGTCCATGCTCGCGAGCAGGAGCAGGTCGTCCGCGAGCTGCGCCAGGCGGTCGGTCTCCTCCCCGACCGAGCGGAGCGCCGCCGCGAGCACCGGGGCCGACTCCGGCTCGTCGAGAGCGAGCTCGATCTCGGTCTTGAGCAGGGCCAGCGGCGTGCGCAGCTCGTGGCTCGCATTCGAGACGAGTGTGCGCTCCCGCTCGAGGGCGGCCTCGAGACGCGCGAGCATCTCGTTCAGCCTGCCGCCCAGACGTGAGATCTCGTCGGTCGCCGGAGGGACGGGCAAGCGTGCTCCCGGCCTGGCGGCGGAGATGGTCGCGGCGCGCTCACCCATCCGGTCGACCGGGCGCAACGCGGCCGCTGCGAGCAGATAGGCGACGAGCGAGGCGAGCAGCAAGGCGGCCGGCCCGCCCAGGAGCAGCTGCCCCTCCAGCTGGGCGAGAGCATCGGCCCGCGGCTGGAGCGAGGTTCCGACGACGACCACGAGGCGCTGGCCCTGCGCGGCGACCGGTAGCGCCAGCAGCCGCACGTCCTCCTCGTCGATCGCCGTCCCGAAGAAGCGTTCGCCCCGCTGCGCGCGTGCGAGCTCGGCCGCTCCCAGGAGACGCCCGTTCGCGACTCCGGGTGTCGCGTCGACGATCCTGCCGTCCGGTCCCAGAACCTGCGCAAAGCCACTCTCGGGCCTGCGGAGGGAGCGTGCCTCGCTCAGGCCCGAGTCCGCCTGCTCCACGAGAGCGGCGACATCCGCCGCCCTCGCCCGGAGACCCTGGTCGATCGTGCGGTCGAGCGCAGACCCGAGGCGGAGATAGAGAAAGAGCCCCGTGGCCGAGAGGACGACGGCCATCGCGAGCGCGAACGCGAGCGTCAGCCGAATCCGAATCGGCAGACGACTCAACGCGACTCGCCATCGCGCAGCCGGTAGCCGGCGCCGCGGACGGTGGTGAGCGACGTCGCCCCGAACGGTCGGTCGATCTTGTCGCGCAGGTAGTTGACGTAGACGGCGATCACGTTGGAGCGGTTGTCGTACCCCATGTCCCAGGCCTGCTCGAGCAGGTGGTCGCGGGAGAGCACCTCGCCCGGGCGACGCATGAACGCCTCGAGCAGCGCGAACTCCTTCGCCGTCAGCTCGATCTCCGTTCTCCCGCGCCAGACCTGCCTCGTCGCAGGGTCGAGCCGGAGCTCGCCAACCTCCAGGATCGTCGGCCGCTCGACGGGCCCTCGCCGGACGATCGCACGCAGGCGCGCCAGCAGCTCGGCGAACGAGAACGGCTTCGTCAGGTAGTCGTCTGCCCCGACATCGAGCCCTGCGATCCGGTCCTCGACCGAATCGCGCGCGGTGAGCATGAGGACCGGGGTCCACCGCCCCTGCTCGCGGAGGGCGGACAGGGTCTGGAACCCGTCCATCCCCGGCAGCATCACGTCGAGCACGATCGCGTCGTAGTCGGCGGCCGCGCTCATCCAGACCGCGTCCTCACCGGTGCGGCTCACGTCGGCGGCGTCACCGTTCCTCCGGAAGCCCCGCAGAAGCAGGCTCGCCATCTTCAACTCGTCCTCGACGATCAGCACCTTCATTCGGGCGATCGTCTCAGACCGAGATGAGAGGAGTGTTAGAGCCCCGACGCCCTCTTATCTCTAACGGTGAGCCAATCGGGCCCTCCTACCTTCGGTGCTGCACGTCGATGCTGACCACCAACGAAGGAGATACGACATGCGTACACGACTCACGAAGCTCGGCGCGGCGCTGGCAGCGCTTGCCGCGCTCGCGATCGGCGGCTCGGCGCTCGCTTCAGCAGCCGGGAACGGCCCGCAGCCGGTGAAGGCACCTGCAGCGACGCAGGACTCCGCCAAGAGCGACACGGCCGCGAACGAGCCGGCCGAGCAGGCGGACACCGACGCGGTGCAGGACGAGTCGGGGGCGGACGACGCCACCGAGGCGGAGACCCCCGGCACCGAGGCCGCGGACACCGAGAGCGGCTCCGAGGCTCCCGGCGACGACGGCCCGGGCGGCTGGGCCGATGAGCCCGGCAACCCGAACGCCGACACCCAGCAGCAGGGCGAGCACTAGAAGCCCGCGCCGCTCACAGGCACCACCCGCGAGGTCCGGCAACCCCGGGCCTCGCGGCGTTCGAGGCTGTGCCGGCCTGCCGGAGCAGCCTGGTCAGGCGCCCGTGTGCACCCGTCCCTTCGTGGGTGTGCACGGGGCGAGGGCGGGCGGCGGCACGGGCAGCAGCCCCAGGTACCAGTCGAAGATCGCGTCCACGAGCCGCTTCCGGTTCAGCACCCGGATCACGCCGGTCAGGAGCCGCGGCGGCAAGGCGGGGATCACGCGCTGCAGCAGAGAGGTGATCGCGAAGCCGCGCCGGTGGCCGGCGCTGAGGGCGGCGTACGCGGCGAGCGCCTGCTCGCGGGTCTGCTCCCCGTCGAGAACGCGGCGCAGCTCGCGCCCGCAGGCGCCGCCGAAATAGAAGGCGCCGCGGATCCCCTCAGCCGAGAACGCGAAGCAGTGGCCGGCGGAGTCGCCGACGAAGAAGCAGTCGCCCGCTGCGGCCGCGCGCAGCCGGTGCGGGATCAGATTCCCCTGGTGCCGGACGACCTCGACGCCGTAGCGGGCAGCGGTGTCAGCGGTCGGCTGCTTGACCGAAACGCGCGGATCGTAGGAGGCGACGCCGACGCGCACCTCCTCGTCCGCCGGCACCCGCCAGGCGTAGCCGCGCCGGACGAGCGAGCGGTCGATCACGACGTCGAGCGCATCGCCCGTGCCGTGCGGGTGTACCTCGAGCCCGCGCGAGAGCGGCCCGCCCTTGCCGTCGAACTGCGCGGAGCCGAGGACGCGGCGCCAGCCGAGTGCATCGACGACGAGCGGCGCGTGCACGTCACCCCGGTCGGTGCGGACGCCGCCCTCGATCCGGCCGGTGACAAGCGCCCGCTCGAAACGGGCGTGGCTCTGCTCCCAGAGCAGGCGGCAGAGCTCGGCGTAGTCGAAGGCCGCCCAGCTCCAGGGAAGCCTGACGCGGACGGCGCCGTGCGGGGTCGTGAACGTCATATCGGGCAGTTCCTGGCGGATCGAGCCCTCGAGCCCGAGCGCGCGCAGCCAGGGCAGAGGCACTGCGCAGGCGGAGGTCGGATGAGCCCCGATCGCGTCGCGGTCGAGGACGAGCACGTCCGCGCCGCTCCCGGCGAGCTCGCGGGCGACCGCGAGC
>JBBQHQ010000032.1:0-19443 GCA_038324115.1 Gaiellales bacterium
GCCGCGCCGAAGCGATCGCGCACCTGATCGAGGACGGCGTCCAGCGCCTCCTCGTCGCGTCCGAAGGGGAGTCGGAGTTGCACGGCGCCCCCGTCCTCGAGGTTGGCGACCGCGATCCCGACGAGGGTGACGCCGCGCCGCTCGAGCAGCGGGAGCGACGCGGCGAGGAGCTCGCGGACGGCGGCGAGGATCGTCGCCGTCCGGTCGGTCGGCTCGGCCAGCGTGTGCGAGCGGCTCGCCCGCGAGTAGTCGTCGAAGCGGAGGCGGAGCACGACCGTCCGGCCGAGCCGGTTCGCGGCCCGCAGGCGCCGGGCAACGCGGTCGACGAGCGCGAGCACGTCCGCGTCCAGCTCGGCGGGAGTCCAGGCGCGCCGCCCGCGCGCCCGCTGCGATCCGATCGAGCCGCGCCGGCGCCGGGCCGTGACCGGTCGGGGGTCGCGGTTGTGCGCGAGCGCGTGCAGATGCCGGCCCGCCGCCTGCCCCACGAGGGAGACGAGCACCGTCTCGGGCAGCAGCGCGACCTGCCGAACCGTCGTGATCCCGCGCGCGCGGAGCTTCCCCGAGGTGACGGGACAGACGCCCCAGAGCCGCTCCACGGGGAGGGGGTGGAGGAACTCGAGCTCGGCGTCGGGCGGCACGACGAGGAGCCCGTTCGGCTTCGAGACGGCACTCGCCACCTTGGCGAGGAACCTCGTCCGCGCGACACCGACCGAGATCGGGAGCCCGACCTGCTCGAGCACCGTGGCCCGGAGGCGGACGGCGATCTCGACGGGGGACCCGACGCTCCGCTCCATCCCCCGCACGTCGAGGAACGCCTCGTCGATCGAGAGCCCCTCCACGATCGGGGTCGTCGCCTCGAAGATCCGGAAGACGGCGCGGCTCGCCTCGGCGTAGGCCGACATCCGCGGCGGCACCACCGTCGCGCCGGGGCAGAGGCGGCGCGCGGTCGACTCGCCCATCGCCGTGCGCACTCCGAACGCCTTTGCCTCGTAGCTCGCGGCGAGAACGACCCCGCCGCCGACGAGCACCGGCCGCCCGCGCAGCGCCGGGTCGTCCCGCTGCTCGACCGACGCGAAGAACGCATCCAGGTCGGCATGGAGGATCGTCGCGGCCTGCACGAACACATGTTCGCACGACCCGGATCTCGACACCACCGCGCCGCTCCGTGACGGTTCTTTTACAGAAGCTTCATCGGAATCCCCACAAAGGGTGGCAACCGGATCGGTTGAATGGACGAATACGAAGCACAACGATGTGGAAGGACGACTGAACCATGGCTGCGGCTGAACTCCAGAGCGTCGAGACAGAGCAGGAGCGGATCGAGCGCTGGCGCGCGGAGGAGCTCGAGCGGGCCGGCTTCGAGCCGGCGGCGTCCGTGCTGCTCGCGAGCCGGATGGACATCGATCTGCACGACGCGATCTCTCTCCTGGCCCGGGGCTGCGACCCCGAGCTGGCGCTGAAGATCCTGCTCTAGGCCCCTTCCCCCGACGGCTGCGGCGCCGCACGGGCAGAATCGCTGCGTGAGCCTGCTCGCCACCATCCCCTCGCCCTCGTCGGGCACCATCGAGCTCGGCCCGCTGACGATCCACATGTACGGCCTGATGCTCCTGGCCGGGATCGCCGCGTGCGTCTGGGTGACGGGCCGCCGGTGGGTCGCGCGGGGCGGCGACTGGGACCTGATCTTCCGGGTCGCGGTCTGGGGCGTCGGCTTCGGGATCGTCGGTGCGCGGCTCTACCACATCGCCACGAGCTGGAACGAGCTGCCGAACCACTGGTGGGGGCCCTTCGCGGTCTGGGAGGGCGGGCTCGGGATCTGGGGCGGAATCCTCGGCGGCGTCCTCGCCGGCGCGGTGATTGCGCGCCGCTCGGGGGTGAGCGTGCTCGCGCTGCTCGACGCGGCCGCGCCGGGGCTGCTGATCGCGCAGGCGATCGGCCGGGTCGGCAACTGGTGGAACCAGGAGCTCTTCGGCAAGCCGACCGACCTCCCCTGGGCGCTCGAGATCGACCCGGTCCGCCGCCCCGACGCCTATCTCCTCGACGCGACCTTCCACCCGACGTTCCTCTACGAGGCGCTCTGGAACCTGGGCGCCGCGGGGCTGCTCCTCCTGCTCGACCGTCGCTTCCGCTTCCGCCCGCCCGCGCTCTTCGCGCTCTACGTCTCGCTCTACACCGCGTTCCGTTTCTACCTCGAGCAGCTGCGAATCGACCCCTCCAAGGAGATCGCCGGGATGCGGGTCAACGCCTGGGTCTCGCTCGTCGTCTTCCTCGCCGCGACCGGCTTCTTCGTCTGGTGGCAGTTCCTGCGCGACCGCCGCGACCGGCCCCGTCGGCAGGCTCCCGAGCGCCCGCAGCAGACGATGGCCATCCCGCGCAGCCGCGTCCGACCCCGCCGCTAACGTCCCCGGCGGATGACCGCCGTCTACGACCTGCCGCTGGACCTGGACGCCTTCGAGGGCCCCTTCGACCTGCTCCTGACGCTCGTCCTCAAGGAGGAGCTGGAACCGGGCGAGGTGGACGTCGCGGCGATCGTCGTCGCCTTCGTCGAACGCCTGGCGCATCAGGTCGAGGCGGGGCAGCGCGACCGGCTCGACCTCGAGGCCTGCGGCGAGTTCCTTGTCCTGATCGCCTCGCTGCTCGAGCTGAAGGCGCGCGCGCTCTTCCCGGACGAGGAGGCGGAGCTCTCGGAGCTCGAGCCGGAGGAGGCCGCGGAGGAGCTCGCCCGGCGGCTCGCGGAGTACCGGCGGATGAAGGAGGCCGCGGGCTGGCTGACCGAGCGGCTCGTCGCCGAGCGCGAGCGCTACTTCCGGGTCGGCCCGGCGCCGCTCGCCCCGCAGCCGGAGCGCAAGCTGGCGCCGCAGGATCCCGCCCGGCTCGCCGACGTCCTCCGCCGGCTCGCAGAGCCGCCGCCGGAGGTGTCGCTCACGCACATGGCCCTTCGCTTCCCGCCCGTGTCGCAGTTCGTCGAGCGCTTCCGGGCCCTCCTTGGCCGGCGCCGGCGCTTCGACTTCGACCAGGAGGTGGTCGGGCTCGACCGCGTCGAACAGGCCGTCGCCTTCCTCGCCCTGCTCGAACTGCGCAAGGCCGGTGAGATCGAGCTCGAACAGGCCCAACCGTTCGCCCCGATCAGGGTTTCCCGCTCCGACGTCGAAAGGACCACGGCATGGACCGCCCGCTCCGCCTGATCACCGCCAACCCGGTCGACCAGCTGGCCCGGACGCTGGAGGCGCTGCTCGTCGTCGCCTCGGCGCCGCTCTCCCTCGAGGAGCTCGTCCAGGCCGCCGACGACGACACGGAGCGGATCGAGACCGCCCTCGGGCTCCTGTCCGACCGCTACCGCGAGGGGCGAAGCGGGATCGTGCTCGAGCACGTCGCCGGCGGCTGGGCGTTTCGCGCCGCCCGTGAGGCCGCCGAGGCGTGCAGCCGGCTCTTTGAGCGCCCCGTCGAGCGGGGACTCTCGGCCGCCGCGCTGGAGACGCTCTCGATCGTCGCCTACCTCGGTCCCTGCAGCCGGCCGGAGATCGCCCGGATCCGCGGCGTCGCCGCCGACTCGGCCGTCGCCGGGCTGCTCGAGCGCGGGCTGATCGCCGAGGCCGGCCGCGAGGACGGCGCCGGCGGAGCGGTTCGCTACCGGACGACGCCACTCTTCGAGCGCGTCTTCGGGCTCGAGAGCCTCGCCGCCCTGCCGCGGCTCGACGACCTGGGCGACTCCGCCGCGGAGATCCGCGAGCGGCTCCACAGCGTTGCGGTGGGCAAGACCGCGTAGGAGACTGCGCCGGTGGAGGCGGGCGACCTCGAGCTGCGGAACCTGACCTACGGGCTCTTCGTCGAGCTCGGGCGCGCGCCAGCGGCCGCGGAGGTGGGCGCGCGGGCGGGGCGCGCGGCCGACGAGGTCACAGCGAGCTGGCACCGCCTCCACGACGCGCACGCGCTCGTCCTCAACCCGGCCACCGCGGAACTGCGGATGGCGAACCCGTTCTCGGCCGTCCTGACCGCCTTCCGCGTCCGCACGCGCGAGCGCTGGTGGTACGGGAACTGCGCCTGGGACGCGTTCGGGATCCTCGCCGCGCTGGACGAAGACGGGCGGATCGAGACCTCCTGCGCGGACTGCGGCGAGCCGATCGCGGTCGAGGTGGCGGACGGGAAGCCCGACGACGAGTCGCTCCTCTTCCACTGCCTCGTCCCCGCCCGCACCTGGTGGGCAGACATCGTCTTCACCTGAAGCACCATGAACCTCTTCCGGTCGGAGGAGCACGTGCGGGCCTGGCTCGGCGAGCGAGAGCCGGGGGCGACGATCCCCGTGGCGAAGCTGAGCGAGCTCGCGTTCGCCTGGTGGGACACCCGGGTCGCGCCGGACTGGCGTCCGCGGACCCGCGACGAGAACCAGGCGATCCTCGACCGCCTCGGTCTTACCGGCCCGTTCTGGCAGCTCCCGGGCTAGCGGCTACTCGACGTGCGCGAGGAACGCGAGCACGCGTTCCCGCACCAGGGCCGCGACAGCCTCGTCGTAGTCCGGCACGGTGCGGTCCGTGAACAGGTGGCCGTCGCCGGGGTAGAGCCAGAGCTCCGCGCCCTCGACGGTCTCGTCCAGCACGCGCGCGGCGTCGAGGTCGCCCTCGAGCGCCCACTCGTCCTGCTCCATCAGGTGGATCTGGAGCGGGACGGAGGGAGGCCACGCCTCCCCGAACTCGGAGGCCGGCAGGGCGGCGTGCAGGAGGACGGCGCCCTTCGCGCCGGGGCGCGTCTGGGCGAGCTTCTGCGCCGGCAGCACCCCGAGCGACATCCCCGCGTAGACGAGCCCGGACGGCAGATCCTCGGCCGCGGCGACACCGCGGTCGACGAGCACCCCGAAACCGACCTCCTTTGCGTAGCCGACGCCGGCGTCGAGGTCGTCGAAGGTCTTGCCGTCGTAGAGGTCAGGCGTGTGGACGACGTGCCCGGCGGCGCGGAGCTCGTCCGCGAATGCATGGAAGCCGGGCGTCTGCCCGTGCGCGTGGTGGAACAGCAGGACCTCGGTCATCTCGCTCTCCTTGCAGGGGGCTCGCGGATCAAACCTGCCAGGCGCCGCCGCGGAGCACTGGCACGGCGTTGCCGTCGGCGTCCAGACCGTCCACGTCCACCTCGGGGCTCCCGATCATGAAGTCGATGTGGATCCGGCTGTCGTTCGCGCGAGCCCGGTCGGCGTTATCCTCGACTCCCGAGACGTACGAGCTGCCGATCGCGACGTGGCTGGCAGAGTTCTCGTCCAGGAGCGTGTTCGAGAAGACCGTGCCGAGCGGGCCGATCCGACCGGAGCCGTCCACGAGCGCGACCTCGCCGAGCCGGCTCGCGCCGTCGTCCTTGGCTGCGGCGACCCGGAGCACCTCCACGTTCCGGTCGGCCACGATCTCGACCGCGCGGCCGCCCTCGAAGCGGACGACGATCCCCTCGATCAGGCTGCCCGTGTACTCGAGCGGCTTTGTCGAGCGCACGACCCCGTCCACGCGCTCGGCGTCGGGGGTCGTGAAGACCTCCTCGGTCGGGATGTTGACGAGGCACTCGAGCCCGTCATTCCGCTCGAACGTGCCCGTGCCCCAGACGCTCGAGGGGAGCAGGCCGACCCGCAGGTCGGTGCCCGGCCCCCGGAAGTGGAGCGCGTCGAAGCGGCGTTCGGTCAACCGGGCTGCGACGGCGGTCAGCTCCGCGATCCGCGTCCGCCAGGCCGCCGCCGGGTCCGGCTCGTCGAGGCGCGTGACGTGCCGAAGCTCCCGCCGCAGGCGCTGGAAGGCCTCTTCCGGCGGCAGTTCGGGGAAGACCTGCGCGGCCCAGCCGGGCGTCGGCCAGCAGCTGATGCACCAGTTGATCGAGCGGTCGTGGATCACCGTCGAGCTCTCCTCGATCCGCGGCATCCGGTCGCGGCCGGCCCGGGCGGGATCGACGCCGGCGAGCGCGTCTGGGATCGGGTTGCCGATCAGCCAGATCCTGCAGCCGTGCTCGTCGCCGAGGCGGAGAATCCGGCCGCCGAACTCCGGCGGGACGTAGTCGAGCGTCTCCTCGCGGGCGTGCAGGAGCCGCTCGCGTTTGACGAGCGCGTCCCACCACACGACGTCGACGAACCGGGCCCCGCGCCGGTAGGCGGCCCCAGCGACGGCGCGCGTGAGCTCCTCCGTGCCGAGGTCGGCGAGGATCTCGACGTCCTGGCCCTCCTGGACGTTCGCGCCGACCTCGACGATCAGCTGCGCACACCGCTCCGCGTCGCTCAGAGCTGCCACGAGCCGCCCCGAAGAACCGGTACTCGCCCGCCGTCCGCGCTGATGCCGTCGACGTCGACCTCGTTCGAGCCGATCATGAAGTCGACGTGGATCCCGCTCCGGTTCGCGCGGGCCTGGTCTGCCTCGTCCTCGAGAGGGAAGGTGTACGCGTTCCCGAGCGCGATGTGGCTCGCCGCATTCTCGTCCAGGAGGGTCTGGTAGAAGACCGTCTCGAGCGGGCCGATCCGGCCTTCCCGGTCGACGAGCGCCACCTCGCCGAGCCTCGACGCGCCGTCGTCCCGCGCCATCGCCGCGCGCAACCCGTCCGCGCCGACGTCGGCGTCGATCTTCGTCGGGCGCCCGCCCTCGAACTCGAGCCGGATCCCCGAGATGAACGACCCGTACATCTCGAGTGGCATCGTGGCGGAGACGTGGCCGTCGACCCGCTCGGGGTCCGGGGTCGTGAAGACCTCTTCGGTGGGGATGTTCGGATAGTGGGTCGTGCCGTCGACCGTGGTGAAGTCGGCGCCGAGCCACGTCGAGCTGGGCAGGAGGCCGACGGTCAGATCCGTGCCGGGGCCTTTGAAGTGGATCGCGTCGAACCGGCGCTCTGTCAGGCGCTCGGCGGACGCGACGATCGCGGTCATCCGCTCTCGCCAGGCGCCCGTCGGGTCATCCGTGTCCAGCCGGCAGATCCAGACGATGTCGTCCCAGAGCTTCTCCAGCGCCTCCGCCGGATCGAGGTCGGGGTACACCCGCTGCGCCCAGCCCGCATTCGGGCAGGGGCCCGCGCACCAGTTCGTCGTCCGCTCGTTCACGAGGACGGGGATTTCGCCGACGTAGGGGAGGAGGTCGCGGCCGAGCCGGGCAGGGTCGATTCCGTCGAAGACCTTGGCGCTCGCCCCGGTCAGCCCGATCCGGGCGGCGTGCTCGTCGCCGAGCCAGCGGAACCGGTCGCCGATCCAGGGCGGGACGTAGTCGAGTGTCGCCTCGTCCGCCAGCTCGGCGCGGGCTCGCTTGACGTGGTGATCCCACCAGAAGACGTCGACGTACCGGGCGCCGCGCCGGTAGCCCGCCCGGACGATCTCGCGGGCGAGCTCCTGCATGTCGAGGTAGGCGGTCACCCCCAGCAATTGTCCGGGCTGGAGATTCGCCCCGAAACCGACGAGCAGTTCGGCGAGGCGTTCGAGGTCGCGGCTACGGTCACGCACTGCGCGGGGCAGACTACCGGCCATGCGCCTCAACGCCTACCTCTCACGTGCAGGGGTCGCCTCCCGGCGGAAGGCCGACGACCTGATCAAGGCGGGCCGCGTCCGGGTCAACGGCGCGCCCGGCGAGCTGAACACGTTCGTGGGCGTCCACGACGTCGTCGAGGTCGACGGGGAGAAGGTCGCGAAGCAGGGGCTCGCGTACGTTCTCCTGCACAAGCCCGGCGGCGTCGTGACCACCGCCAGCGACCCCCAGGGCCGCCAGACCGTCGTCGATCTCGTCCGCCACAGCGCCGCGGTCGTCCCCGTCGGGCGGCTCGATTTCGAGACGACGGGCGCGCTCCTGCTCACGAACGACGGGCCGCTCGCGCACAAGCTCGCGCATCCGCGCTACGGCGTCGAGAAGGTCTACGAGGTCGAGCTCTGGCGCGAGCCGACCGACGGCGTCCTGCGCAAGCTCGCGGAGGGCGTCAACCTGGAGGACGGAAAGACGGCGACCGCCCGCGTGCGCCGGCTCGGCGCCGGCAAGTTCGAGCTCGTCCTCCACGAAGGCCGGAACCGCCAGGTGCGCCGGATGGTCGAGGCGGTCGGCCACCGCGTCCGGCGGCTGCACCGGAGCGACTACGCGGGGCTGAAGGTCGGCGGCCTGAAGCCGGGCGCGTGGCGCGAGCTGACCCGGGCCGAGGTGGACGCGCTCATTCGTAGAACGTCAGCACAGCCAAAATCGCGTACAACGCCACCAAGGCCCAGCCCTCGAACGCCGCGGCCTCCCCGTCGCCGGTGACCTGCCAGACCGCGAGCGCCATGATCACCAGCGCGCCGATGTAGACCGGGTTGAGGACGAAGGTCAGCCGCTCCGAGAAGAAGAGCGAGAGCAGGACGAGGGCCGGGAAGAGGAAGACCGCGATCTGCGCGACCGAGTTCTTGATCACGGAGACGGCGAGCTCGCTCTGACCCTTCGCCGCGAGCCCGATCCCGACGACGTTCTCGACGGCGTTGCCTGCGATCCCGACGATCACGATCCCCGTGAACGCCTTCGAGATCCCGAGCGCCCGCACCGCCGGGTCGAGCGAGGTGACGAACCAGTCCGAGACGAGTGCCGCGAGCACGCCCGCGACCGCAAGAACGCCGATCGCCACCCGCAGCGGCATCTGCGCGTGCTTTGGCTCCCGGGTGCCGGAGGCGGGCGTCCTCAGGTACGACCAGAGCCAGACGGCGTACACGCTCAGCAGCAGCACTGCCCCGAAAGCGGAGATCGCGACCTGGTGGGTGCTCGCCCGGTCGCCGAGCTGGTCGGACAGGCCGAGCAGCACGATGATGAAGACGGCGAGCAGGAGCAGGGTGGCCGTGTCGTTCGGGAGCCGGGCGCTGAAGCGCATCACCCCGTCCTTCGAGCGGGCCGCTCCCGCCACAATCGCGAGCCCGAGCACGAGGAGCGCGTTCGCGAAGAGCGAGCCCAGGATCGAGGTCTGCGCGACGACGATCTCCCCGGCCGAGAGCGCGAAGAGGACGATGAAGAGCTCGGGCAGGTTCCCGAGGGTCGACTGGAGGACGCCGGTGACGGCCGGCCCGAAGTGCGCGCCGACCGACGCGGTCCCGAGCCCGATCGCCCAGGCGAGCCCGCCGAGCGCGAGCGCCGAGACGAGGAAGATCGAGACCGGGTGGGTGCCTGCGTAGTTCAGCCCACCCGCGACGAGCGCCAGCGCGAGGATCCCGCCGAGCGTCGCCCTTTGCCTCACTCGCGGACGAAGCCCATCCGCTCGTACATTGTCTCCAGCGTCGGCTCGGCCGAGGCTCGGGCCTTCTCGGCGCCGAGGTGGAGGAGCCGGCGCAGCTCGTCGGGGTCCGCGCGGAGCTCGTGGTAGCGCTCCTGGACCGGGCCGACGATCTCGACGACCGCCTCGCCGACGTCCTGCTTGAACTGGCCGTAGCCCGAGCCCTCGTAGCGCCGCTCGATCGCGTCGGCGGGCTCGCCCGTCAGGGCCGAAAGGATGTCGATCATGTTCGTGACGCCGGGCTTGTTGGGCGACCGTCGCACCTCGCTCCCCGAGTCCGTCATGGCCGAGCGGAACTTCTTCCGGATCGTGTCGAGGGGGTCGAGGAGGAGCACCGTCCCCTGGGGCGTTCCTGCGGTGGTGGACATCTTCCGGGTCGGCTCCTGGAGGTCCATGATCCGGCCGCCCACCTCGGGGAAGACGCCGTTCGGCACGACGAAGGTCTCGCCGTAGCGCGCGTTGAACCGCTCGGCCACGTCGCGGGCGAGCTCGAGGTGTTGCCGCTGGTCGTCGCCGATCGGGACGATGTCGGTCTGGTGGAGCAGGATGTCGCCCGCCATCAGCACGGGATAGGTGAAGAGGCCGGCGGTGACGACCTCCTGGCGCTCGCCCTTCTCCTTGAACTGGGTCATCCGCCCGAGCTGGCCGTAGCTCGTCACGGCCGCGAGCAGCCAAGCCGCCTCGGCGTGCGCGCGCACGTGGCTCTGGGCGAAGACGGTCGAGCGGTCCGGGTCGAGGCCGGTCGCGAAGAGCATCGCCGCGAGGTCGAGTGTCCGCTCGTGCAGGTCCTGCGGGTCGTAGTCGACGGTGATCGAGTGCAGGTCGACGATGCAGAAGAGGGCATCGCCCTGCTCCTGGGTGGCCGCGTACTGGCGGAAGCCGCCGATCAGGTTGCCGAGCTGCTTGTCGCCGGTGGGCTGGATGCCGGAGAAGATGCGCATGAGTGTCCTTCTGTTCGTCGCGGGCAAAAAGAAGACCTCCCGGGGGAGGTCGCGGTCGAGCGGGGCGTGAGGTGCGCTCGCTAGCGCACGCTCTCGCACCGCCCGCTGAGCCAAGCCCAGGTGGCGCCGCCGAGCCGTCCGCAACGGTCGCAGCGAAAAGCGGGGGACTGTCCCCGAATGTGAAAGAAGAGCAACTCTTTGTCCACAGGGCGAGCATAGAGTCGCCTGCGAGGAGCCGCAACTACACTGAATGAAGTGGCCGTGACGCCTGCAACGTGGACGCCGTCGTCCTGGCGCGCCCTTCCGGCGCGGCACCAGCCCGAGTGGCCCGATCCGGCGCGGGCGGAGGCAGCGCTCGCCCAGCTCCAGGCCCTGCCGCCGCTCGTCTTCGCAGGCGAGGCGCGCGCGCTCCGGAGCGCGCTCGGCGACGTCGCGGCGGGCAAGGCCTTCCTCCTCCAGGCGGGCGACTGCGCCGAGTCCTTCCACGATTTCAGCGCGGTCACGATCCGCGAGAAGCTGAAGATCCTGCTCCAGATGTCGGTCGTCCTGATCTACGGGTCGGCGCTCCCGATCGTGAAGGTCGGCCGGATCGCGGGCCAGTTCGCGAAGCCGCGCTCGGCGCCGACGGAGCGCGTCGGCGAGCTCGAGCTGCCCTCGTTCCTCGGCCACCTCGTCAACGACGACGCGGCCACCGCCGAGGCGCGCACGCCCGACCCCGACCGGATGGTTCGCGCGTACCACCAGTCCGCCGCGACCCTCAACCTGCTCCGCGCCTTCACGAAGGGCGGCTTCGCCGACCAGACCCAGGTGCAGATGTGGAACCAGGAGTTCGTCGCCAGCTCGCCCGAGGGCCAGCGCTACGAGGCGATCGCCGGCGAGATCGAGCGCGCGCTCGGGTTCATGCGCGCCTGCGGGATCGACCTCGTCGAGTCGCACCAGCTCCACCAGGTCGACGTCTGGACGAGCCACGAAGGGCTCCTGCTCGACTACGAGGAGGGGCTGACGCGCCGCGACTCGCTGACCGGCGACTGGTACGACTGCTCCGCCCACATGCTCTGGGTCGGCGAGCGGACGCGGCAGGCGGACGAGGCCCACGTCGAGTTCTTCGCGGGCGTGCACAACCCGCTCGGCATCAAGGTCGGCCCGACGGCGACTCCCGACGAGCTGCTCGAGCTCTGCGACGCGCTCAACCCGGACCGGATCCCCGGCCGGCTCACCTTCATCGTCCGGATGGGCGCCGCCCAGCTCGTGGACGCGCTGCCGCCGCTCCTCCAGGCCGTCCGTACTGCCGAGCACCCGGTCGTCTGGGCCTGCGACCCGATGCACGCGAACATGTTCCGAACGCCGTCCGGGATCAAGACGCGGAGCTTCGACGAGATCATGGGCGAGATCGACTCCTTCTTCGCCGTCTGCCGGGCCGAGGGCACCTGGCCGGGCGGCGTCCACCTCGAGTTCACCGGCGAGGATGTGACCGAGTGCCTCGGCGGCTCCGCCGCGGTCGTCGAGGACGAGCTGAACGCCCGCTACGAGACGCTCTGCGACCCCCGGCTGAACGCGCGCCAGTCGCTCGACCTCGCTTTTCGCGTGGCCGAGCTGATGCGAAGCTGAGCCGTGGCGCCGCTCCGCTCTCTCACCGTGATCGGCACGGGCCTGATCGGCGCGTCCGTCGGGCTCGCCGCCCGTCGGACAGGCGTCGAGCGCGTCGTCGGTTGGGATCCCGACCCGGCGAACCTCGAGCTCGCCGCCGAGCGCGGGGCGGTCGAGGCCGCGGCCGACCTCGAGTCGGCGCTCGCGGGGGCCGAGCTTGCGCTGGTCGCCGTCCCCGTAGCGGCGCTCCCCGGCCAGGTGCGCGCCGCCCTCGACGCGAGCGGCCCCGAGGCGACGGTGACCGACGTCGGCTCCACGAAGGGCGCGGTCTGCGCCGAGGCCGCCGGAGAGGTGCGCTTCATCGGCGGGCACCCGATCTGCGGCTCCGAGGCGCACGGGCCCGCCACCGCCACCGCCGACCTCTTCGAGGGCGCGACCTGGTTCCTGACGCCGCTCGCCGCGAGCGAGCCCGCCCGGTACAAGCTCCTCCACGACTTCGTCGCCTCGGTCGGTGCCGTCCCCGTCGCGATCGGGCCCGAGGCCCACGACCGGCTCGTCGCCGTCACGAGCCACCTGCCGCACGTGCTCGCGAACGTGCTCCTGAACCAGACCGGAGGGGCGAAGGTGGACGGGCACGACCTGCTCGCCGCCGCCGGCGGCTCGCTCCGCGACATGACCCGGGTGGCCGGCGCGAACCCCCGGATGTGGGTGGACATCTTCCTCGAGAACGCGGGTGCGATCCGCGACGCGCTCGGCGAGCACCGGCGCCGGATCGAGCAGGTCGAGACCGCCCTCGCGGCGGGCGACGCCGGCTTCCTCGCGCGCTGGATCGGCGAGGCGGCCGGGAACCGCCGGACGATGCTCGCGACAGCGCACACCGACCCCGGAGCCCTGCAGCGGCTGCGCGTCCACATCCCGGACCGGCCTGGCGTGCTGGCCGGGATCACGCAGGCGCTCGGCGCCGAGCGGATCAACATCGAGGAGTTCGATCTCCAGCACATGTCGCCCGACCGCGGCGGCACGCTGAACATCCTGATCGCCGGCGAGACCGAGGCGGGCCGCGCCGCCGCCCTGCTCGAGAGCCAGGGCTACGGCGTCGTCGTCTCGCCCGAGCTGGGCGCCTGATGAAGCTCCGGATCGAGCCCGCCTCCACGATCGCCGGGGCGGTCGCCGTTCCGGGCGACAAGTCGATCTCCCACCGCTCCGTCCTCCTCGGTGCGATCTCCGACGGCGAGACGAGGATCTCCGGCTTCGGCCGCTCAGCCGACACGGAGGCGACGATCGGCGCCGTCCGAGCACTGGGCGTGCGCGTCTACGAGTCGGACACCGAGACCCTGCGGGTGTTCGGCGTCGGGCTGCGCGGCCTCCAGGCGCCGCCGGGGCCGATCGACTGCCTCAACGCCGGCACCCTGATGCGCCTGCTCCCGGGGATCCTTGCCGGGCAGACCGGCACCTTCCATGTCACCGGCGACGAGTCGCTCTCGACTCGGCCGATGGAGCGGATCGCCGAGCCGCTGCGCCGGATGGGCGTCTCGATCGAGACGACGGACGGGCATGCGCCCCTGACGATCGTCGGAGGCGAGGTGCGCGCGATCGACTACGAGTTGCCCGTCGCGAGCGCCCAGGTCAAGTCCGCGGTCCTGCTCGCCGGCCTGTTCGCTTCCGACGGCGAGACGACGGTCGTCGAGCCGCTCCCGACGCGCGACCACACGGAAACGATGCTCGCCGCCGCCGGCGCAGACGTCAGCCGCCGCCAGTCGAGCGCGACCGTCCGCCCGGCGAGCCACCTGGCGCTCGGGGAGATCGAGGTCCCGGGCGACTTCTCCTCGGCGGCGCCCCTGATCGTGGCCGCGACGCTGCTCGCGGGCTCCGAGCTGATCCTCCAGGGCGTCAACCTGAACCCGCGCCGGACCGGTCTCCTCGACGTGCTCGAACGGATGGGCGGGCGCACGACCGTCTTCAACCGGCGGCGGAGCGGCGGCGAGGCCGGGGGAGACCTGGACGTCCGCTCGGCCGAGCTCGTCGGCACCACGGTGAGCGCGAGGGAGGTGCCCCTGCTCGTCGACGAGCTGCCGCTCTTCGCGCTGCTCGCGGCGAACGCGCACGGAGACAGCCTGCTCACCGGCGCCGAGGAGCTGCGCGCGAAGGAGACCGACCGGATCGAGGCGGTCGTGGACGGGCTGCGCCGGCTGGGCGCCCACATCCGGGCGACGCCCGACGGGTTCAAGGTGCGCGGCGTGCCCGCTCGCCTCCGGGGCGGCACGATGGATTCGCACGGAGACCACAGGATCGCGATGCTCGCCGCGGTCGCCGGCCTCGCCTCCAAGGAGGGGGTCGAGATCGAGGACGCCGAATCAGTGGTTGTATCCTTCCCCGGCTTCTACGACCTCCTGGAGTCCATCAGACGATGATCGTTGCGATCGACGGGCCCGCCGGTGCGGGCAAGAGCACGGTGGCGCGGCTCCTGGCGGAGCGGCTCGCCTTCCGCTACCTGGACACGGGGGCGATGTACCGCGCCCTGACGTGGCTCGCGCAGCGCCGGGGCCTGCCGCTCGACCAGGCCGAGGAGCTCGCCGCCCTCGCGCGCGACTTTCCCGTCTGCTTCGACGAGGCCGGCCGGGTCTCGATCGACGGCTGCGACGTGACCGCGTCGATCCGCAAGCCCGGGATCGACAAGCTCGTCCCGGTCGTCGCGCGCCACATCGCAGTGCGCGAGGTGATGCGCGAGCGGCAGCGCCTGCTCGGCGAGGTGGGGGACGTCGTGATCGAGGGCCGGGACATCGGCACGGTCGTGGCACCTCAGGCTCAAGTAAAGGTTTACCTTGTGGCCGATCCGGCGATCCGGGCGGAGCGGCGCGCGGCCGAGCGGCCGGAGATCGCCGCCGACGCGCTCGCCACCGATCTGCGCCTCCGGGACGAGAAGGACGCGATCAACATGCGCCCCGCGGAGGACGCGGTCGAGATCGACACCACCGAGCTCGGGGTGGAGGACGTCGTCGGCCGGATCGAAGAGCTCGTTCGGGCCCGAACGACGGCGGCATGAACCGCGTCGACGGCGTCTGGGCGCTCGGACGCATCACGATCGAGCCCCTCGTCCGGCTGCTGACCCCGATCCGCAACTACGGGGTCGAGCGCGTCCCGCGCACCGGCGGCGTCGTGCTCGCCGTCAACCACTTCCACTGGATCGACCCGCCGCTCTTCGGCGCCCTCTCGCCGCGCACCGTCCACTTCGTCGCCAAGGTCGAGGCGCACCGGCTGCCGGGGCTCGGTCAGCTGATCCGCAGCTTCGGGACGATCTCCGTCCGCCGCGGCGAGTCCGACCGTGAGGCCGTCCGCCTGATGCGCGAGGCCGTCCGGGACGGGCACGCGCTCGGGCTCTTCGCGGAGGGGACGCGGCAGCTCACGGGACGCCCCGGCGAGGTGCAGCCGGGGGCGGCGATGGTCGCGCTCCAGGAGGACGTCCCCGTTGTCCCGGCCGCGATCTACGGCTCGCACGACTGGCGGCCGGGGAACTTTCACCCCGTGTCCGTCGCCTGGGGTGAGCCGCTCCGCTTCTCCGGGCTGCCCAAGGGCGGCAAGGGATACCGCGAGGCGTCCCTGGAGATCCAGAAGAAGATCCACGGCCTCCACGACTGGCTTGCCGAGATCCACCGGCTCGGCCGTCCCCGGAACGCGACCCCACCCGCATGAGGCCGACCGACATCCCACCTGCGGACGACGGCAACGGCGAGCCGCCGGAGCCGCTCCCGGAGCTCGCCGGCACCGTTGCGATCGTCGGCTATCCGAACGTGGGCAAGTCGACGCTCGTGAACCGGCTGACCGAGAGCCGCCAGGCGGTGGTGCACGAGACGCCTGGGGTTACCCGCGACCGCAAGGAGCTGATCGCGGACTGGAACGGCGTCCACTTCCTCCTGGTCGACACCGGGGGCGTCGACGACCAGGCGACCGACGTCTTCGGGCCCGAGATCGCGAAGCAGGCGCGGATCGCGATCACCGAGGCCGACCTCGTCCTCTTCGTCGTCGACGCGCGCCACGGGATCACGCCGGGGGACGAGGAGCTGGCCGAGACGCTCCGGCGCTCCAAGAAGCCCGTGATCGTGCTCGCGAACAAGATCGACGACCCGAAGAAGGACCTGCAGGCGATCGAGTTCCACAAGCTCGGGCTCGGCGACCCATGGCCGCTCTCGGCCCTGCACGGCTACGGCACGGGCGACCTGCTCGACGAGATCGTCGGCCGGCTCCCCGGTGTCGGCCCGCAGCAGATCGGCGACGAGACGATCCGCGTCGCGATCCTCGGCCGGCCGAACGTGGGCAAGTCGTCGCTCCTGAACAAGCTCGTCGGGCACGAACGGGTGATCGTCTCGGACGTTCCCGGGACGACCCGCGACACGATCGACACACTCCTCGAGCGCGAGGGGCGAAAGTTCCTCCTCGTCGACACCGCCGGCCTGCGCCGGAAGCGCAAGCAGCGGCAGGGGATCGAGTACTACTCGGAGCTGCGGGCGCTCGCGGCCGCCGAGCGGTCCGACGTCGCCCTCGTCCTGATCGACGCGAGCGAGGGAATCGTCGAGCAGGATCTCTCGGTCGCGGACGTCGCCCGGAAGGCGGGCTGCTCGACGCTCGTCGTTCTCTCCAAGTGGGACATCAACGAGGTCGCGCTCGAGGACGTCAAGCCGGATCTCGAGCGCCGGCTGCGGCAGCGGCCGCCGGTGATCGCGGTGTCGGCGCAGACGGGCCGCGGGCTGGAGCGCCTGCTCGACCACGTCGTCGCGCTCTTCGAGAAGCACACGGGCAGGATCTCGACGCCGAGGCTGAACGACGCGCTCAAGGAGCTCCGCGAGGCGCGGCAGGCGCCCTCGGCCCGGGGCCGGAGGCTGAACCTCCTCTACGGCGCGCAGGTCTCCACCCGGCCGCCCCGGATCCGGATCCACGTCAACGACCCGGGGCTCGTCACCCGTGACTACGCCTACTGGGTCGAGAACGAGTTGCGCAAACGGTTTAGCCTCGAGGGCGTGCCCGTCTCGATCGACTTCGTCAAGCGCTCGTGAGCCCACTTCGGTGAGAGCAGTCGTGGTGGGCGGCGGGTCGTGGGGAACGGCCTTCTCGCGCGTGCTGGCCAACCGGGGGCACGAGGTCGTCCTGGCCTGCCGTGACCCGGAGCAGGCCCGCGCGATCCAGGAGACGGGGCACAACCCGCGCTACCTGACGCACGTCCGGCTCGAGGGGGTCACGGCCGCCCCGCTCGCGGAGGCGCCGCTCGCCGAGGCGGGCCTCGTCGTCCTCGCCGTCCCGAGCGCGACCTACCGCGAGGTGGTCGAGTCACTGCCGGGCACGGCGCCCGTCCTCTCGCTGACGAAGGGGCTCGACCCGGCCACGGGGGACCGGCTCTCGACCCTCGTCCGCGACCGGCCCGTCGCCGTCCTCTCCGGCCCGAACATCGCCGAGGAGATCGTCCGCGACCTGCCTGCGGCGGCGGTGATCGCCAGCCTCGACCGCGATCTCTCGCTGGAGCTCCAGCGAGAGGTCAACTCGCCGACCTTCCGGGTCTACGTCAACGACGACGTGATCGGCGTCGAGCTCTGCGCGGCCGCGAAGAACGTGATCGCGCTTGCGGCCGGCGGGGCGGACGGGCTTCGGCTCGGCGACAACGCGAAGGCCGCCCTGGTCGCCCGGGGCCTCGCCGAGATGGGGCGGCTTGCCGAGGCGGCGGGCGGCCGCCCGGAGACGTTCGCCGGGCTCGCCGGGATGGGCGACCTCGTCGTCACCTGCTTCTCCAAAGCGGGCCGCAACCGACGCGCGGGCGAGCTGATCGCCCAGGGCACCGACCCGGACGACGCGGTCCGGGAGATCGGGATGACCGTCGAGGGGCTGATCACCGCGCCCGTCCTCCGCGATCTCTCGCGCCGGCTCGGGATCGAGTTGCCGATCACGAGCGGGGTCTGCGCAGTCCTCTCGGGCGAGCCGCTGCTCGACCTCGTGGGGAGCCTGATGCGGCGCACGCCGACCGCGGAATGAGGCCGGCCTGGGGGCGCCTCGGCCGGCGGCGGACCGTGCAGGCGCTGTGGGCACTGGCTCTGCTTGGAGCGGTCGCGTTGGCCGTCGCGATCGCCCTCGGGTTCGGCCGGGCGGGCGACGACCGCCGCGAGGCCGTCAGTGTCTATCTGCGCGAGGTGAACACGCTGCAGGTCCGGAACGCCGGCGCGCTCGGGACCGCGAACCGTGCGTACGCGGGGTTGTCCTTCGGCGCCGCCGGGGTCGAGCGGCAGGTCACGGAGCTGGAGAAGGCGGCAGCGACGATCCGCACCTTCCGTGGCAAGGTCGCTGCGCTGACGCCGCCTCCCGAGGCGGCCCGGCTCGAGCGGGAGCTCCTCGGGCTCTATGCGCTCCAGGCGGAGCTCGCCACCGAGGTCGCCCTGCTCCGCCGCTATCTGCCGGCGTTCGCGGCGACGGAGGCGAAGCTGGTACCCGCCGCGCAGAACCTCCGGCGCGAGCTCGGGACAACGACGGGTGGGGAGCAAGCCGCGGCGTTCTTCGCGTACGCAGCCAGGCTCGACGCGGTGGCCGAAAAGCTGACGACGCTCCGGCCGCCGGACGTGCTCGAGCGAGCCCGCACCGTCGAGATCGAGCGCCTGCGGACCCTGGCCCGGCTCGCCCGAAAGGTTCGCGCGGCGGTCGTCGGCGGACGCTCCAAGGACCTGCAGCCGCTGCTCCGAAAGCTGGCCGGCACCGCCGGCAGCGTCGCGACCGCCAACGCCACCCGGGCGGGGACGATCGCGTACAACCGGCGCCTTCGGGAGATCGGGGCCCAACGGAGCGCGGTCGAGCAGGAGCGGCGGCGGCTCGACCGAGAGCTCTCCTGAGCAGGCCTTTGTCTGTCCAAACCCTGGTCCGTATCGGTTCTGGCAATGGGCCGGTCGGCCCATTGCAAACGCGGAAGACACGGTCCAGGATCGTGAAGCGGTCTGAGGGGGCCGCTTTGATTCGAGCTGGAGGGGAGCGCGGTGCGAACCGCAGGGTCACAGACCGATCGACTGAGCCTTGCCGGACTGCGCCAGAGGACGCTGCGTCTCTGGCTGGTCGGGGTCAGCCTCCTCAGCTTCGCCTTCCTCTACGTCAGCCCTCTGGCGATCGCCCTCTCCCGTCCCGCCGTGACGACGGTGGCGCCCCTCCCGGCGCTCCCCCTCCCGTCGTTCGCGTTCCCCTCTCTCCGCGTCCCCGCGCCCCTCAAGCGGGCTCCTCTGCCCAAGGTCGTGGCCGTGGCTGCTCCGGCGCGGCCGGCCGCGGTCGTGCCATCTGCCCGGCACGCCGCGTCGGCCGTGGCTCCGGCGGCGCCCGCGCGGTCCACGGCTCCCGCACCGGTCGAGAACCGGTACGACCTGCAGCCCGCCGCGGAAGCGCCGAGACCGGGGGCTACGGCCGCGGCCGACGACCCGTTCGCGAACGTCCCCGTCGTCGAGGACACGACCGGCACCCCACCTCCAATGAGCGAGCCGGGCCTCGCGCCCGCGGCGGTCGTGCCGACGGCACCCGCCGAGCCCGCGGCGCCGGCAGCAGCGCCGGCCGAGCCGTCCGCACCCGTGCTCGCAACCCCCTCGTCCGTCCAGAGGGCTGCGCCGGATCCTGCGCAGCCGATCCCGGCCGCCGAATCGGCGCCCGCGGCGGTCGAGCCCGCGGTCGAGCCCGAGGCGGCTCCTGTCGAGCCGGT
>JBBQHQ010000033.1:0-19259 GCA_038324115.1 Gaiellales bacterium
ACGCCGGAAGCCCTCCGCAACTATCTCGAGGGCGTCGCCGCCGGCCCGCCGTTTCGGTGGGACTGGCGGGAGGTCGTGGCCTTTCACGAGGCGGAGGGGGAACTCGGCTTCGCGGCATTCGGCGAGATCTCCTTCGTCGAGGACGGCGTCGCTCGGCATGAGCCGATCCGGCTGACCCTCTTCGCGGTCGCGGCCGGCGACCGCTGGGTGATCCGCCAGTTCCACGGCTCGATCCCCTTCACGGGCGCCGAGCCTCCGCCGTCGAGGACGAGGTCGACGCGCGCGACGGGATCCTCCGCCGCGAGGTAGCGCTCTGATCTCCCGATCGAGGACGAGGTGACGCAGAAGGCCGGCGCGACGATCGAGCTCGACCTCGAGAGCCTGCTCGCCGTCCCCCGGAACCTCGGCTAACTCCGAGGCGCGCGAACCGCCGGGTCGAAGCTAGAGGCTCGCCGGATCGCCATCGCGCGGATTCGTGTGGTCGGCGACGACGCCCGCGGCGCCGTCCTTCTCGACGACGCAGTAGTCGTCCTTCGCCTCGACCACGACCTCGACCTCGACGTTCGCGTGTCCCGGGAGAACGAAGAACCTGACGCCCTCGCTCCGGATGTGCTCGTACTCCTGCAAGGTCAGCCGGACGCGCGAGAAGCACTCGGTCGACGAGCACTCGCAGATGAACTCGTAGCTGTCGAGGCCGCCGAACTTGAGCGCCTGCTGCTCGATCGACTCGTTGACCGAGCGGAAGAGGACCTCGTTCTGGGCGAGCCGTTCCTCCCGAGCATCCGACGGGGTTCCGGGCTCGGTCATGCGCCCACACTAGCCGCGGTTCGCGGAATCAGACGGCTGCGCCCGCCGCGTTGACGAAGCGCAGCTCGGGCACGTGCTCCAGCTCGCCCACGTCGCGGGCCATCTCGAGGAAGGTGTAGAGGCCCGCTCGCTCACGCGGCCCGAACGAGTAGCGGAGCTTCTCGAAGTAGCGGGCGAGGTAGCCGGCGGGATAGCCGTAGCGGTCGCTCGCTTCGTGGGCGAGCACCTCGGGCTCCGCGCGGGCGAGCCGGACCGAGGCGACGAGCGCATGCTCGAGGTCGAGGAGCCCGTCGGCGAGCGGCTCCGGCGCGGCCCAGACGGCGAAGACCATCGGCAGGCCGGTCCGCTCGAGCCAGAGCTTCCCGAGGTCGTAGTGCGGGGTCGGGTCGGCGAACGCGCTCCGGAGCGCGGCGTCCCCGATCAGGAGCTTCGCGTCCGCGTCGCCCTGCCCGTGGACGGGGTCGAGCGGTCGCTGCTCCGCCTGGGGCAGGAGCACCTTGGTCAGCACGACCGAGGTGGCGCTCTCCGGCGTCACCGCGACCGACCGGATCTGCGAGAACGGCAGCCGCGAGACGAGCTGGATCGACTCGACGGCGCCCTCGGACGAGACGCACATCCTGGGCAGGATCCGCAGCGACGACGCGTGGCGCGCGTACTCGATCGACGAGATCGGGGCGATGTCGAGCTGGCCGTCGAGGAGCTTCGCGTTCAGCTCCGTCGGCACGCCGGTGATCTCCTCCACGTCGGCGACGAGCCGGTGGAAGACGGGCGCCATGTTCACGTACGAGATCCGGCCGAGCTTGAGCATTACGCGCTCCTGTCCACGACGGCGTCTGCGAGCGCGGCGAGCTCCTCCCGGGACGGCGCCCCCTCGAGGCTCTCACGCGCTTCCCTAGCGTAGTCGCGGGCGACCTCCACGGAACGCTGGAGGGCGCCCGTGGCGGCCACGCGGACGAGGATCCCTTCCGTCGGTCCGCCGGCGAGCGCGGCGCGCACCGTCTCGTCCTCCTGCGCCGCGAGCAGCAGCGGGAGCGTCGGTGTCCCCTCGCGCAGGTCCGTGCCCGCGACCTTGCCGGTCTCGCTCGCCTCGCCGGCGCAGTCGAGCACGTCGTCGGCAATCTGGAACGCGATCCCGAGCTTGAGCCCGAACGCGCCCAGGGCGCCGCCCGAGCCGAGGTGGCAGGCTGCCTCGAAGAGCTTCCCGGTCTTCAGCGCGCACCGCTCGAGATAGGCCTCAACGGTCGTCTCCGGATCGTGCTGCTGGCTGCGCTGGAGCGCCTCGCCCCGGGCGAGCGCGAGGCAGGCGTCCGCGAGGAACGCGACGTCCTCGACGGTGCCGTCGGCCGCGAGCTCGGCGAAGGCGCGCGCGAAGAGGTAGTCGCCGGAGGCGCGGGCGGCACCCGCGCCGTACTCGGCCCAGGCCGCGGCACGGCCGCGGCGGACGCGGGCGCCGTCGATCAGGTCGTCGTGGACGAGGGTCGCCATGTGCACGAGCTCGACCGCGACACCGGCGGCGACCGGAGGGTCCGTGCCGGGAGCGGCGGAGAGGAACGCGAGCATGGGCCGGAAGCGCTTCCCGCCCGCCGCGAGCGCGCCGCGGCCGACGTCGGCGACGGTGCCGGGATGCCCGGTCGCAGCCTCGGCGAGCCGCTCCTCGACGGCCTCGAGGTACGCGTCCAACCCAGGCAGGCGGCGGACCTCCTCGAGGGTGGTCAATGCGCCTCCCCGATGTGCAGGGCGACGATCCCGCCGCCGAGCCGCCGGAAGCGGACCTCCGCGAACCCGTGCTCGGCGAGCAGCGCCGCGAGCGCCTCGGGCCCGGGAAAGCGGCGGACGCTCGCCGGGAGGTAGGTGTAGGCCTTGCCGCCGGGGAGGATCTTCCCGGCGAGGGGGATCAGGGCGTCGAACCAGAGCCGGTAGAAGGGGCGCAACAGGCCGCGCGGCTGCGTGATCTCGAGGATCGCCACCCGGCCGCCGGGGCGCAGCACGCGCCGCAGCTCGGAGAGCCCGCGCCCGAGGTCGTCCACGTTCCGGATCCCGAAGCCGACCGTGGCCGCGTCGAAGGAGGCGTCCTCGAACGGGAGTGCAAGCAGGTCGCCCTGGATCCACTCGATCCCCGGCTCCTTCCGGCGCGCCCGCTCGAGCATCGCGCCCGAGAAGTCGAGGCCGACGACCTCGCCCGCTCCGGCGGCCCGCGCGGCGACGGCGAGGTCGCCGGTGCCGCAGCAGCCGTCGAGCACACGGTCGCCCGGCCGGACAGCGAGCCGCACCGTCAGCTTCCGCCAGCGCTGGTCGAGCCCGGCCGTCATCACGCGATTCATCAGGTCGTAGACCGGCGCGATCCGGTCGAACATCGAACGGACGTCCTCGGCCGGCAGCGTCCCGGACTCATGGGTGAGGGGCTCGTGGGTCACGACTGGCCCCAGCGCGCGGTCAGCGTGTTCTCGACGCCGATCTGGTCGAGGATTCGCGCCACGACGAAGTCGACGAGGTCGTCGATCGAGCGCGGCTTGTTGTAGAAGCCGGGCGCCGCGAAGACGATCGTCGCGCCGGCCTGCTGCAGGGTCGCGAGGCCGTTCAGGTGGATGAACGACAGCGGCGTCTCGCGGGGGACGAGCACGAGCTTCCGCCCCTCCTTGAGCGCGACCGAGGCGGCGCGGTGGATCAGGTTCGCCATCGCGCCCGTCGCGAGCGTGCCGACGGTCGACATCGAGCAGGGACAGACCACGTACGCGTCCACCTTCGCGGAGCCGGACGCGTACGGGCTCTTGTAGTCGTTGACCTCGTAGGCGGTGACGCCGTCGACGCCGGCGGTGAAGCGCTCCAGCACCTCTGCCCGCGGCAGCGAGGGATCCTCGTACAGCTCGGTCGCCAGCACCTCGATCCCGGCGGCCGAGGCGGTCAGGCCGACCTCGTGGCCCGCGTCGCCGAGGGCACGCAGCAGCCGGGCGGCGTACGGCGCGCCCGAAGCGCCCGTCACGCCGAGGAAGATCTTCACGTCAGCCCTTCGGGCCCTTGGATGCGTCGAGGAAGACGGCGATCTTGCGCACGTTGTCCTGCCCGAGCCCTGCAAACGGGGGCATCTGGTTGTTCCCGAACGCGGCCGGGTTGGTCACGTAGCGCTCGAAGTAGTCGACGCCCTTGTTGTCGGCGCCGATCTTGGAGAGCTCCGGCGCGCCGAGGTTCACAGCGCCCGAGTTCAGGTAGACGTGACACTGGAGGCAGCCGGCGACCGCGAACACTTTCGCGCCTGCGACGGCGTCCGCGTTGCCCGCGAAGCCCTGCTGCTGCGACCACTCCGGCACCGATCCGAGCGTCTCCGAGCCGAGCGACTCCCGCGCGGTCGCGCCCTTGTAGGTCAGGACGCCCATCGAGAGCACCACGAGAATCGCGGCCACGACCGCGACCGGGCGCCGCAGCAGCCGCCGCTCGCGGCGCAGGTCGATAAACGGAAGCGCGAGCAGGAGCACGAGCGCAATCGTCGGGATCCCGACCGTGCCGAGCACCACCGACTCCGGCCACTTGAAGATCCGGAGGAGGTAGAAGAGGAAGTAGAAGTACCAGTCGGGGCGGGGGACGAAGTTCGTCGTGCCCGGGTCGGCCTCCTCGGTGTAGTACGGCCCGAGCGCGCCCGGCTCCGTGCCGTCCGCGGTGAAGTACCAGACGCACGCAAGCCCGGCGATCACGACCACGACGACGAGACTCATCACCGTGTCGTGGAACATCGCGTGCGGGAAGAACGACTTCCCGGTGCGATCGACGTCCTCCTTGTAGCGCTTGTGCTGCGCGCGCCGCTCCTCGATCCGCCTACTCGCCATCGGAGCCTCCGCGGCCGCCGGGCCGGACGAGGCCCTCGCGGCCGGTGCCGACCTGCTCGACCTCGATGCGCTCGCGGCCCGCCTCGTCCGGCGACCAGGGCGGCGAGCTGACGCCGAGCCGGATCACGAGGTAGAGGTGGAGCCCGATCAGGGCGGCGATCCCGCCCGGGAGGACGAGCATGTGCAGGGAGTAGAACTTGCTCAGCGTGTCCTCGCCGATCGCGGCGCCACCCTGGAGGAACTGGGCGATGAACGGGCCGAGGAAGGGCGCGGTGCCGTTGATGTTGATCCCGACGACGGTCGCCCAGTACGCGGTCTCGTCCCACGGGAGGAGGTAGCCGGTGAAGCCCTCGCCCATCCCGAGCGCCAGCAGGAGCACGCCGATGATCCAGTTCAGCTCCCGCGGGTACTTGTAGGCGCCGAAGAGGAAGACGCGCGCCATGTGCAGGAACATCAAGATGATGAAGACGCTCGCGCCCCAGCGGTGCATCCCGCGGACGAGCCAGCCAAGCGTGAGGTCGTTGGTGATCGCCACGATCGAGCTGTAGGCCGTGTCCGGGTCGGGCCTGTAGTACATCGCGAGGATCACGCCGGTGACCGCCTGGACGAGGAACGCGGTCAGCGTCGCCGACCCGAGCGTCTGCATCCAGTTGATGTCCCGCGGGACCTTGCGGAAGAGGAAGTACTTGACCCCGCCGACGAGCCCCGAGCGCTCCTCGAGCCAGTCGAGCGGGTAGAGGGCCACCTGCTCGAGCTGGGCCCGGCGGGCGTTCTTCCTGCTGGCCGCGCTCGCCATCTAGCCGGGCACCGGGATGGGATAGAGCCAGGACTCGATCCCGTCGACGTGGACACCGGGGTTCGTGTGGTTGTACTTCTTGATCCGGGCGCGGGCGCCGGTCGAGTCGACCTTGCCGACGCTGTAGAAGTCGCCCAGCCAGAGCTTCCCGTTCCGGATCGAGTACTCGGCGCGGTCGAGCGCGCGGACGGGCGGGCCGGCGGTGCGGTTGCCCTCGGTGTCGTACTGGCCGCCGTGGCACGGGCAGCCGAAGCCGGCCGGCTGGACGGGGGTGAGGTCGACCTTGACCGTGTCGCCGACGGTCTTCTTCCCGGCCTCGTCGATGACGCCGTTCGGCTGCACCGGGCAGCCGAGGTGGACGCAGCGGGAGAAGAGGATCGTGAAGCTGGGCTGGCCCTCGAGGAGGCCGTTGTTCCGGACGAAAACGGTGCGGCGGGAGACCTCGCCGATCTTCGGGTCTTCCATGTAGGTCGCGATCAGGAACTGCCCCTCGGGGAAGTCCTCGAGCGGGCCGAGCTCGACGTTCTGCTTCTTCTGGTTCGTGAAGGAAGGGAGGACGGCGAAGCCGAGGACGGGGACGGTGATCACGCCGCCGATCACGCCGCCGAGGCCGAGAGTGGCGGCGGTCAGAAAGCCGCTGCGCGAGTACTGCTCGGCCTCGACCTCCTCGTCGGTGGCGAGAGGCATCCCGGGGGCGCCGGCGGTCGCAGGCTCCGAGCTTGTCTCGTGGACGACGCGCGTCTCGGGCTCGACGGGCGCCACGGGCCCGCGGACGCCGCCGGTGACGTCGCGGATCCAAAGGAAGCCGAAGACGATCGCGATCGCGGCGCCGACGGCGGCCACGGGCCAGCTGACGACGAGCCCCGTGAGGATGCACGCGATCCCCGCGGCAAAGCCGATCGGCCAGAGGCTGGGCGGCGGGACGTGCGGTTGCTGATCGTGATGCTGGCTCAGTTCGGGCTCCCGGGCGGATTCAACCTGGACGACTTCGCGCCTGTCAACGACGTACCAGCTGCCGCAAGCGCTTCGCCGCGCCATTCTGCACGACTCCGCCCACCTGCGGCGCAGGTATCCCGTACTCGCTCCAGCGCCGATCGACGAGCTCCTTGATCTCGGCGCTCATCTCGACCTCGTCCGGCCACTCGCGCGTCCCTTCGAGCGGGCCCTTCGCGGTCGCGTCGATCCCGAGCTTGCCGCCGAAGAACTGGCGGGTGGGCGCGTGGTCGAGATGGTCGAGCGGCCCCTCGGTGATCACGAGGTCGCGCGCCGGGTCGACGTTGGCGCCGACGTAGAAGAAGACCTCCTCGTAGTCGTGCACGTTCACGTGCTCGTCCACGACCACGACCGACTTGGAGAGGCTGAGCATCCCCAGCCCCCAGATCGCGTGCATGACCTTGCGGGCGTGACCGGGGAACGCCTTCTTGATCGAGACGATCACGCAGTTGTGGAAGGTGCCGGCGACGGGCAGGTCGTAGTCGACGATCTCCGGCACGGTCATCCGCACGGCCGGGAGGAAGATCCGCTCGGTCGCCTTCCCGAGCCACGCGTCCTCCTGCGGCGGCTTGCCGACGATGATCGAGGGGTAGATCGCGTCCTTGCGCATCGTCATCGCGGTGACGTGGAAGACGGGGAACGGCTCGGCGGGCGTGTAGTAGCCGGTGTGGTCGCCGAAGGGGCCTTCGATCCCGAGCTCGTCCTTCTCGATGTAGCCCTCGAGCACGATCTCGGCGTTGGCGGGGACCTCGAGGTCGATCGTCTTGCACTTGACGAGCTCGACCGGGGCGCCGCGGAAGAAGCCCGCGAGCATCAGCTCGCCGAGGTGCTTCGGGAGCGGCGCGCTCGCCGAGTAGGCGGTGACGGGATCGAGCCCGAGCGCGACGGCGACGGGGATCCGGCCGTCGGTCGCGAGCCAGTCGGCCCGCCCGTCCTTGTGGATCTGCCAGTGCATGAAGGTCGAGTTACGGTCGATCACCTGCATCCGGTACATCCCGAGATTGCGGATCCCGGTCCGCGGGTCGCGCGTGATCACGGCGGGCAGCGTGATGAACGGGGCGGGGTCGCCGGGCCAGCAGCGCTGCACGGGCAGGAGGCCGAGGTCGACGTCGTCGCCCGTGAGCACCACCTCGTGGACCGGCCCGCTCCGGACGACCTTCGGGCCGGAGCCCGCGATCGACTTCAGCTTCTGGAGGCCGCGGAACTTGTCCACGAGCCCCTGCGGCGGCTGCAGCTCGAGGATGTCCGTGACCCGGTCGGCGAGGTCGTCGAGCCGCTCCACCCCGAAGGCGAGGCACATCCGGCGCTCCGTCCCGAACTGGTTGATCAGGAGCGGGTGGCGCGAGCCCTTCGGGTTCTCGAAGAGAAGCGCGGGGCCGCCCGCCTTGACCGTCCTGTCGACGATCTCCGTGATCTCCAGGTCAGGGTCGACCTCGGCGGAGATGCGAACGAGCTCCCCCTCCCGCTCGAGCAGGCTGATCCACTCACGCAGATCGGAGGGAGGGGCCATCCGCGTTCCAGTGTACGGAGCGAGCTACCGGCGGCGGTGGCGCATCCAGCGTGAGCCCTCGCCGAGCGCGATCACGCCGACGAAGATCAGTCCGACGACCAGCATGCCGAGGATCACGTTCCGGCCTTCGGTGGCCGCGTCTGCAAGGAGCCAGGCGATCATGGCGCGAGCTTACCGAACCGCGCGGCGTGGGTCGTCAGTGCCTCGTCCGCCGCGTTGTCGTCGCCCCCCAGCCGGGCGCACGTCTCGAGCCACGCCTCGCCGTCGCCGGCGGCCCCCTCGGCCTGCAGGTGGGCGCAGGCCGAGATCAGGTCGGCGAGCGCGGCGACGGCGTCGAGCTCGCCGGTCGCCGAGATCCGGACGAGGCCGTGCGCGTAGAGATAGTCGCCGAGCAGGATCTCCTCGTCCGGCCCGGCGGGTGCGAACAGGCGGGGCCGGCCGTAGTGGACGAGATACCCCTCGTAGATCGTCTCCACCCCGAGCCGGAAGCGCTCCGACGCGAGCGGGGAGAAGACGGGCACGTGCTCCGGGTCGGGCCGGAGCGAGTCGCGCCAGAGCGGGCTCTCGGCCGCCGCCTCGGCGGCGAGCGTCGCCCAGAGGTCAGCCGTCGAGGAAGTCGCCAACGGCGTCGATCGTCGCGTCGATCTGCTCGTCCGTGTGGGCGAGCGAGACGAAGAGGCACTCGAACTGGGAGGGGGCGACGTAGATCCCGCGCCCGAGCAGGTGCCGGAAGAGGGCGCCGTAGCGCTCGGTGTCGGCACGCTGCGCGTCGTCGAAGTCGCGGACGGGGCCGTCGGCGAGGAAGAGCGTCGCCATCGCGCCGACCCGCTGGACGACGCCAAAGGGGGCGAGCCCCGCCTCGAGCCGCGAGCCCTTCCGCTCCAGCTCCTCGTAGACGGCCGGGTCGCGGAGCCGCCGAAGCACCGAGGTCCCGGCCGCGGTCGAGAGCGGGTTCCCCGAGAGCGTGCCGGCCTGGTAGACGTCGCCGCCCGGCGCGAGCAGCTCCATCACGTCGGCGCGGCCGCCGAACGCAGCCGCGGGCAGGCCGCCGCCGACGACCTTGCCGAGGATGGTCAGGTCGGGACGCACGCCGAAGCGCTCCTGGGCGCCGCCGCGGGCGACCCGGAAGCCGGTGATCACCTCGTCGAAGACGAGCAGGGCGCCGCTGGCGTCGCAGAGCGTGCGCAGCGCCTCCAGGAACCCGGACGCGGGCGGGACGACGCCCATGTTCCCGGCGACCGGCTCGACCACGATCGCGGCGAGGCCCTCGCCGTACTGCGCGACCGCGGCGGCCGCCGCGTCGACGTCGTTGTAGGTGGTGACGATCGTGTCGGAGGCGACGCCGGTCGGGACGCCGGGGCTCGAGGGGATTCCGAGCGTGGCGAGGCCGCTGCCCGCGCTCGCGAGCATCGAGTCGGCGTGGCCGTGGTAGCAGCCGGCGAACTTGAGCACCCGGTCGCGCCGCGTCGCCGCCCGGGCGAGCCGGATCGCGCTCATCGCTGCCTCGGTCCCGGAGGTGACGAGCCTGACCAGCTCGATCGAGGGGACGGCGTCGACGATCTCGGCCGCCAGCTCGACCTCGCTCTCGGTAGGCGCGCCGAAGGTCGTCCCCCGCGCGGCCGCCGCGCCGATCGCCTCGAGCGTCTCGGGGTCGGCATGACCGAAGAGGAGCGGGCCCCAGGAGAGGACCCAGTCGATGTAGGTGGTGCCCTGGACGTCCTCGATCAGGGCGCCCGAGCCGCTCCGCATGAAGATCGGCTCGACCAGGCCGACCGAGCGCATCGCGCGCACCGGCGAGTTGACGCCGCCGGGGATCAGCTTCGTCGCCCGGCGCCAGAGCTCGGAGCGCTCGGCTCCGAAAGGCTGGGCTAGAGCCACCGGGCGAGGTCCTTCGTCCAGTAGGAGACGACGATGTCGGCGCCGGCCCGCTTGATCGCGGTCAGCGACTCGAGCGCGGCCTGCCGCTCGTCGAGGAAGCCGCGGGCGGCCGCCGCTTTGACCATCGCGTACTCGCCGGAGACGTTGTAGGCGGCGACCGGGCAGTCGAACCGCTCGCGGACGGCGCGGATCACGTCGAGGTCCGGGAGCGCCGGCTTGACCATCAGCACGTCGGCGCCCTCAGCGAGGTCGAGCTCGCACTCGCGCAGCGCCTCCCGGCCGATCGCCGGAACCATCTGGTAGCCGCGCCGGTCGCCCTCGGAGGGCGCCGACTCGGCGACCTCACGGAAGGGCCCGTAGAAGGCGGAGGCGTACTTGGCGGCGTAGGCGACGATCGGCGTCTCGGGGAGCGCCTCGCGGATCGCGCCGACCCGGCCGTCCATCATGTCGCTCGGCGCGACGGCGTCGGCGCCGGCCTCGACGTGGCTGACCGCCGTGCGGACGAGCAGGTCGAGCGTCTCGTCGTTCTGGACCTCGACCCCGTGCGGCCCGTCCCGGAGGACCCCGCAGTGGCCGTGGGCGGTGTACTCGCAGAGGCAGACGTCGGTGATCAGCACGAGCCCGGGGTGCTCGGCGCGCAGCGCCCGGAGCGCGCGCTGGACGATCCCGTCGTCGTCCCAGGCACCCGAGCCCTCGTCGTCCTTCTCCTCGGGGATCCCGAAGAGGAGGAGCGCCTTGACGCCGAGCGAGGCGAGCTCGCCGGCCTCGCGCACGAGCTCGTCGACCGAGCGCTGCGCGATCCCCTCGAGCCCGTCGACCGGCCGGACGACGCCCTCGCCGGGGCAGGCGAAGAGCGGCATCACGAAATCGTCCAGGTCGAGGCGCGTCTCACGCACGAGCGCACGCAGCGCGTCGGTGCGCCGGAGGCGACGGAGGCGCGTGACGGGGAAGGCGCTCACGGCGACAAGGTTACGTGGAGCAGGGCGGGGTCCGGCCGGGGCGACCCGTAGGCTGAACGCTCAGAGATGCCTTCCGAGCGCGCCGCCTCAGCTTGTCCGGCCGCCCATCCCTCGTTCGAGGGACGTTTCGACCCCGACGGCTGGAAGGTTTCGGCAGACTCGGCTATCCTCCGGCCCATGGCTTCGGCCCGACAACGGGACGTGGCACGCCTGCGCGCGCGCAGGCGGCGTCCACGCAGCTTCACCGAACGGCACGCGGCACGCATCGTGCTGACTGGGCTCCTTTCGGCGGTGCTCCTCCTCACTCTCCTCCTGACGGCCTTCGGCTCCGGCTCGCCGAGCCTCGCCGCCGGGCAGCTCGCGGCCACCGGCGTCCTCCCCGGCGGGCGGCCCACGCCCCAGGTCGTCGCGAGCACCGGCGCCCTCCAACTGCAGCTCCCGGTCGCGGAGAGCGCGGTCACCGCGATCGGCTACCACCGCGCCGACGACGCCGTTTCGCTGGCGCCGGTCGGCACGCAGGGCAACGCGGGCATCCTCTCCCGGCTCTGGCAGCGGCTCGCCGGCACGGAGAGCGGGCGGCTCGTCTGGTACCAGCTGACCGGCTCCCACGGTCCCGGGACGTCAGCGCTCGACATTGGCGCGACGCCCGGCACCGACGTCTACGCGCCGGTCGACGGCACCGTCGTCGGGATCACGGACTTCGTGATCGCGAACCGCGTGTACGGCGCGCGGGTCGACATCCGGCCGCAGCTCGCGCCCTCGCTGGTCGTCTCGCTCGTCCACCTCCGGCCCGACCCGTCGCTGACGGTCGGCTCGGCGGTCGCCGCGACGCGCTCGAAGATCGGCGTCGTCCTCGATCTCTCGAAGGTCGAGAGGCAGGCGCTCGCGCGCTTCACCCAGGACGCGGGCAGCAACGTCTCGCTCGAGGTCCGCACCTCGGCGACGCTCTCGCTGCGCTGAAGATCCTCTTCATCGGCGACGTGGTCGGGAGCCCCGGCCGCAACGCGGTCGAGGAACGCCTGCGCCCGCTGCGCGAGGAGCTCGGCGCCGACTTCTGCGTCGTCAACGGGGAGAACGTCGCCGACGGGGTCGGGATCACCCCCAAGCTTGCCGAGCGGCTCCTCGCCGCCGGCGCCGACGTGATCACGCTCGGCAACCACACGTGGCGCCGGAAGGAGATCAACCCCTACCTGACCGGATCGGAGCGCGTGATCCGGCCGGCGAACATGTCCGCGGGCGCGCCCGGCCGCGGGCTGGCGCTCGCCGAGACGGCAGACGGGACGCCCGTCGCCGTGCTCAATCTGATGGGCTCGCTCTTCCTCAACGTCGCCCGCGACATGTTCGAGCTCGTGGACGGGCTCGTCGAGGAGGCACGCCGCCACTCGCCGGTGGTGATCGTCGACGTCCACGCGGAGGCGACGAGCGAGAAGGTCGCGCTCGCGAGCTGGCTCGACGGCCGCGTCACGGCCGTGCTCGGGACCCACACCCACGTCCAGACCTCCGACGCCCGCGTGCTCAAGGGCGGAACGGCCGCGATGACCGACGTAGGGATGACCGGCCCGCACGACTCCGTGATCGGGGTCAAGGCCGAGCTGGCGATCCACCGCATGCGGACCGGGATGCCAGTCCGCTTCGAGGTCGCCACAGAGGATGTGCGGATCGAGGGCGCCCTCGTCGAGTGCGGCGCCGACGGCCGGGCTACGGCGATCGAGCCGGTTCGCGTCCGCCTCTGACGAGCACGACGAGGAGCGCGACCAGGACGAGGTCGCGGGCGAGCACGAGCCAGGACGGGAGCGGCGCGAACTCGCGGACGAGATCCCAGTAGCGCGAGGGGAACCAAAGCTGGGTCAGCACCAGGGCGGCGGCGAGGGTCGCGGTCGCCCGGAGGCCGCGGCGGCCGGCGACGAGCGGGACGACCGGGATCAGCCAGAGCAGGAACTGCGGCGAGAGCACCTTGCCGAGCGCGACGAAGGCGACGAGCGCAGCGGCGCTCCAGCGGATCAGCTCCTCGCCGTCCCGCGGCCGCCGGAGCCAGACCCAGACGAGCGCGGCCAGCTGGGCGACCGTGAGCAGGGCCGCGGCGACCGCAGGCCCGGTGCCGGCGAGGTTCTGCGAGCCGTGCCCGGAGCGCATCTCGAGGCCGAGTCCCGTCAGCTGGTGCAGCGCGAGGAAGACCGCCGCGCCGAGGCTCTCGATCTGGAGCGGCCGGCCGAGCTGGCGGCCGAGGCTGTAGAGGACGCCGTCGAGGCCGAGGATCGCAAAGGGCAGGTAGGCGAGGACGACGACGCCGGCGAGGATCGCCAGGCAGCGCAGCGCCTCCCGCCTTCCCCGGCGCTGCCACACGAGCGCGAGCGCGAGCGGGGCGAACACGGCCGGGAAGATCTTGGCTGCGACGGCCACACCGAGGACGCCCGCGCCGAGCCGGTCGCGACCGCGGAGGAACGCTGCCAGCGAGCCGAGCACGAGCGCGGCCGGCCAGAGATCGAACCGGGTCAGGATCACCGAGCCCGCGAGGAGCGGAAGGAGGGCGATCGCCCCGAGCGCGAGGGCCGTGCGCAGGCGCGTCGCCCCCAGCGAGCGGAGGCAGAGCGCTGCGAAGAGGAGCGCGAGCAGGCCGCAGGCCGCCATCACCCACTCGAACGCCGAGCGGTACGCCTCGTGGTCGCCCCGCTCGGTCAGGAGCGAGGGCAGCGCGAAGACGGGCAACGCGGCCGGCGGGTACTCGAGCCTGAAGTCGCGGTAGGGGAGCTTGCCCCGCTCGATCGCGTTGCCGTATCCCTCGTAGACCGGAGTGTCCACGATCTCGCTCGCGTCGTACCAGAGCCCGTGGAGGGTGCCCCACGAGCCGAGGAAGAGCGCGGCGGCGCAGAGCGCCGCGAGGCTAGTGAACCGGCTCGACGCCGCCACGGCGACCCCAGAGAACGGCAACGGCCACGAAGGGAAAGAACCAGGGGATGTACAGGTAGAACCAGTGCGTCAGCACGAGCTCGAAGCCGATCAGGACGGCGGCGGTGAGCGCAGCGAGCTGCCGAGGCGACTTCCGGCGCGGGAAGAACGCGAGTGCGACCGCGCCGACGACGAGCAGCGTCTGCAGCGCCTGCTGGACGAGGTGGAGGTCGGGGACCCCGGCGGCGTGGTACTGGCCCCAGCCCCAGAGCGAGAAGGGGGACTCCCGCCCGAGCTGAAAAACGAGCGTGCGCTCGACGAAGACGCGGGCGGCATGGGCGGGGTTGGGCTCGAGCAGGAGGACGGTGAACGCGGCCACGGTCGCCAGCGCGAAGCCGGTGGCCCAACGCAGCCGGTCGTCGCGCACCCGACCGGGGCGCAGCCCGTCCGGATACCCGAGCCAGAGCGGGGCGAGCAGGAGCGCCGCGAACTTCGTCCAGCCGGCGAGCGCGAGCCCGGCCCCGCGCGCCCAGGGCGAGGACGCGAGCCAGAAGCCCCAGATCAGGAAGGCGGGCATGATCGCGTCGTTCGTGTTCGAGTTCGCCGTGTAGAGAGTGAACGGGTAGGTCGCCCAGGCGAACGCAAGGGTCGCCCCGAGCCGGTCGCCGCCCAGCCGGCGTCCCACGAGGGCGAGACCGATGAGGCAGAGCGCGTCGAAGAGGAGCGAGGTTGCGTGCCCGGTCCAGAGCTCGTCCCACTTGCCCGACCAGCCGAACGCGAGGTAGCCGGGGACGTAGGCGAGGTAGGAGACAGGACCGTACGTGTCGCCGCGCGCGTTCGACGCCTCGCAGCGGCCGTTCGTCTGGATCCGCTCGCGGATCTCCCCGTTTGCGTCCGCGGGCCCGCACGGCTTCAGGTCGCCCTGGTCCGGCATGTGCCCGTACGGCATCTGGCCGTGGACGATCCGCTCGGCGCCGATCACGCCGGCGAAGCCGACGTCGATCACGCTCCGCGGCGCCTCGACGTTCAGGCCGACGCGGAAGCCCATGGCGAAGATCGCCGCCGCCGCGAGCAGCCAGACCGGCCAGACGGGGCGGGACACCGCCGGGGCCCGACCACGGAGCCCGAGCCAGAGGCAGCGCCCGAGCAGGTACGCGAGCGGCGGGTAGGCGAGCGGCGCGCTCCAGAAGATCTCGCCGTGGTTGAAGAACCAGAGCGAGACCGTGAAGGAGAGCAGGACGAGCAGGTCGAGGTTGCGGAGCGAGCGGAGCCGCCGCCAGTCCGCGAGGCCGACGAGGAAGAGCGCGCAGAACGAGAGCCACACCCACGCCGTGTTGATCGTCTTGCCGCCGAAGGCGCCGGTGCCGCCACGGGCCATCGTCCACGCGACCTGGGGCCCCGTCCACTCCTCGAGCACCCGGCCCGTCCGGTCGTCCACCTTGGCCAGCACGATCTGGCCGGCCGCGCCCGACCAGGCCTTGACCACCCACTGCTCGGTGTCGGAGTGGAACTCGGCGTCGGTCGCCGGGTCGGGCGGGTACCGGTCGAGCCAGTCGGCGACCTTGCTCCGCTGGAGCACGAGCTCGGTCGCCTGCTTCTCGGTGAGCCGCGCGGAGCCGGTCGACGGTGCGAACGGCGCCTGGATCAGGCGGCCCTCGTTGTCGTACACCGGCGAGGTCACGGTCGTGGCGGCGCCGGCCGTCCCGGCGAGGACGAGCGCCAGCAGAAGCGCCACTACCGCTTTCTGAACGACCAGACCTTGTTCCCGACGAAGTTGAGGGGCGTGACGAGGACGATCGCGATCGCCTGCGGCAGGACTTCGCGGTTCCAGAGCTGGACGAGGGTGTGCAGGATCAGGAGGTTGGCGACGAGCGCGACGCCCGAGACGACGAGGAACCGAAGCCCCTGGTAGGCGACATGGCCGCGGTCGCCGCGGAAGGTCCAGTGCCGGTTCCAGAAGTAGTTGTTCGTGACCGCGACGAGGAACGACCCCGTCGCCGCGATCAGGTAGTGGACGCCGAAGCCGTGCACGAGCACGGTGAAGACGGCCAGGTTGACCACGTAGCCGGTCGCGCCGACCGCGGAGAACTTGGCCAGCTGGAACCAGTTGTGGCGGCGACCGAGCGCGCCTCTCGTGCGGGCGAGGGCGCCCGTGGGCCGGGCGGCGGACGAGCGCTCCATGGCGCGGTCGAGCCTAGCTGTTCTCGAGCACGACGCCACCGTCCTCGGCGATGCTCGCGCCCTGGAGCTCCCCGTTCTCGACGAAGGAAACGCCGTTCGACTGGTAGAAGGACCGCTCGTGGCGGTCGAGGAGCGTCAGGGTCGACGCGACCTTGACGTCGCCGTCCGCCAGGCTCGCAGCCCCGAACGGGAGGAAGCGGTGGACGTCGTCCCCGCAGAGCACGTCGAAGCCGAGCAGCCTGGTGCGGCTGGCGTCGACGATCAGGTCGACGGTCTCGCCGAGCTTGATCCCCCGCAGCCGCACGGGCTTGCGCAGCCACTCTCCTGCCGGATGACCCCTCATCACCCTTCGTCTACCACACGGGCCGCCGGCCGAACCTCACCTGAGCGTGTAGGCGGGCAGCGCGACGCCGAAATGGCCGAGGACGGCGGGCATGACGTCGGTGATCGACTGCGGCTCCTCGGCGAGCCCGACCGTGAGCATCGGCACTTCGGAGTCGCCCGTGAGCAGGGAGCCGTGCGAGCCGCCGCCGGAGTGGTGGCGGCCGGCGAGGTCGGCGAACTCCCAGCCGAGCGCCGCGGAGAGGAGGAGCTCGCCCGCGTTCGGGTTCGCGAGCGCAGCCCACGCGCGTTCCAGCCCGTCGGGGTGATCGAGGATCGAGGCGTCGCCGACGGTGGCGAACCCCGTGGCCGAGGGTGCGAAACGGAGCTCCTCGCCATCGCGCCGGGCGACCGCTTCGTCGCCCTCGAGCCGAAGCGAGACGTCCACCGCGGGGCTGCCGTCGAGGCGCGCCGCGAGCGCCGCGAGGTCGGCGTCGGCCGCGTAGACCATCCCGGCCCGGTTCGACGCGGTCACGAGCTGGTCGGGGAAGACGTCCTCGAGCCGCGCGGCTTCGCTCACGGAGGTCTGGCCGTGGTCCGCGCAGACGATCACCGCGTAGCGCTCCAGGAACTCCTCCTCCCCACCCGCGGCCTCGACCAGCGAGGCGAGCGCGTCGTCGCAGCGCCCGAGGACGTCGTGCGCCGCGTCCGGCCCCTGCGCGTGCGAGGCGTAGTCGTAGTCGGAGAGGTAGTAGACGAGGAAGTCGAAGCCGTCCCTCGTCACGAGCCAGCGCGCGACCGCGCCGGCGTAGGCGTCGATCGTGCCGCCGGGACGGTTCCGCACCGAGAGCGGGGCGCCGGTCACGTCCGACTCGAACAGGTTGTAGAAGAAGAAGCGTTTCGGCCCGTAGGCGGGTCGCGTCAGAAAAGGGACGGTCGGGACGTGCGGCGTCGTCCCCCGGTAGCACGTGATGTTGACCGCGGCCGCCGTCAGTCCGGCCTCCTCGAGCGCCTCGTAGACGGTGACCGCGCCCTGACCGAGGTGGCTCGCGTTCAGCTCGTAGACGGTGTCCGTCAGCGACTGGCGGGTGCCCGCGGCCCGGACGGCGCCGAACGAGGAGCCGTACTCGACGAGCCGCTGCTCGCCCCGGTGGTACCAGACGAGGTGCGGGATCTCGTGCACGTCGGGATGCGCGCCGGTGGCGATCGCAGAGAGGCAGACCGGCGTCAGCGAGGGGAACGTGGAGATCGCGCGCCGGTAGCTCCCGTGCGCCGCGAGCAGCGCGAGGGTCGGAGCCGAGCCGTCGCCGACGACCTGTTCGAACATCGACGGCGTCAGGCCATCGATCACGATCAGGATCAGCTTCTTCGTGCCGGTCAGTCCTTGGCGAGCAGGCGAAGCCCGGCGTAGCGCTCGGCCTGCGTGCGGCGGAGGCGGAGCGCCAGGACCGGCAGAGCCAGCGCCTCGAGGTAGCCGACGACGGGGACGAAGGCGAGGGCCGCGAGAGCGAGCGCGATCCCGGCGACGATCAGCGCGAGCCCGCCGCGCGTGCCGCCTCGCCTGAGCGCACCCGCGACGACGACGACCGCCGCCGCCGCGGCGACGACTCCACCGAGCGCGCCGCCGGCGATCTCCGTCCAGTCGTCGATCACGATCCCCGCGACGGCGCCGGCGATCCCGGCCAGGACGACCGCCGCGATCCGGCCGAGCGGCGTCGCCGAGAGGAGGCCCGCGAAGAGCGCCCCGAACGCGGCGCCGAGGCCGAGCGCGAGCCCGATCGTGTACCAGTCGCCCATCGCCGGGGAGTGTAGAGGGGGCCGGAGTTTGGACGCGCCGTTTTCCGGGCATGCAACACCCGACCCCGCTGTACCCCTGCTTCACCCAGGAGGAGAGAGAATCGTGACGGACGACGTGCGCCCGCTGCTCGTGTTCTTCTGGTCCGAGAAGTCGGGCCCCGCCCGCCGGATGGAGAGCCTGCTCGCCCATCTCGCGCGCAAGGAGCGCGCCCGGCTGAAGGTGAAGCGCGTTGACGTCGACGTGAGTCCCGAACTGGCGGAGCGCTTCAAGGTCGAGGTCGTCCCGACGCTCGTGCTCGTCAAGGGCAAGCAGGTCGTCGGCCGGCTGGACGGCCGCACGAGCGCGCCGCGGATCGAGGCCATGCTCGAGCCGCACCTCGCAGCCGAGCTCGCCGTCGCCTGAAATCCGATCCGGGCGCGGCCCCGTACCCCCGAACGCCAGCAGGTCCGGCATCTTCGTGGGGAATGGGGAGGGATCGGAATGCGAAAGCTGATCGTGCTCGCCGTCGCGGGAGGAGCGCTGCTGCTCGCGCTCGGCTCGTACGCGATTGCGGGCGGCGGCTCGAGGGACTTCAAGGGCAAGGAGCTGAGCGGCTACTCGGAGAACCCCGACGTCTCGTCGGTGGCGGCCGGGTCGTTCCGCGGCAAGCTCTCGAAGGAAGGCGACACGCTCTCGTACGAGCTCACGTTCGGCGGGCTCGAGGGGACGGTCACCCAGTCGCACATCCACTTCGGCAAGTTCGGGGTCAACGGCGGGATCTCGATCTGGCTCTGCGACTCCGCCACCAACCCCTCGCCGTCTGCGACGACCCCGGTGTGCCCGCAGTCGGGCACGGTCACCGGCGAGGTGACGGCCGCCGACGTGGTCGGCCCGTCCGGGCAGGGGATCGCCCCGGGCGAGTTCGCCGAGATCCTGGCCGCGATGCGGGCCGGGCACGCCTACGCGAACGTCCACTCCTCCAAGTTCCCGGGCGGCGAGATCCGCGCCCAGATCGGAGATCACGGCGAGAACGACTGACTAGCCGGATGCGGCGGCCTCGAGCTTCGCGATCAGCGCGAGGCAGAAGGCCGCCGCCCGCGCCCCGTCGACCACGCGATGGTCGAACGTGACCGAGACGTTGCCGAGCTCGCGCACGACGACCTGGCCGTCGCGGACGGCGGGGCGCGGCGCGATCCGGTGCAGGCCGAGAATCGCCACCTCGGGATGGTTGACGAGCGGCGTCACGAGCAGGCCGCCGAGCTTGCCGGCGCTCGTGACGGTGAACGTGCCGCCGCGCAGCTCCTCCGGCTTCAGCGTCCCGGCGCGGGCGGCC
>JBBQHQ010000034.1:0-18849 GCA_038324115.1 Gaiellales bacterium
GGTCGGAGGGCACAACGCCCGTGGCGGCGGTCTGGTCGCGGAGGTAGGCGACGAGGTTCCGCGCTGCCCGCTCGTCGAGGAAGAACTCGTCGCGCAGCCGCTTTCCCGCCTTCGCGTCCGAGAGCGCGACGAGCTCACGGCTCGCCTGGCCGATCTTCTCGCCCAGCTCGTACGGGCGGCCGACGCCCTCGCCCTTCCAGAAGGGGACGGCACCGGGGACCCCGGGCGCGGGCGAGACGAGCACGCGGTCGCGGGTGATCTCCTCGATCCGCCAGCTCGAGGCGCCCAGCAAGAAGACCTGACCCTGCCGCGCCTCGTAGACCATCTCCTCGTCCAGCTCGCCGACCCGGCCACCGCCGTTCACCAGGTGGACGCCGAAGAGGCCGCGGTCGGGGATCGTGCCCGCATTCGTGACCGCGAGCCGCTGCGCGCCCGTACGGCCGCGGATCACGCCCGCGGTGCGGTCCCAGACGATCCGGGGCCGCAGCTCCGCGAACTCGTCCGAGGGGTAGCGACCGGCGAGCATGTCGAGGACGTTCTCGAGCTGCGTGCGCGAGAGGTCGGAGAAGGGGTAGGCGCCCTTGACGAGCGCGTGCAGGTCGTCGACCTCGACATCACCCTCGGAGGCGATCGCGACGATTTGCTGGGCGAGCACGTCGAGCGGGTTCCGGGGGATCTGCGTCTCCTCGATCTGCCCCTCCCGCATCGCCTTCGCGACCACGGCGCACTCGAGCAGGTCGGCGCGGAACTTGGGGAAGATGCGGCCCTTGGAGATCGAGGCGAGGTCGTGGCCGGCGCGGCCGACCCGCTGGAGCCCGCGCGCGACCGACTTCGGGCTCTCGACCTGGATCACGAGGTCGACCGCGCCCATGTCGATCCCGAGCTCGAGGCTGGACGTCGCGACGAGGCAGGGGATCTGCCCGGCCTTCAGCAGCTCTTCGATCTCCACGCGCTGCTCCCGGGCGAGCGAGCCGTGATGGGCGCGCGCCACCTCCTCCTCCGCGAGCTCGTTCAGCCGCAGCGCCAGCCGCTCGGCGAGGCGGCGGTTGTTGACGAAGACGATCGTGGAGCGATGCTCCTTGACGAGCGCGAGCAGGGCGGGATAGATCGAGGGCCAGATCGAGCCGATCCCGCCCTCGCTGCTCTGGAGGAGCGCGCTCCCGTCCGCCTGCGGCGCATCGTCGTAGGCCTTCCCGCCCGGCTCGCGCATGTCCTCGACGGGGACGACGATCTCGAGGTCCATCTCCTTGCGCGAGCCCGCGTCCACGATCCGGATCGGCCGATCGCCGGAGACGAAGCGGCCGATCTCCTCGATCGGGCGCTGCGTCGCGGAGAGGCCGATCCGCTGCACCGGCCTGGCGGTGAGCCGGTCGAGCCGCTCGAGGCTGATGGCCAGGTGGGCGCCGCGCTTCGTGCCCGCGACCGCGTGCACCTCGTCCACGATCACGGTCTCGATCGTCCCGAGCACCGAGCGCGCCTGCGAGGTCAGCATCAGGTAGAGCGACTCCGGGGTCGTGATCAGGATGTCGGGCGCGTCGCGGAGCATCGCCTGCCGCTCCTTCTGCGGCGTGTCGCCGGTGCGGACGCCGACCCGGAGCTCGGAGCGGAGCCCTGCGAGGGGGCCGCGCAGGTTGCGCTCGACGTCGTAGTTCAGCGCCTTCAACGGCGAGACGTAGAGGAGGCGGAGGCCCTCGCCCGGGCTCTGGTCGAGCCGGTCGATCCCGTACAGGAACGCCGCGAGCGTCTTGCCGGAGCCCGTCGGCGCCTGGATCAGGACGTGCTCGCCGCTCGCGATCGCCGGCCAGCCGGCCGCCTGCGCGGGGGTCGGCGCCGCGAACGCCCCCTCGAACCAGGCCCGCGTCTTCTCGGAGAAGGGAGCGAGCGGATCCACCCCTACAGGGTAGCCCTCGCGGGTAGGCCTGCCGGGGCCTGGCTAAGGGAGCAGGCTAGAAGATCTGATAGAGCGCGAAGGCGAGCCCGCCGATCACGAGGAAGAACGCGATCGCCGCCATCGCGACCCCCGAGATCGCGAGAGCCGGGGTGCGCGCCGAGCGCCCTTCGGTCACCTCCTGCGCGAGCTCTTCGGTCTTCTCGATCGGGTCTGCCATGCCCTCTGCGTACCCGGCAGGGGTAGGATCGGAAACGTGGCTGGCCCGCTTCACTTCACGGGGAACGCCGAGGCCGACGAGCTGATCGGCGCCGAGCCGCTCGCGCTCCTGATCGGCTTCGCCCTCGACCAGCAGGTGCCGGTGCCGACCGCGTTCCAGGGCCCGCTGAAGCTGAAGCAGCGCCTGGGCCGGCTCGACGCGGCCGAGCTCGCCGCACTCGACCCGGACCGCCTCGACGCGGTCTTCCGCGAGAAGCCCGCCGTCCATCGCTTCCCCGGCAACATGGCGAAGCGCGTCCAGGAGCTGGCCGCAGTCGTCGCGGAGGAGTACGGCGGCGACGCGAGCCGTGTCTGGAGCGAGGCCGAGGGCACCGAGGACCTGAAGCGGCGGATCGAGGCGCTTCCCGGCTTCGGCGAGATGAAGGTGAAGGCGCTCGCGTCGGTGCTCGCGCGCCGCCTCGGGGTGGCTGCAGCGGAACCCCTCGTCCCGGACCACCCGACGCTTGGCGACATCGACTCGCCGGAGAAGCTCGCCGAGTACCAGGCCTGGAAGCGCGCGTACAAGGCGGAGCGCCGAGCAGCCAAGGGTGTCTGAGCTCGAGCTGCGGCACTACCGCGACGGCGGCCAGTCCGCCGCGGACGTCGCCCGCCAGGTCGCCGAGTTCCTCGGCGCGGCGGAGCGCTCGCTGGACTTGGCGCTCTACGACATCCGGCTCCACGACGAGGCGGCGGAGCTCGTCAAGGCCGCGCTCGTCGGCGCCCACGAGCGCGGGGTCGCCGTCCGCCTCCTCTACAACGCCGACCACCCGGGGCCGATCCCCGTCCCGCCGCCGCCACGGACGGCCCCGGAGCTGCTCGAGGCGCTCCCGATCACGACGAAGCCGGTGCCGGGCGAGCCCGACTTGATGCACCACAAGTACTGCGTCCGCGACGGGCGTGCGGTCTGGACGGGGTCGATGAACTGGACGCAGGACTCGTGGTCGCGCCAGGAGAACGCTGTCGTCCTCGTCGAGTCGGAGGCGCTTGCGCACGCCTACTCGCTCAACTTCGAGGAGCTGTGGGAGCGGCAAGTCGTCGAGCAGTCGGGCCGCGTCGAGCCGCGCCCGGTCGAGGTCGGCGCCGCCGAGATCCGGCCCTGGTTCACGCCCGGCCACGGCGAGGAGCTGGCCCACCGGATCGCGAAGCGGCTCGGCCAGGCGAAACGGCGGATCCGGATCGCCTCCCCCGTCCTCTCCTCCGGCCCGATCCTCGGCACGCTCGCGGAGATCTGCTCGGACGGGAAGGTCGACGTCGCCGGCGTCGTCGATGACACCCAGGTCGACGGCGTGCTCTACCAGTGGCGCCTGAACGGGAACGCGAGCTGGAAGGTGCCGGCGCTCCGCCGCTTCCTCGAGGATGCCCGCTTCAGCGGCAAGCCCTCGACGAACTGGGCGCCCGACACCGTGCACGACTTCATGCACGCGAAGGTGACGGTGGCGGACGACGTCTCCTTCGTGGGCAGCTTCAACCTCTCCCACTCCGGCGAGCAGAACGCCGAGAACGTGCTCGAGATCAAGGACGCCGCCGTCGCCGACACGCTGGCCGCGTTCGTGGACGAGATCCGGGCCCTGTACCCGCCCGTCTCGCTCCCTCCGCTCTGAGCGGAGGGACTTTGTGTTCCTGAAACACAAAGTCCCATCCGGCTCCACGAGCCGGTCCGAGAGAACCTTGTGTTCCTGGAACACAAGGTTCGACACGTCCCGCCCCGACGGGGGAGGCAGGATCCGCCCGACCGGGGCATCCTTGGCTCGTGCGACGTCTCCTCCTCGCCCTGGCACCTACCTCGGCGCTCGTCCTCGCCGTCGCGATCGGGGCGGCCCCGTCCGGTCGGATCGCGGGGGCACCGGGCTGCCCGCTCTTCCCCGCCTCGAACGCCTGGAACCAACGGGTCGACAGGCTCCCAGCCGGAGCGGGCTCGGCTGCCGTGGTGGGTGCGATCGGGGCGGGCAACCACGTCCACGCGGACTTCGGCTCCGGGCTCTGGGCAGGGCGGCCGATCGGGATCCCCGTCACGGTCGTGCGCGGCTCACAGCGGAAGACGCGCGTCGCGTTCGACTACGCGGACGAGTCCGACCGGGGCCCCTATCCGATCCCCGCGCAGGTCGCGATCGAGGGCGGGAGCGACCGGCACGCGCTGATCGTCGACCGCGACGCCTGCCGCCTCTACGAGCTCTTCGCGCTCCGCCGGGCGGGCTCGGGCTGGGCTGCGGGGTCGGGCGCGATCTGGAGCCTGCGCTCGAACCGCCTTCGCCCCGCCGGCTGGACGTCGGCGGACGCCGCCGGGCTCCCCATCCTCCCCGGGCTCGCCCGCTACGAGGACGTCGCCCGCGGCCGGATCGACCACGCGCTCCGCTTCACGGTCGAGCGGACGCGCCGCGCCTACGTCTACCCGGCGAGGCACTTCGCGAGCGCAAGTACCGACCCGGCCCTGCCGCCGATGGGGGCGCGCTTCCGCCTCAAGCGGAGCTTCGACCTCTCCGGCTTCCCGCCGCAGGCGCGGATCGTCCTCCAGGCGCTGAAGACCTACGGGATGATCCTCGCCGACAACGGCTCGAACTGGTTCCTCTCGGGCGCGCCGGATCCGCGCTGGTCGAACGACGACCTCCACTCCCTCCACCGCGTACCCGGCTCGGCGTTCGAGCTGGTGGACACCTCGACGCTGCCGCGGCCGTAGCATCGCGGGCGTGAGGCCCGCGCCCGACCGCTACCGCCGCCTGCCGGAGCAGTACTTCGCCGCGCTGCTCGCTCGAGTCGCTGCGACCGCCGCCTCCCCCGGCGCGGACGTGATCGACCTCGGCCGTGGCAACCCCGACCTGCCGCCGCCCCCGCACGTCGGTGAGGCCCTCGCCCGCGCCGCGACCTCCCGGGAGGCGGCCGTCCACGGCTACGCCCCCTTCTCCGGCCTGCCGGCGCTGAAGGAGGCGATCGCGCACCGCTACCGCACCGCCTACGGGGTCGAGCTCGACCCGGCGCGCGAGGTGGCGGTCGTCCCGGGGATCAAGTCCGCGCTCGCCGAGCTCGCGCTCTGCACGGTCGAGGAGGGCGAGGCGATGCTGCTTCCCGACCCCGGCTACCCCGACTACCTCTCGGCGGTCGCGCTCGCGGGCGCCCGGATCGAGCTGTTGCGGATCGAGCCGCGACCCGACCTCGCCTCCGCGCCTGCGGCTGCCGCGCTCTATCTCAACTACCCCTCGAATCCGGCGGCGCTCACCGTGCCCGACGGCGTTTTCGCAGACGCGGTCGCCTACGCCGAGCGCACTGGCGCGGTCGTCCTCCACGACTTCGCCTACGGCGACCTCGTCTTCGACGGCCGACGGCCGACGAGCTTCCTCGCCGAGCCCGGCGCGAAGGAGGTCGGCGTCGAGGTCTTCGCGATGTCGAAGAGCTACGGGATGGCGGGTTGGCGGCTCGGCTTCGTGCTCGGGAACGCCGAGCTCGTCGCGCGGATCGAGACCCTCCAGGCGCACCTGCGCGCCGGGATCTTCGCGCCGCTCCAGGAGGCATCGATCGCCGCCCTCCTCGGCCCACAGGACACCGTCGAGGAGCGCCGCGCCCTCTACGAGGCGCGCAGGGACCGCGTCGCGGCGGCGATTCCGGGCGCCCGGTCGGAGGGAACGTTCTTCGTGTGGGCGCCGCTGCCCGACGGCCTCACGGCGCTCCGGGTGCTCGAGGAGACCCGCGTCGCGCTCGCACCGGGCGAGGGCTTCGGCCCAAGCGGGGCCGGCCACGCCAGGATCTCGCTCGCCGTCTCTGACGAGCTCCTCGACGAGGGCCTCGCCCGGCTCGCGCCCTTTGTCGCCTAGACGCCGGCGAGCAGGAACGCCCGGCTCTCGCGTGCCATCTCCCGGGCGATCACGAGGCGCTGAATCTCCTGGGTGCCCTCGTAGATCTGGGTGATCTTCGCGTCTCGCATGTAGCGCTCGACGGGGTACTCGCGGATGTAGCCGTAGCCGCCGAGGATCTGGACGGCCTCGGTCGAGGCGAACATCGCCACGTCGCCGCACTTCAGCTTCGCCATCGCCGAGGCCTTCGTCAGCTCCGTCCCGTCCACCCCGTCGTCGCACATCTGGCCGAAGCGGTAGAGGAGCCCGCGCGCTGCCTCGCACTCCATCTCCATGTCGGCGAGCTTGGCGGCGATCAGCTGGTGCTCGACGATCGGCTTCCCCATCGTCTCGCGCGTCTTCGCGTACTCGAGCGCGTAGTCGGTCGCGCCCTGAGCGATCCCGAGCGCCTGCGCCGCGACGCCCGGCCGCGAACGGTCGAGGATCCGCATCGCGAGCTTGAAGCCCTCGCCCTCCTCGCCGAGGAGATTCCCGGCCGGGATCCGGCACTCGTCGAAGGCCAGCTCGCCGGTCGTCGAGCCTGAGATGCCCAGCTTCGGCTCGAGGCGGGTGACGGAGAAGCCGGGCACGTCGGCCTCGACCAGGAACGCCGAGATCCCGGAGTGCCCCGCCTCGGGGTCGGTCTTCGCGAAAACGGTGTAGAGGCCCGCGACGCTCGCGTTCGTGATGAAGCGCTTGCTCCCGTCGAGGACGTACTCGTCGCCCTCGCGGCGCGCGGTCGTCCGCATCGCGGCGGAGTCGGAGCCGGAGCCAGCCTCGGTGAGCGCGTAGGCGGCGAGCGTCTCGCCGCTCGCGAGCGACGGCAGCCAGCGCTCCTGCTGCTCGGGTGTCCCCGCCAGCTTCAGCCCGAGCGAGCCGAGCTCCTGGACGGCGAGCAGGAGGCCGCTCGTGGCGCAGACCTTCGAGATCTCCTCGATCGCGACGAGCGCGAGCAACGTGCCGGTGCCCGAGCCGCCGTGCTCCTCGTCGAAGAGGAGCCCGAACAGCTCGTGCTCGCGGAAGAGCTCGACGATGTCCCAGGGGAACTCGTGCGACTCGTCGATCTTGGCCGCACGCGGCGCGACCCGCTCGCGGGCGAGGGTGCGGACGAGCTCGCGGATCTCCCGCTGCTCCTCGCTGAGGGCGTCCCAGGGCACACCGGGAGTCTAGAGGGCGGGGCGCGGCGCGCCCCGCCCTCAGAACGCTCAGCCCGCCGTCGGGCGGACGATCCAGAGACCGGTGTTCATGTCGCTCAGGTACACGAGCCCTGTCGCGTCGTCGACCGCGACGCCCCACACCTGGGTCGTGTTCGTGAGCGTGCTCCGCTGCGCGGGCTTGACCGGGTTCTGGCCGGCGGGCGGGACGAAGTAGCCCGTCTCGCGCGGATTCCGCGGATCGGAGACGTCGATCATCCGGACGCCGTCCGAGTACCACGAGGCGAAGAGTGTCGTCCCGTCGAGTTCGGCGAGGTGGATCACGTAGTCGCCCGCAGCCTGGTCGCTCGTCCCCATCGAGTTCGGCGTCTTGTAGGTGCCGATCTGCTTGGGCGCGGCGAGGTTGCGCTGGTCGTAGACGCGCAGGTAGCCGTAGCCCGTCTCGACACCGGGGCCTGTCTTGCAGAAGTCCTCGTCCTGCGTGAAGAGGAGCTTGCGCCCGTCGTCGTAGACCGACGAGTGGGCATCGCCGTCCTCCCAGGACTTGTAGACGGTGCGGCCCTTGTAGACCGGCTTCGCCGGGTCCGTCACGTCGACCGCGATGAAACCCGAGTCCCAGTACGCGATGAACGCGAGCTTCCCGTCGCCGGAGGGCGAGACGCTGTGCCCGTAGTTCGGGTCAGGGTCGCAGCCCTGTCCGGCCGCGGGGGGAGCGCCGAGGTCGGAGATGACGCCCCAGTCGGAGACCTCGACCGGCTTCGACGGATCGGTGACGTCGATCAGGCGGAAGTCGCCGCGGCCCTGCTGGTCGCGCACTCCGCTCGGGCTCTGGGCATCCGCGTAGCCGCTCGCGGGAACGGACGCATAGATGTACGTCTTCTTCAGGTCGGGACGATGCTGGAAGTCGGTCTCGTGCAGACCGCGCGCGCAGCAGCCCGAGTCCAGGCGCCCGATCTCGACGGGCCTCGCCGGATTCGTGACGTCGAAGAGCTGGAGCCCACGGAAGAAGCTCACGTCGGAGCGCGAGCCGCCGCAGACCTGGATCCCGAGCGCGGCGATGTCGCGACCCGCATACGGCCCGTAGCGGGCGGTGAAGATGTTCATGTCCTCGGCCGAGGTGCCTTCCGGATTCTGGAGGGTCGCCACGCGAACCGGGTTCGCCGGGTCACGGGCGTCGACCACCGCCACACCCGCCTTGTCGCCCGAAGGGCAGAAGCGGGCATTGCCGGTCGCCCAATCGGTGAAGCCCCAGTGGCCGACGTACGCATACCCCTTGTGGACGGACACGTCGGCGTTGAAGCCACGGTTGCCGAGGCTGTTGTGGCCGACGAGCTCCATGTTGCGCGCCGAGCCGCCCTTGTTGCCGCCGGTGTAGGTCTTGTTCGCCTGCTCCAGGAAATGCTTTTCGTCCTTGAGGAGCTCGTCCCCGTTCGACGGCGCCGTCAGCGCGACCGCCGCCAGGATCAGTGCAGCCGCGGCAACGGTGAGCACGCTCAGCCTCTTCATGTCTCTCCCCTCGTGAAATGACCCAGACCCCCCGCGATTGTCGGGCTTCCGACCGCTGAATGCAACGTTGGATACGGTCTATTCAACCCCTTGACAGCGTCCGACGCCCGGACCAGACTCCCGCCCCTGCGGTCGGATCCGCAACGACCACCACAAGGGGGAAGATCACGTGTTGAGAAGAATGCTCGCGCTCACGAGCCTCGCGCTCCTGGCCGCATTTGCACTCGGCGCCGCATCCGCGTCGGCGTCCCATTCCTGGAACGGCTACCACTGGGCGCGGACGTCGAACCCGTTCACGCTCAAGGTGGTGGACAGCAACACGCCCGACTGGGACTCCAACCAGGCCCGGGCGCTGTCGGACTGGTCGACATCGACCGTGATGGACGTCGTCCAGGAGTCCGGCGACGACTCCGCGCGCACGCGGAAGCGCTGCGTGCAGATCAGCGGGAAGATCCACTCCTGCAATGCCGCCTACGGGCGCAACGGCTGGCTGGGGCTCGCCTCGATCAACATCAGCGGCTCGCACATCACGCAGGGCTCGGCGAAGATGAACGACACGTACTTCGGGAACGGGACGTACACCGACACCAACAAGCAGCAGGTGATGTGCCAGGAGATCGGGCACACGTTCGGCCTGACTCACCAGGACGAGTCCGGCGCCGACCTGAACACGTGCATGGACTACGCGAACGCGCTCGACAACCCGAGCCCGAACACGCACGACTACGACCAGCTCGTCTCGATCTACTCGCACTTCGACTCGTCGACGACGATCGGTGCCGCCGCGGGCGGCCTCCCGGACGCGGTGCCCTCGTGGGCCCCGGCGACCCAGCGGTCGCAGTCGGTCTACGTCGACCAGCTCTCCGACGGAACCGAGCTCGTCACGTTCGTCCTCTGGGCGAACCCGATCCACGGCTGGCGGTAGCCGGCCGAGCGGCTCCGGCGCGGGGGCGTCCCCCGCGCCGGAGCGCGCGCTAGCATCCGGCGATGCGGGCCAGGTAGCTCGCGGTGCCCTTTGCAGCGCGGACCTCGACGGAGACGACCCCGGAGCCGCGCACGCGCCAGCTCGTGTCGCGCCGGGCGACGAGCCCATAGGTGTTGCCGGTGGCGAGCACGCGAACGCGCACCGAGGTCGGGACGAAGCGCAGATGGATGCTGATCCGGCTCCCCGGCCGGGCGACCACCTGGGGCAGATCGGTGCGCCGCGCCGGCGGGAGGAAGTCGACGCAGGTCGTGGCCCAGCAGAAGCTCGAGTAGGCGAGCCACTGCTCGTGACCGCCGGCCCCGAGCCAGGCAGGCGGGGGCTCGCCGCTCGTGCCGGCCACGTTCGGCGCGGGCGCACCCGGGGCGGCGAGCGCGACGGCGGCGAGGACCGCGGCGAGGGCCGACGCGACGACGAAGAGGAGGAAGCGGAGTCTCATGCACCCATTACGTCCCCAACCCCCGGTTTCGTCACACCTCTTCGGCGAGGCTCCGCCGCGTGATCCTCGAGACCGGGCGATTCTCGGGCGCGGCTCCCCGGTTTACGAGGAGGCGGCACCGAGCGCGGTCTCGAGCCCGAGCCGGAGGAGCTTCTCGATCGCGGCCTCGGACTCCGCTGCCGCGATCTTCACGAACTCGTCGGCGTCCATCACGTCGGCGACGGTGAGCAGGCAGCCGGCCTCGACCCCGTGGTGAGCCGCGATCGTGAAGATCGCGGCGGCCTCCATCTCGACGGCCAGATAGCCGCGCGCGGCCCAGCGGCGCTCGCGGCCCTGGTCGGGCGCATGGGTCGTGAAGGAGTTGGTGGAGGCGATCGGGCCGACGCGGAGCGGGTAGCCGAGCCGGGCCGCCGCGCCAACCGCCGCCTCGACGATCGCCCAAGACGCCGTGGGCGCGTGCGCGTCGCCGCCCACGTACTCGTGCGAGACGCCGTCGGCCGGCAAGGCCGTGAGCCCGAGCACGAGCTCGCCCAGCTCCATGTTCGGCTGGAGGCCACCGCACTTCCCCACTCGGAGCAGCCTCGTGACACCGAGACCGATCAGCTCCTCGACGACGATCGCGGCGGACGGGCCGCCCATCCCCGTCGTCTGGACAGAGACGCGCTCGCCCCGGTAGGTGCCGGTGAACCCGAGCAGCCCGCGCTCCTCGTTCACCTGGACGGCGTCGTCGAGGAACTCCTCGGCGATCCGGCGCGCCCGGTTCGGGTCGCCCGGCAGGAGACACGTCTCGGCGTAGTCGCCGGGGGCGGCGTGCAGGTGGACGAACATGTGAACGAGAGGGACGAGGGCGGGAGCCGAAGCGGCCCCCGCCCTCGAAACCGTCCCTACTTGACCGTCTCCGGGATCTTGATCTCCCCGCTGATGATCTTGGGGATCTGCGCCTCCATCTGATCCACGTACTTCTGCGGAACGGACGAGGCGACCTTGCCGACGCCGACCCCCTCGTTCTCGAGGTCGAACGTCTTGGTACCGCTCGTGTAGTTCCCGTCCTTCGCGTCCTTGATGGCGCTGTAGACGGCGACATCGACCTTCTTGCGGGCGCTCGTGAGCACCTGGGGGCCGAGGAACGACTGGTCGGAGTCGACGCCGATCCCCCAGACGCCCTTGTCCTTCGCCGCGGTCAGGACGCCGAGGCCACAGCCGCCGGCGACGTTGAAGACGACGTCGGCGCCCTGCTCGATCTGGTTCAGCGCAACCTCCTTGCACTTGCCCTGGTCGACGAAGTCCTGCGAGTACCCGTTCAGGGTCTTCACATTCGGATTCGCGTCCTTGGCGCCCTTCTGGAAGCCCGCGATGTAGCGGTCGACAGGCGGGATCTTCTGGCCGCCGATCGAGCCGATCACGAGCTGCGTGTTCGTCCGGTCGGTCTTGTCGGCGGTGAGGAGCCCGGAGAGGTAGCCGACGAGGTACCCGGCCTGCTGCTCCTTGAAGAGGAGGCTCTGCAGGTTCGGGAGCAGCTGCTCCTCGGAGTAGCCGAAGTCGACGATCGCGAACTTCGTGTCCGGGAAGAGCGCCGCGACCTCGCGGGTGGCGTCGCCCGTGAGGAAGCCGACCGCGATCACGAGGTCGTAGCCGCCGCGCGCGAGCGAGGTCAGGTTCGGGACGTAGTCGGCGTTCGACTTGGACTGGGCGACCCGGATCTTGATCCCGAACTCGTCGCGGGCCTGCTTCAGGCCCTGGTAGGCGAACTGGTTGAAGCCGCGGTCGTTGATCCCGCCGATGTCGGTGACGAGGCCGACCTTGTACGGCGTTTCGGCGGTCGTCGCGGCCTCGGTGGTCGTGGCGGCGGAAGAGCTCGAATCGCTGCCGCCGCAGCCGGCCACCGCGAGAAGCACGGTGCCGAGCGCGAGGGCGAGCACGAGCCTGAGGAGACCCTGCTGTTTGCTCAAGGGACATCCCTTTCTGTGGTTGGGGTCTGGGTGGAATCGATCCGGCGGGACTCGCCGAGATACTGGGCCGCGGCTGCCGCTCGCCAGGCGCCCACGTCCTCGGGCCAGCGCTCGGGCATCGTCTCGGCGGTCATCCGGCCGAGCCGCTCGACGAGCGCCTCGACGGCTGCGGTGAAGATCCGCTCACCGTCCTCGGCGGTCGCCTCGGTCGTCCGGCGCCCGACGACGCCCGACGGCGAGAACTTCGCCATGTCGTACGTGAAGGCGTAGGGGACGTCCTCGTGGTCGACCGCGCGATCCATCCGGACGAGGTCGGGACGGAGGTGGAGCATCAGCGACGTCTCGCCCCAGTTCGCGTGGAAGAGCCAGTCGGCCTCGGGGCAGTCGCTCGTGACGAGCTGCCAGAGCTCGGGAGTCAGGTCCCACCAGCTCATCCCGTGCAGCTGCACGTCGCGGGGGAGCCGGAACTGGGCGATGTCGAGGGCGTTCCAGATCGGGCCGCCGTTCCCGACGTGCCCGTTCAGGACGAGCAGCTTGCGGAAGCCCGCGTTGACGAGCCAGTCGCAGAGCTCCGCGAGCGCTGTTGCCGTCGTCGTCGGGGTGAGCGCCATCGTCCCCGGGAAGAGGGTGCTGTGGCCCTGCGAGGACGAGTACGTGAACGTGGGCGCCACCGGGACGCCCGTGCGCGCGGAGGCGGCGTGGGCGATCGCCTCGACCTGAATCGCGTCCACGAGCAGTGGCAGGTGCGGGCCGTGCTGCTCGACGGCGCCGACGGGCAGGACGACGAGGCTCCCGCGGTCGACGAGGTCGACGACCTCGGGCCAGCTGCGCTCGCCGAGCAGGACGGGGCGTTCGCTCACGTAACCACCTCCTCGATCGTGGGATGTGCGTTCAGGAGCCCGAGCACGGAGGCCCGGTCGGGAAGCAGGCCGCGCGCGCCGAGCGCGGTGGTCGAGAGCGCAGCGGCCGCATTCGCGAAGCCCGCGGCCTCGCGCGCCGGCGCTCCCTCGAGCACGCGGTGGAGGAAAGCGCCCGCGAAGACGTCGCCCGCGCCGGTCGTGTCGACCGCGTCGACGGGAAGCCCGGACAGGTGCGTCGAGCCCTCGGCGTCGGCGACGACGATGCCGTCCGCGCCAAGGGTGACGCAGGCGGCGTCGGCTCCGGCGGCGACGAGCCCCTCGGCCGCCCGCTGCGGGTCGCGGCCCGCGACCTCGGCCACGCCCCGGTTGAGGAAGACGACGGAGAAGGCCGGCGCGGCGTGCTCGAGCGCCTCCCACGACGGGGCCTCGGCGCCGTCCAGGTCGATCGACGTCCGCAGGCCCTGCGCCCGGGCGGCAGCCGCCCGCGCACATCCGTCGCCGAGCCTGTAGCCGTCGACGTGGAGCGCCGCCGCAGCGCCGCGGGCGAGCGCAGTGTCGGCGCGCTCCCAATCGAAGGCGAGCGGCTCGCTGACGATCGAGCGGGCGCCGTCAGGCCCGATGAAGATGAGGCAGAAGGTGTCGCCGTTTGGGACACGCGCGATGCCCTCGGTGTCGACGCCGGCACCCGTGAGCGCCGCGAGCGACTCGTCCCCGAGCGCTCCGGTTCCGGCCTGCCCGAAGAAGCGGACATCGGTGCCGAGAGTCGCGGCCGCGCAGGCTGCGTTCGCGGCCATCCCGCCCGAGCTCCGCTCAACCCGGCCGGCGGTCACGCGCTCGTCGAAGCCCGGGACGGCCGGCACGTGGGCGGCCACGTCCACGGTCAGGTAGCCCGCGACAAGCAGCGTCACCCCTGGTCTCCCCAGACCTTCTGCGCGAGCGCGGCCATCCGCTCGACGCGCTCCTGCGAGACGGGGTTCCACCAGACGCCGTCCTCCTTCAGCCAGGAGGCGACGATCGCGCCGTCGCAGGCTCCGAGGAGCTCGGCGGCGTTCTCGATCGTGACCCCGCTGCCGATGATCACGGGCAGGGACGCCGCGTCGCGGATCCCCTCGATCTCGGAGAGGTCCGTCGCGCCGCCGGTGCGCTCGCCGGTCGCGATCAGCACGTCGGCGTCGAAGAACTCGGTGTCGCGGGTCAGCGCGTCGATCGGCCGGTCGGCGACGATTGCGTGACTCCCGTGCTTGACGTGCACGTCTGCGAAGACTCGCACGTTCTCGGCCCGGATCCAGGCGCGGTAGCGCGTCGCGGCCGGCGCGGGCCCTTCGACGATCCCCTCGTTGGCGACGTACGCATTCACCCACTGGTTCGCGCGGACGAAGCGGCCTCCGGAGGCCTTGGCGACGGCGAGCGAGCAGGAGACGCCGTTCGCGAGCACGTTGATCCCGACCGGGATGCCGACCTCGGCGCGCACGCGCTCCGCGAGCACGCCCATCGCGGCAGCGGTCTCGAAGCCGAGGTCCTCCGGCTTCGAGAAGGGCAGGTCACCGGAGTTCTCGACGATCACCCCGTCGAACCCCCCGTCGCGGTAGCGGCGCGCCTCCTCGACGGCGTACGCGACGAGCTCCTCGAAGGGGCGGCCGCCGTAGCCGGGCGATCCCGGCAGGGCGAGGCTGTGGACCGTCCCGATCAGCACCTTTGGGCGCCCGAAGATCTCGACGAGGGCGTTCGGCTTGGGCGGGAAGACGGCCATCAGGCCCGCGCCTCCTGGGGGGAGCGAAAGAGCTCGACCTGGTACCGGTAAAGAGCCGCGCGGTAGAGAAGGTTCGTCAGCTCGACGGGCCGGCCGTCGAGCTCCCAGGTGCGACGGCAGACGGAAAGCACGAGCTCGTCGGCGGCGACGTCGAGGAATTCGGCGTCCGGCCCGGCGAGGACCGCCTCGACTGTCTCCTGTGCCTTCCAGAGCGCGATCCCCAGCTCGCCCTCGAGGATCTCGTAGAGCGAGGACCGGTCGAGCCGCTCCGTCGTCCACGGGCGCGGGTCGAGGCGGACGAGCCGCAGCGGCAGGTGGGCGCGCATGAGCGCCATCTCGACCCCGTCCGCGTAGAGGAGACGCTCGATCCGCACGATCTCCTCGCCGGGCTCCAGCTCGAGCGCGACCGCGACCTGCGGCGGTGCCGCGACCGTCTCGACGGCGAGGGTGCGGTAGCTCGCCTCCTTGCCGAGCGCGCGCATGTTCTCGGTGAAGCTCGTCAGCGCGCTCAGGGGCTCGAGCTTGCGCGGGCCGGTCACGAACGTCCCCTTGCCCTGGACGCGAACGACGCGTCCCTCGCGTTCCAGCTCGTCGAGGGCCTGGCGCGTCGTCACTCGGCTGACTTCGAACCGACGCGCCAGCTCGTGCTCGGAGAGCATCGCGCCGGGAGCAAGCTCGCCCTCGTCGATCGCGCGGCCGAGCAGCGTCCAGATCTGCCGGTAGAGCGGGACGGGTGCGTTCCGGACAACTTCGGGACTCATTGACCTAACATGATAGGACAACCTGGACGACGGTGCCGGTCGACCCGCGGTGGTTAGGGTAGCGCCCGTGATTCTCGAGAACGGGATCGTCCGGACGCTCGACCCGCAGCTCCCGATCTCGCGGGCGCTCGCGATCGCCGGGCCGCTCGTCGCCGGCGGGGTCGGAGTGCACGAGAGCGCGCTCGCGAGCCCGGAGACGGTGAACCTCGGCGGCCGCACCGTCCTCCCGGCGTTCACCGACTCGCACGTCCACTTCCCCACGTGGTCGCTCGCCCAGACCCAGGTGAGCCTTGACGGCTGCGCGTCGCTCGAGGAGGCGCTCGCGCGCGTCGCGGCGGCCGAGCGGAAGCCCGGCCGCTGGCTGCGCGGCTACGGCTGGCGCGACGGCGACTGGTCGCCGCCCGCCTCGCCGACGAAGAAGGATCTCGACGCCGTCACGGGCGACACGCCGACGATCCTGATCTCGAAGGACTACCACTCGCTCTGGCTGAACTCGGCCGCTCTCGCCCACGCGGGCGGCGACCTCGAGGTGCACGGCGGCGTCGTCGAGCGCGACGAGGCCGGCGAGCCGACCGGGATCCTCCGCGAGGAGTCGGCTTGGCGCTTCCGCGACCGCTACGTGCTCACGACCGAGGACGAGTGGGTGGAGGCGACGCGGGCGGGGGTCCGGCTCGCGAACAGTCGCGGCGTCGGCGCAATCCACGACAAGGACGGCTGGCTCGGCGCGCCCGGCATCTTCTCGCGCCTGCGCGACGAGGGAAGCCTCTCGCTCCGGGTCTGGGGCTCGATCCCCGCCGAGCTGGTCGAGCACGCGCAGGCGCTCTCGCTCCGGTCGGGCTTCGGCGACGAGTTCCTCCGGATCGGCTACCTGAAGACGTTCATGGACGGGACGCTCGGCTCCCAGACCGCCCGGCTGACCGACGGGACGGGGGTCGAGATCACGAGCCGTGCGGAGCTGGAGGAGATCGTCCGCCGCGGCGCCGAGGCGGGCTGGCCGGTCGCCGTGCACGCGATCGGCGACCAGGCGAACCGCGACGCGCTCGACGCCTTCGAGGCGACGAGGGACGCGTGGGAGCCGAAGGGGCTGCGTCACCGGATCGAGCATGCCCAGTGCCTCGCCCCGGAAGACCTCCCCCGCTTCGCCGAGCTGGGGATCGCCTGCTCCGTCCAGTTCTCGCACGCCCCCTCCGACCGCGACCTGGCCGAGCGCTTCTGGCCGGAGCGGCTCGCAGGCACGTACGCCTTCCGCTCGCTCTGGGACTCCGGCGCGCTCGTCGTGAACGGCTCCGACGCCCCGGTCGAGGAGCTCGACCCGATCGCAGGGATCTCCGCCGGGGTGACCCGGACGATCGATGGCCGCGGGCCCTGGCGGCCCGAGGAGACCCTGACCGTCGAGCAGGCGCTGCTCGCCACCTGCGTCAACCCGGCCTGGCTCTCGGGCGACGAGCGCCGCCGCGGCACCCTCGTCCCCGGCCGCTACGCCGACCTCGTCGTACTCGACCGCGACCCGTTCGAGGTCGCGCCCGAGGAGCTCTCGGAGCTGCAGGTCGTTGCGACGATGGTCGCCGGCCGCTGGGTGCACAACGCGCCCCCCTGGGACTGACGCGTGCAGGAGCGCGCGAGCATCGGTCGTGGTACCGAGCTGGCGAGCGTCGAGCGCTTTCTCGACGGGCTGTCGGAAACGCGCGCCGCGCTCGTGCTCGAGGGGGAGCCGGGGATCGGGAAGACGGTGCTGTGGCGGGAAGGCGTCGAGACCGCGAGGAGCCGGGGCTTCACCGTGCTGGGGGCAGAGCCCGCCGAAAGCGAGTCGAGTCTTCCGTACGCGGCGCTGTCCGATCTCCTCGCGGGGGTCTACGAGGAGCACCGGGACGAGCTCGCACCGGTGCAGCGGAGAGGTCTCGATGCCGCCCTCCTGCTCGGAGACGACGAGAAGGCTGCCGAGCCGCGAGCGATCGCGAGCGGCCTGATCGCGGTCCTCGCCGCCCTCGCCCGCGCAGCCAACGTCGTCGTCGCGATTGACGACGCCCAGTGGCTCGACCGCAGCTCCGCGCGTGCACTCGAGTTCGCCGCCCGAAGGCTGCCGCAGGGAGTAGGTCTCTTGCTCGCCCGCCGTTCCGGTGCTCGTGAGGAGCTCCCGCTTGGGCTCGACGCGGGCGCAGCTGAGCTGAGCGTCACGCGCGTCGGGCTCGGTCCGCTCTCGCTCGGAGCGCTTCACCACGTTCTCCGTCAGCGCCTCGAACATGTGCCCTCGCGTCCGACGCTCGTTCGCCTCGCCGAAGTCTCGGGCGGGAACCCGCTCTACGCGCTCGAGATCGGCCGTGCGCTCGAGCGGAACCCCGATCGGCTCGTTCTCGGCGAATCGCTTCCCATCCCACCACGCCTCCACGAGCTCGTCTCGGGAAGGCTCCACGACTTGAGTGAGGAGGCAACGGCGGTCGTCCGTGCGGCCGCCCTGCTCGCGCGACCGACGCGGACGCTGCTCGTCGCCGCCGGCGGTGACCGCGGCGCCGTCGAGGCGGGAGTGCTCGAGGCCGAGGAGGCAGGGATCCTCCAGACCGAGCGGGCGCGGCTTCGCTTCTCCCACCCGATGCTCGGCGCGGCGGTGACCGGAGCCCTCACAGCGGAGGCGCGGCGGCAGCTCCACCGTCGCCTGGCGGACGTCGTGACCGACCGAGACGAGCGAGCTCTCCACCTTGCCCAGAGCGAGTTCGAGCCCGACGAGGGCGTGGCCGACGAGCTCGAGCAGGCGGCGGAGCGATCTCTGCGGCGAGGAGCCCAGGACGCCGCCGCGGCGCTCTTCGGTGCTGCGGCCAGGCTCACACCGGATGCGCTTGCCGGGGCAGCCGCACGGCGGGCGACCGGCGAGGCGGCGGCCCTCCTTGCAACGGGCGATCTCGGCCGGGCGCGCTCGGTCGCGGCAGGCGCAGTTGCGCGGGCCCCGGCCGGACCTGCGCGAGCCGCAGCCCTCCTGCTTCTGGCGGAGACCGAGTGGGTCGCGGAGCCCGGCTCCGGTCGCGCGCAACTGGAGTCGGCGCTCGCGGAGGCGGAAGGCGACCGACGTCTGCTCGGCAGGATTCACGCGAAGATCGCCGCCTTCGCGTTTTTCGACCAGCGCGTCGCCGTCGAGCATACGGAGGCTGCGGCCGCACTCGTGGACGAGCGGGAGGATCCCGGGCTCCTCGCGTACGTCCTCGCGAGCCGGCTCTTCTTCGGCGCCCAGGTCGGACTGCCCACCCCCGCCGGCCTGCTCGAGCGGGCGCTCGCGTTGGAAGCGCAGGCCGGGGACGACGCCGAGAGGAGCTCGCTCTTCCTGATCTGGCTCGTCGCGATGGACGCCTTCGCCGAGGTGCGTACGCGCCACGCCGTCGAGGATGCGTGGTACGCCGACCGAGGAGAGGAGGGCTGGCGGGCCGAAAAGCAGAGCCACCTCGCGCTCGCCGAGTTCCGAGCCGGGAACACGAGACTGGCAGAGGGGCTCATT
>JBBQHQ010000035.1:0-18791 GCA_038324115.1 Gaiellales bacterium
TCCGTCACGGGCGCGCGGCCGAGCGCCAACCCGGCGTTGTTGAAGAGGATGTCGATCCCGCCGAGCGCGGCGACGGCCGCCTCGACGAAGCCCTCGCTGCTCGCGGCGTCGGTGACGTCGAGCTCGAATGCGTGGTCGGCCTCGACGCGGTCGACGCGGCGGGCTCCCCCCGCGACCCGGGCGCCCTGCTCGCGGAGCTGTAGCGTCACCGCGGCGCCGATCCCGCTCGAGGCGCCGGTGACCACCGCTGTCTTTCCGTCGAGCTTCACGGGGTGAGCTGTATCAGACCCGGGGCGTGGTCGACCTGCAGCGTGGTGTGCGTGAGCGCGAAGTGCTCGCGCAGCTCCGCCTCCAGCGCACGTCGGATCCCGTGGCAGTCGGCCTTCGGCTCCACGAGGACGTGGGCGGAGAGCGCCGGAAAGCCCGACGTGATCGTCCAGACGTGCAGGTCGTGGACGCCGACGACGCCGGTGACGGAGCGCATCGACCGGTCGAGTTGCCCGGTGTCGAGCCCGGCCGGCGCGCCCTCGAGCAGAATCCCGACCGACTCGCGGAGGACGCCCGCGGTGCTCCCGATCACGAGCAAGCCGATCAGGAGGCCTGCGACAGCGTCGGCCTGCTCCCACCCCGTCGTCAGGAGGACGACGGCCGCGACGACGACGCCGACGGACGCAGCCAGGTCGCCGAGCACGTGCAGGAACGCGGCGCGGACGTTGAGCCCGCCCCCGGCCCCGTGGAGGACCCGCGCTGCGGCGACGTTGACGCCGAGGCCGACGAGGCCGGCGCCGAGCACCCAGCCGCCCGCGACCTCGGGGGCGTCCCCGAGCCGGGCGATCGCCTCGACGACGATCCAGATCCCGAGGAGGACGAGCGCGACCGCGTTCGCGAGCGCGGCGAGGATCTCGGCCCGCTGCCAGCCGAATGTCCGCTCGGGGGTCGCTGGCCTCCGCGCGAGCCAGGAGGCGAAGAGCGCCAGCCCGAGCGCGAGCGCGTCGGAGGCCATGTGCCCGGCGTCGGCGAGAAGCGCGAGCGAGCCCGCGAGGATCCCGACGACGACCTCGACGCCGGCGAACCCCAGCACGAGGGCGAGCGCGAGACCCAGCGCCCTGCTGCTGCTGCGGCCGTGGACATGAGTCACGCCGGAGACGGTTCCCGTTTACATGAAGCACACACACGCGCTATCGTCGCATCCGTGGCAGGCGTTGCATTCGACGGCGTCAGCAAGATCTACGCTGACGGCACCCGAGCAGTCGACGGCCTTGACCTGGAAATCCAGGACGGCGAGTTCATGGTGCTCGTCGGCCCGTCGGGGTGCGGCAAGACGACCGCGCTGCGGATGGTCGCCGGCCTCGAGGAGATCTCCGAGGGGGCGCTCCGGATCGGCGAGCGTGTCGTCAACCACGTCCCGCCGCGCGACCGCGACATCGCGATGGTCTTCCAGAGCTACGCGCTCTACCCGCACCTCTCGGTCTACGACAACATCGCCTTCGGCCTGAAGCTGAAGAAGACGCCGAAGGCGGAAGTGGACGAGCGCGTGCAAAAGGCGGCGCAGCTGCTCGGCCTGACCGAGTACCTCGAGCGCAAGCCGCGCGCCCTCTCGGGCGGCCAGCGGCAGCGGGTCGCGATGGGCCGGGCGATCGTCCGCCAACCGGCCGCCTTCCTGATGGACGAGCCGCTCTCGAACCTCGACGCCAAGCTGCGCGTCCAGATGCGCGCCGAGATCTCTCAGCTCCAGTCCGACCTCGGCGTGACCACGATCTACGTCACGCACGACCAGATCGAGGCGATGACGATGGGCGACCGCGTCGCCGTGATGCGGAAGGGCGAGCTGCAGCAGGTCGCGACCCCGCAGGAGCTCTACGACCGCCCCGTCAACCTCTTCGTCGGCGGCTTCATCGGCAGCCCAGCGATGAACCTGCTCGAGGCGACGCTCGAGAGCTCGAACGGCGATCTCGTCGCCGTGGCCGGCAGCTCGCGGATCACGCTCGGCCGGGAGACGCTCTCGGCCCGGCCCGACCTGAAGTCCTACGAGGGGAAGACCGTGATCCTCGGGATCCGCCCGGAGGACCTCGAGGACGCCGAGCTCGAGCCCGACGCCTCCAAGGACCAGCGGATCCGCGGCACGGTCTCCCTGACGGAGGCGCTCGGCTCCGAGGTGATGGCGCACATCAAGGTCGACGCGCCCGCCGCCGCGACCGAGGACGTGCGCGAGCTCGCGCGGGACGCCGGCACGGAGGGGCTCTCCGACCGCGACAGCGGGCACGGCGCGACGGTCGTCGGCCGCTTCGGCGCGCGCACCAAGGTCCGGCCCGGCCAGCAGGTCGAGGTCGCGGTGGACACCCGAGCTTTGCACTTCTTCGAGCCCGACTCCGGGCTCGGGATCTACGACGGAAGCGAGAGAGAGGGAGCGGTCTAGATGAGGATGAGGAAGCAACGTTGGTTCCTGCTCGCCCTGCTCGTCGCCGGGCTCGCGCTCGCCGCGGCCGGCTGCGGCGGAAGCGACAACAACTCGAGTAGTGGTGACACGGGCGCTTCGACGGACGGCGGCGGCAGCGTCTCCGGCACGATCAGCGTGCTCGCCGTCTGGACCGGCGCCGAGGGCGAAGCCTTCCAGGCTGTCCTCGACGGCTTCACGGCCGAGAACCCGGACGTGACGGTCAACTACAAGTCCGCGAAGGAGCCCGCCACCGTCCTCTCGACGGCGGTCGAGGGCGGCAACCCGCCCGACATCGCCGCGCTGCCCCAGCCGGGCTTCATGACCGACTTCGCGAACCGCGGCGCGCTCCAGCCGATCGACTTCGCGACGGAGAAGATCCAGGAGGGCTACGCCCAGTCGTGGCTCGATCTCGGCACCGTCGACGGCACGCTCTACGGCCTCTTCTTCAAGGGGGCCAACAAGTCGACCGTCTGGTACAACGTCAACGTCTTCAACGACGCCGGCGTCGAGCCTCCGGCGGACTGGGACACGTTCCTCAAGGACGCCGCCACCCTGAAGGCCTCGGGCGTGACGCCCTTCTCGATCGGCGGCGCGGACGGTTGGACGCTGACCGACCTGTTCGAGAACATCTACCTCCGCACCGCGGGGCCGGACAAGTACGACCAGCTGACGAAGCACGAGATCCCCTGGACGGACCAGTCGGTCAAGGACGCCCTCGCCGAGATGGCCAAGGTGCTGGCCCCGGACATGATCGCCGGCGGCACCTCGAGCGCGCTCCAGACGGACTTCCCGACCTCGGTCACGCAGGTCTTCGCCGATCCGCCCAAGGCCGCGCAGGTGCTCGAGGGCGACTTCGTCGGCGGCGTGATCAGCTCCGAGACGACCGCGAAGGCGATCGACGGCTTCAACGTCTACTCGTTCCCGGAGATCAACGGCTCCGGCCCGGTCGTGGTCGGCGGCGGTGACGTGATGGTCATGTTCAAGGACACGCCCGCCGGGCGCGCCCTGATCGAGTACCTCGCCACTCCCGCGGCCGCCGAGATCTGGGCCGCGAAGGGCGGCTTCTCGTCCCCGAACAAGAACGTCGACCCGTCCGTCTACCCGGACGAGCTGACGCAGAAGACGGCGACCGACCTGGCGAACGCGGAGACCTTCCGCTTCGACATGTCCGACCTGATGCCGGGCGCCTTCGGGAGCGATGCGGAGTTCACCCTCCTGCAGGACTTCCTCAAGAGCCCGTCCGACATCGACGGGATCACGCAGAAGCTGGAGAAGGCGGCAGCGAGCGCGTTCAAGAGCTCGTAGGACGCCCTTGAGCAGTAGCGCCATTCGGACGGAGGTTCCCCTCGGCGGGGAGCCTCCGTCCGCTCCCAAGGTCGCCCGCTGGCGGAGCGCTCTCGTCCCGCTCGGCTTCCTGACGCCGGCGATCATCATGCTCGGCGTCTGGGTGATCTACCCGATGCTGGCGACGATGTGGCGGAGCCTCTTCTCCGACCGCGGCAACGACTTCGTCGGGATCGACAACTACCACCGGATCTTCACCGACGACCGGCTCCTGACGGCGCTGAAGAACAACGCACTCTGGGTGCTGATCATCCCCGCCGCCGTGACCGCGGTCGGGCTCGTCTTCGCCGTGCTCGTCGAGCGCGTCCGCTGGGCGGTCGCGTTCAAGATCGCCGTCTTCATCCCGCTCGCCGTCTCGCTCTTCGCGGTCGGCGTGATCTGGCGGATCATGTACCAGCAGGATCCCGAGCGCGGCGCAATCAATGCGGGGATCTCGGCGGTGCGCGGGGTCGTCACCGAGACCGGCGTGCTCTCCGACGCGAAACCGTCGACCGACGCGCTCAGCGGGACGCCCAAGGGCGGCCTGACGCTGACGAAGACGATCCGGCCGGGTGGGGTCGCCGATCTCGGCCTGACCGGGATCCGCGCCTCCGAGGTGCCCGCCGGCGCCGAGCAGGCCGTGCAGCCCGAGCCGCTCCAGGGTGGGATCACGGGCGTCGTCTGGCGCGACTTCAAGCCGGGCGGGGGTACCGCGGGCAAGGTCGAGTCGGAGGAGACCGGCATCCCGGGCGTCACCGTCGAGCTTCGTGACGCAAGTCGGAAGAAGCTCGACTCGGTCAAGACGAATCCCGACGGCACCTTCGCGTTCGAGGGCCTCGCACCGGGCGATTACAGGGTCGCGATCGGCTCGAAGACGTTCGCGCAACCCTTCAAGGGCGTGAACTGGCTCGGGGCGAGCCTGATCACGCCGGCGATCATGTTCGCCTACATCTGGGTGACTGCGGGCTTTGCGATGGTGATCATCGGGGCCGGACTCGCGTCGATCCCGCGCGACACGCTCGAAGCCGCCCGTACCGACGGCGCTACCGAGTTCCAGGTCTTCCGCCGGATCACCGTGCCGCTGCTCGCCCCCGTCCTCACCGTCGTCTTCGTCACCCAGATCATCGGGGTACTGAAGATCTTCGACCTCGTGCTCGCGATCGCGCCGGGGTCGAGCCAGGACGACGCGGCGACGCTCGCCTTCGTGATGTGGCAGCGCTCGTTCAGCGGCCAGAACGCCTTCGGGCTCGGCGCCGCGATCTCGACCTTCCTGCTCCTGCTCTTCATCCCCTTCCTGATCATCAACATCCGACGGTTCCGGGCGGAGGCCTCATGAGCACGGCGACGGAGACCGAGCGCGGCGAGCCGGTGGTGATCTCGGAAGGGATCGCGCCGAAGATCCTGCGGGCGCTCGGCCGGGCGCCGGTGCACCTCGTCCTGATCCTGATCGCCGTCTTCTGGCTGATCCCGACCACCGGGCTCTTCATCACCTCGATCCTGCGCGCCTCGGACGCGGCGCAGGGCGGCTGGTGGAACTTCGTGGTCAAGCCGAGCACCTGGACGCTCGAGAACTACTCGAACATGTTCGACAACGAGGGGATCACCCACGCCCTCGTCGTCACGGCGCAGGTGACGCTGGGTGCGACGATCCTGCCGATCCTGATCGCCTCCGCGGCCGCCTATGCGCTCGCCTGGATCGAGTTCCCCGGCCGAGACTGGGTCTTCCTGACCGTCGTCGGGCTGCTGCTCGTGCCGGTGCAGATGGCGCTGATCCCGATCTTCCGCCTCTACAACACGCTCAACCTCTACGACACCGTGCCGGGGCTGATCCTCTTCCACACGGCGTTCGCGCTCCCGTTCGCGATCTTCCTCCTGCGCAACTTCTTCGCGGGGATCCCCCGCGACCTGATGGAGGCGGCCCGGATCGACGGGGCCTCCGAGGTGCGCCTCTTCTTCAAGGTCGTGCTCCCACTCGGGCTGCCCGCGATCGCCTCGCTCGCGATCTTCCAGGTCCTCTTCGTCTGGAACGACCTCCTGATCGGGCTCGTGCTCGCCCAGAACAACGCACCGATCGCGCCCGCGATCGCCTCGCAGCTGCGCCAGTTCGGGTCGAACCTCGACCTGCTCGCGCCGGCTGCGTTCTTCTCCGCGATCATCCCGCTGACCGTCTTCGCGGCGTTCCAGCGCTACTTCGTCCAGGGCCTCCTCGCCGGCAGCGTCAAGTAGCCTCGCCGACATGCGCTGCGCACTCGTCGGCGGCGGCCTCGGCGGCTTCGTCGCGTACACGACCCTCCGGCACGCCGGGCTCGAGCCCGGGGAGATCGTCGTCTTCGGGGACGACCCGGATCCCGCCGGCGCCTGGCGCCCCCGGGCGGAGGCGATCCGACAGCGACTGATGCGCTCCGAGAGCGACGGCCACCCGTACGCGACCTCCTTCCCGGGGCTCGCGGCCCGCGAGGCGGTGCGGCGCGGCTCGCCCTTGCCTCTGCTCCGGAGCGTCGCCGACCGGTACCGCCCGACCGTCGCCGAGTTCCTCCGGCACGTCGAGGCGCTGCGGGCGCGGAGCGGCTGGGACGAGAGCTTCCGCCGGGCCAGGATCGGACGTGTCCACGCCGTCGAGGGCGGCTTCGAGCTGGACGGCGAGGGGCCGTTCCGGCACGTCCTGCTCGCGCCCGGGCACCCCGGGCTCGCGATCCCGCCGGAGCTGGAAGGCGACCCGCGCGTCGTCCACGCCTACGAGCCGCACGGCTACGCGGCGAAGCTGGCGGTCGTCGGAGCGGGGATGGCGGCCGCGACGGAGTGGCTGAACGCGCTCGAGGCCGGGGCCGAGGTCGTCTCCGTCCGGCGGCGCGAGCCGGTGCGGCGGCCGCTGAACGTGCCCAGGCCGCTCTTCACCAAGCGGGGCCTTGCGGCCTACCGGGCGACCGCGCCCGGCGAGCGGACGGTGCTGCTCGAGCGGCTCGGGGAGCCCTCGTTCCCACCGGGCCGCGCCTGGGACGAGAGGCTCGAGCGGGCGGCGCGCGAGGGGCGCTTCCGGATCGAGGGTGCGCCGAACGGCACCGAGCAGGTGATCGCCGCGACCGGATTCCGCAAGGGCTGGCAGGAGGACGAGCTCCTCACCGGCCTCGTCGAGGCGCACGGGCTCGAGACGCACGGCCGCCGGCTCGCGCTCGCCGACGACTCGACGGTGCCCGCCCTCACCGACGCGCGGCGAACGCTGGCTGTGGCGGGCGTGCACGGGCAGTGGGCCTATCCGGCGGCGGACACCCTCGTCGGGATGAAGTTCGCGGCGCGGGGCTTCCTGCGCAGGGTGCAGGCGTGTCCTTCACGCTGAGGGGCCGCCTGGAGACGCGGCTTGCGGCCGCACTCCTCCCCGCGCTCGCCGCCGCAGCGCTCGCGCTCGCGCTCGGCGCCTGGTGGCCGCTCGCGCTCGTCGGCGCGATGGTCGCGACCGGGCTCGCGCTCGACCTCATCCTCCACCCGCTCCTCCCCTACCAGCCCGGCTGGCTCGCACTCCCGCTCGGGCTCGTCGAGCTCGGTCTCGTCATGCTCGTCGTCCTCCGCCTCGATGTGGGAGCGCCGCTCGCGCCCGCCCTGACCTTCTTCGGGCTCTCCTGGCTGCTCGCCCAGACGCTCGTTCACGCCGGGCTCCCGCTCCTGCGCCTCTCCTACGGGGACGACGGCGGCGAGCTCGGCCGCGCGGGTCTCGGGCTCCTCCTCCTGGCGCCGCTCGCCGCGGCGGCCACGCTCGGGGTCGCGTGGGCGGGGCAACCACCGACGGTTCACCTCGCGGCGGGATCGCACGAGGGGCCGCTCGTGCTCGACCGGGCGCAGACTCTGGTGGGCGAGCCGGGCGCCGTCGTCCGCGGCGGGATCGTGATCCGGGCCGACGGCGTCACCGTCCGCGACGTCGCCGTCTTCGGGGGAGCGACTGGGATCGAGATCCGGGACAGCAAGGACGTCGTCCTCGACGGCGTCCGCGTCGCGGGGACGACGCTGGACGGGATCAGCGCCCGCCGCAGCTCTGTCACGATCCGCGACTGCCGGGTCGAGATGCCCCGAACGGCTGGGACGCAGGCGATCGACATCTCCTTCGCGGGCCACGTCCCGTCGAGCACCGTCGAGGGCTGCGAGATCGTCGGCGGCAGCGAGGGAATCGTCACTCACCTGGCGACGGCGACGATCCGGGGCAATCGCGTCACCGGGACAGGGATGCGCGGGATTGCCGTGACCGAGATGTCGATGGGCTCGGTCGTCCGGAATGTGATCGAGGACGCGGCCGGGGTCGGGATCTTCTGCGGCGACTACTCGCACTGCGCGATCGGCGAGAACAGCGTCAGCGGGACTCACGCGGACGGGTCGGGGAGCAGGTCGCGGGCGGGCTTCGGCGTCGTCGCCCACTTCCACGCGGTCGCCGCGCTCCGCGACAACCAGCTCGACCGCGGCGCCGCCGCGTTCATCGGTGGGGAGCTCGAGCGTGGCTGACCTGCGCACCCCCGATCTCAGAAGGGGCAGCGTCGAGGTGATCCTCGCCGGGCAGTCGCCCGAGGGCGGCTACGTCGCGTCGCCGGCCTTCCCGCCGTACAGCTTCTCCTGGCTGCGCGACGGCGCCTTCATCGCCGACGCGATGAGCCGGGCGGGCGAGACGGCGAGCGCCGAGGCCTTCCACGACTGGGTGGCGCGGATCGTCGAGCGCGGGCTCGGGTTCGAGACCCGCTACACGCTCGCCGGCGAGCGGGACGAGGGCGAGTGGCCCCTCCGCCAGCACGACGGCTGGGGCCTCTGGCTCTGGGCGCTCCGCGAGCACTGCCGCCGCCACGCCCGCCCCGACCGGTGGCGCGGGGCCGCGGCCGCCACCGCGGCGCACCTGGAGCGGGTCCGCCTGGAGCCCTGCCACGACTGGTGGGAGGAGCGGGAGGGAATCCACGCCGCCACGCTCGCCTGCATCGCAGCGGGGCTCGAGGACGACCTCGACCTGACGCAGGCGGAGGAGCGGCTCGACGCCAGCCTGCTCGTCCTCCCCTTCCTCGGCTTCGGCGCCGTCGACGTCTCACCGCTCGTCAGCCCTGGCGGAGGCGTCCATCGCCATCTCGACGATGTCTACTACGGCGGCGGCGAATGGCTGCTCCTGACCGCGTTCCTCGGCCTCGCCGAGCCGGACCGGGCCGAGGACTGCCGCGCCTGGATCGAGGCGCACGAGCTCCCCGAGGGCCTGCCCGAGCAGTCGCAGGACCACCTCCTCCACCCGGACGGGTATCCCGAGTGGGTCGCGCGGTGGGGGCCGCCACCCTCGCCGCTCCTCTGGTCGCACGCGATGTACCTGATGCTGACCGGCTCCCGATGAGTCCCCGCCTCCAGCTCCTCGCGCGCACCGGCAACCCCGACTTCCTCGACCTCCCCTGGGAGCGGCCGCTCGAGGAGTGGGAGACGGAACGGCTCGTCGACGTCGTCCGGGGGATCCACCGCCACGTCGTGCGCTTCGTCGACTACGACGGGACGATCTACGCGCTCAAGGAGCTGCCCGCGGAGCTCGCCCGACGCGAGTACGGCTTCCTGCGCCGGCTCGGCGCCGAAGGGATGCCGGTCGTGGACGTGGTCGGCGTCGCCTCCGACCGCGGCGAGGGCCTCGACGCCGTCCTGATCACCCGCCACCTCGACTACTCGCTCCCCTTCCGCACCCTCTTCTCCGGCAGGGAGATCCCGGAGCTTCGGACCCAGCTCCTCGACGCCGGCGCCGAGCTGCTCGTCCGGATCCACCTCGCGGGCTTCTTCTGGGGCGACGCCTCGCTCTCGAACATCCTCTTCCGCCGCGACGCCGGCTCCCTCGCGGCCTACCTCGTGGACACCGAGACCGGCGAGCTGCACCAGACGCTCTCGGACGGCCAGCGCGCCTACGACCTCCAGATCGCGGAGGAGAACGTGCTCGGCGAGCTGCTCGACATCGCCCAGGAGCTGGAGCGGCCCGACCTCCGCGCCGAGGAGACAGCGGCCGAGCTCGTCGGCCGCTACGAGTCGCTCTGGTCGGAGCTGACGAGCGAGGAGACATTCGGCGAGGGCGAGCGCTTCAAGATCGACGAGCGCCTGCGGCGCCTGAACGAGCTCGGCTTCGACGTCGAAGAGCTCGAGCTCGTCGCGGAGGACGACGTCTACCGGCTCCGGCTGAACCCGCGCGTCGTGGAGCCCGGCCACCACCGCCGGCGGCTGCTCCGGCTGACCGGGCTGCACGCCCAGGAGAACCAGGCGCGCCGGCTGCTGAACGACCTCGCCCGCTTCCGGGTCGCAGCCGAGGACGAGACAGGCAAGCCGGCGCCGGAGGCGGCGATCGCCTACCGCTGGCTCGCGGAGGTGTTCGAGCCGGCAATCGCGACGATCCCGCCCGAGCTGTACCGCAAGCGCGAGGCGGCCGAGGTCTTCCACGAGATCCTCGAGCACCGCTGGTACCTCTCCCAGGAAGTGGGCAAGGACGTCGGGGTGATGGCCGCCGCGAAGTCGTACGTGGAGAACGTCCTGCCGCAGGCCCGGGACGAGAAGCTCGTCCTCGCCCCGGAGACCGCAGCGGACGACGAAGAGCTCTAGCCCTCGGAGATCTCGACCTTGTCGAGCGTGATGTCGGTCGTCGGCATGTCGCGGCCGTCCCGGTCTGCCATCGAGATCCGGTCGACCACGTCCTGGCCGTCGCGGACCTCGCCGAAGACGGTGTGCTTGCCGTCGAGCCACGAAGCCGCCTCGGCGGTGACGATGAAGAACTGACTCCCGTTGGTGTTCGGGCCCGCGTTCGCCATCGCGAGCGCGCCCTTGACGATCTTGTGCTCGTTGAACTCGTCCTCGAACTGGTAGCCGGGGCCGCCGGTGCCGGACCCCTGCGGGCAACCGCCCTGGATCATGAAGTCCGGGATCACGCGGTGGAACTTGAGCCCGTCGTAGAAGCCGTCCTTGGCGAGCTTGATGAAGTTCTCGACCGTCTTCGGCGCTTCCCCGGGGAAGAGCTCGATCTCGACGGTTCCTTCGCTGGTGTGGAACGTGGCTGTAGTCATGGGTCGGAAGGTAACGAAGGCCGCCCGGCCTCCGCCGCTTAACCCGGTGGCACGAGAACGGAAGGCCGGATCAGGTTTTCGCCCGCAGCCCAGGTCCTCGGGCGGGTCTCGGGCCGGCTCGCCACCGGACGACGCGTGCCCGCTGCCGCGGCTGCGGTAGCGTCCGTTCGACATGCGTGCGAGCCTCGTCTCCGGTGCAGCGAGCGGCATCGGCCGCGCAATCGCGGAACGGCTCGTGCAGGAAGGCCGATCTGTCCTCGCGGTCGACCTGAATCCCGACCCGAACGGGCCGGGCGAGCCCTTCGCCGCCGACCTGACCACGCGAGAGGGGAACCGCGCCGCCGTGGACGCCGCCCTGGAGCGCTTCGGCCGGCTCGACGAGGTCGTCGCGAATGCGGGCTTCCAGCACGTCGCCTCCGTCGAGGAGTTCCCCGAGGACCGCTGGGACGCGCTCGTCGCGCTGCTCCTGACGAGCCCGTTCCTGCTCGCCAAGTACGCCTGGCCCTCGCTCCGCGCCGCCGGGGACGGCCGTTTCCTCGCGGTCGCCTCCGTCCACGGGCTCGTGGCGTCCCCGTTCAAGGCCGGCTACGTCGCCGCGAAGCACGGCGTGCTCGGGCTCGTGAAGACGCTTGCGCTCGAGGGCGCCGAGCACGGGATCTCCGCCTCGGCGCTCTGCCCCGGCTTCGTCCGGACGCCGATCGTCGATGCCCAGCTCGAGGCCCAGGCGCGCGCCACCGGCGTGCCGGTCGAGCGCGTGCTCGAGGACGTGCTGCTCGCGCCGCAGGCGCTGAAGCGGCTGCTCGAGCCGGCCGAGGTGGCCGAGGTCGCGGCCTTCCTGCTCGGCCCCGGCGGCCGCTCGTTCACGGGCGCGCCGGTCGTGATGGACTCAGGCTGGACCGCCCGGTGAGCGACGCGACCACCAAGGCCGACGACGTCGCCCTCGAGCTCGAGCGCGCGATCGTCTCCGGCCGGATCCCGCCGGGAACAGTGCTGCGCCAGGATGCGCTCTCGGAGGAGTACGGGGTCAGCCGCACCCCGATCCGCGAGGCCCTGCGGCGGCTGGCGGCGCTCGGCCTCGTCTCCTTCGAGCCGAACCGGGGCGTCCGGGTGCGCACCCTCTCCCGCGACGAGCTGCGCGAGGCGTTCCTCGTCCGCGCCGAGCTCGAGAGCCTCGCCACCGAGGTCGCCGCCGGGAGGATGACCCGGGCCGAGCTGGACGAGCTGGAGGCGATCGAGGCCCGCTTCGCCCGGCTGACCGAGGAGCTGCGCCTGAGCTCCGACCGCCAGGCGCGCGTGGTCACCGACTGGGTGCGCACGAACCACGCGTTCCACGACGTGATCTACCGCGTCGCCGCCCTGCCCTACGTCGAGCGGATGGCGAAGAGCGCCCGCTTCTCGGGCTCTGCCGTCTGGGCGCCCGCCGACCCGGCCGCGCTCGAGGATCTCTACGCCGCGAACGAGCGGCAGCACCGGGCCCTGATCGACGCGCTCGAGGCCGGCAGCGCCACCGGGGCGCGTGCCCTCGCCCGCGAGCACGTCCTCTCCTCCGGCGCGCTGCTCGAGCGAATCCTCGCTCAGACCGTTTCGGATCCGAGCTAACCCTTCCGGATCCAAAATGTGGCAAAACGCGCGGCTTGACGCCGTCCGCAGGCGTATCTAGGATCCGAGAATACGTTTTCGGATCCGAGGAGACTCTGTGAGCAGCACGAACGGCACCACCCCGCACGCGCCCGACTCGGCCGCCCTGGCCCTCGAGTGGAGCGCCGACCCGCGCTGGAACGGGATCGAGCGCAGCTACGGGGCCGACGAGGTGATCCGGCTGCGCGGCTCGATCGCGATCGAGCACACGCTGGCGCGCCGCGGCGCCGAGACGCTCTGGCGCCTGCTCGCCGAGGAGGACTACGTGCCCGCCCTCGGCGCCCTCACCGGCGGCCAGGCGGTGCAGATGGTCAAGGGCGGACTGAAGGCGATCTACCTGTCCGGCTGGCAGGTCGCCGCCGACGGGAACATCTCCGCGCAGGTCTATCCCGACCAGAGCCTCTACCCCGCCAACAGCGTCCCCGCGATGGTCAAGCGCCTGAACAACGCGCTCCAGCGCACCGACCAGATCGAGTGGTCGGAAGGCCGGAGCGAGATCGACTGGTTCGTCCCGATCGTGGCCGACGCGGAGGCCGGCTTCGGCGGCCCCCTGAACGCGTTCGAGCTGATGAAGGGGATGATCGAGGCCGGGGCTGCGGGCGTCCACTTCGAGGACCAGCTCGCGGCCGAGAAGACGTGCGGCCATCTCGGCGGCAAGGTGCTCGTCCCCACGAGCCAGTTCGTCCGGACACTCCTCGCCGCGCGGCTCGCCGCCGACGTCATGGGCGTCCCCACCGTGCTCGTCGCGCGCACGGACGCCGACGCCGCGACGCTCCTCACGAGCGACGTGGACGAGCGCGACCGCCCGTTCGTCACGGGCGACCGCACGCCCGAGGGCTTCTTCCGGGTTACGGGCGGCGTCGAGTCGGCGATCGCGCGCGGCCTCTCCTACGCGCCCTACGCAGACGTGATCTGGATGGAGACGTCCACCCCGGATCTCGGGATCGCCCGGGAGTTCGCCGACGCGATCCACGCCGAGTTCCCCGGCAAGCTGCTCGCGTACAACTGCTCGCCTTCCTTCAACTGGAAGCGGCACCTCGACGACGAGACGATCGCCAGCTTCCAGCAGCAGCTCGGCGCGATGGGCTACGCCTTCCAGTTCATCACGCTCGCCGGCTTCCACGCCCTGAACGAGTCGATGTTCGAGCTGGCGCGCGGCTACGCCGAGTCCGGGATGAGCGCCTACGTCGAGCTACAGCAGCGCGAGTTCGGCCTCGAGGAGCACGGCTACACCGCCACGCGCCACCAGCGCGAGGTCGGGGCCGGCTACTTCGACGAGGTCGCGACCGCCGTCTCCGGCGGCGAGAGCTCGACGCTCGCGCTGAAGGGATCGACCGAGGAAGCCCAATTCGACGAGAAAGGAGCCTGAGATGACGTTCACGATCCAAATCGACTCGGCCCGCGACCTGCCCGCCGGCTTGCTCGGCCGCACGCTCGCGGCCTTCGGGCTCAGCGGCCCGATCGAGGAGATCGGCTCGCACCTCGAGCTCGGCGTCCTCGCGGACGACATCGAGCAGGTCGCGACGCGCGTCCTCCACGCGCTCGAGTCCCTGCTCGCGGAGCTGCCCTTCCCGCTCGTCCCGCAGCGGGTCGGAACGAGCTCGTTCCACCTCGGCCCCCCGGCGGGCTAGGGCGTCACGGACTTAGTTGCTCTGAGCAACTAGGTCTCGTTCGGGATCGGAGTCCTGTTCGACGGTGCCGCCGCCGAGCCGGATCAGGATCAGCCCGACGAGGAGAAGCGCGGCCTCGACCGCGGTGATCGCGAGCCGGTTCAGCACGATCGCGCCGAGCGCCACCCCCTCCGACGCGACCGCGAGCAGGAGCCCGTAGACCGATGCCTCGCGGACGCCGAGGCCGGAGGGCGCGAAGACGGCGAGCACCGCCACGATCGCGCCGACCGCGCTCGCCCCGCCGAGGAAGAGGATCTCGTCCACGCCCGGGTCGCCGCCCACCGAGCGGAGCAGGAAGAAGAGCGCGACGCCGCCGAGCGGCCAGGTCAGGGCGTAGAAGCCGAGCAGCTCGAGCGCCCTCCGGGTCGGAAGCGGCTCGAGATCCTCGGCGCCGAAGGGCTTCAGCAGCCGGGTCGCGACCGGGGCGAAGACCCGGGGGTGGAGCAGGAACGCGACGAGCATGGTGAACGCCGCAAGCGGAAGCAGGGGTGCGTCCACGCCCTCGACGAAGGAGAGCCCGATCACGAAGACGCCGACCCCGGCCAGCGCGGAGAGCCCGGCCTCGAGCAGGACGGTCGCGAGCACGACGGGCGTGTCCTTCATCCCCAGCCGCCGCAGCGCCACGACCCGCGCAGCCGGCGTCCAGACGCCGCCCGGCACGTACTTCGCGAGCATCGAGAGCATCTCGGCCTGGAGCGCGACGCGGTAGGGGATCCGGACGCCGTAGGCGGCGAGGATCCGCATCCAGCCGAGCACGAAGACGAGGTAGTAGGCGGCGAGCGCGGCGAGCGCGAGCCCGAGGTCGACGAGGTTCGCATCTCGCAGCCGCGGCGCGGCGTCGGCCCAGACGTCGCGGACCGCCCAGCCGAGCAGGCCGAGCAGCACGGCGAGCAGCGCGAGCTCGAGCGGGATGAGAACGCGCCGCCGGCGAAGCACGCGGAGGACGGAGGAGGTTCGCCGGCCCACGCCGACAGCGTATGCGCCGAGCCGCTAGACGCGGCCCTTGAGCGAAGTGATCGCAGCGACGTACGTCCGCGTCTCCGGGAAGAGCCCGTGCTGGCGGACCGCCTGGATCCCCTGGTAGTAGGCGCCGAGCGCGAGCTGCTCGTTGCCGCCGAACTCCTTCAGGAGGTGCCGGAGGAAGACGACGCCGACGCGGATGTTCCCGTCGGTCGTGTTCGGCACCTGCTTACCGAGGAGGACGTCCTCGACGAAGTCCCAGGTGGGCGGCGTCACTTGCATCACGCCGAGCGCCCCCGCCGCCGAGACGACGTGCGGCTGGAAGCCCGACTCCATCCACGCGACCGCACGGGCGAGCGACGGGTCGACGCCGTAGCGGCTCGCCGTCTCCGTGATCACGTCCCGGACGGCCGAGGGCGGCGCGGCGAGGGGCGCCGCGGTCGCGACGGGGATCCTGAGCCTCGTCCCGATCGGGAGCGGCTTGGCCGGGTCGAGCCTGTTCACGACGGCGAGCGTGCGCAACGTCGTCCCGTGCGCCTGCGCGATCGCGGTCAGCGAGTCGCCGGGACGGACGAGATAGCGGCGATCGACCGGGACCGGAGCCGCGAGGCCGCTCTTGCCCCCGCCGCCGAGCGCGCGCATCGTCTGTGGGCCGGCGATCCCGTCGGCCGCCAGCCCCTGCCGCCGCTGGAAGCTGCGCACGGCGACGCGCGTCTCCCGGCCGAAGTACCCGTCGATCACCCGCCCCACCCCGTGCCGGGCGAGCAGGAACTGGAGCACCGAAACGTCCCAGCCGACGCGGCCCTGGCGCAGCTGCCGCGAGCCGTAGAGCGGCCTGCCGAGGCGGCCGAGCGCGCGGCGTGTCGTCGCGCCGGGGATCCCGTCCACCGCGAGCCTGCTCGAGCGCTGGAACGCGCGGACGGCCGTCGCCGTCCCGGGCCCCGCCGCCCCGTCGATCGGCCCGAGGTAGTAGCCGTACGCGCGCAGGGCGACCTGCAGCCCGGCGATCTGCGGGTTGGCGGCGGCGAGACTGGGCGCAGCGAGCGCGACGGCGACCGCGGCGACGATGGCGATCCTGAGACGCATGGACCAGGGTGATTCGCGACCGCCACCCCCTCCTCCTTCCCCCGAAGGGGGGAGCGCGATAGCGTCGGGAGAAGACCAGGGTCGGATCAGGGTGATGCCGGATGGTGCTCGCCGCGGCCTCCCGGCACCGTAGAGGCATGAGCGAACACATCACACACACCCACGCAAGCAAGCGCCTCGAGCGCAGCTCCACCGACAAGTACCTCACAGGCGTCTGCGGCGGGCTCGGCGACTACTTCGAGCTCAAGCCCTCGGTCTTCCGGCTCGGCTTCGTCGTCCTGGCCCTCCTCGGAGGCGCCGGATTCCTGATCTACCTGGCCGCGGCGCTCGTGCTCCCGGCCGAAGGCAAGGAGGACTCGATCGCCGCCCGCGCCATCGCGGAGCGGCGCGAGCATCCGGCCCGGCTCGTCGGCCTCGGCCTCGTCGCCGCGGCTCTTGCCGTGCTTCTCTCCTCCGCGGACAGCTGGCCGACTGCCGGCGCAGGCTGGCTCGTCGTCCTCTTCGCCGGGCTCGTAGTCCTCTGGGCGGGTGGGAAGAACCGCACGCGGCGGGTCGTCTTCGCCGTCAGCGCCTTCCTCGCCACGCTCGTGCTCCTCAGCGCCGCCGCCGTCGTCCTCGCCTTCTCGTGGTTCGACGTCAGCCTCTCGGACGGGACGGGCGACCGCGTCTACCGGCCCGCGACCCCCGCGGAGCTGGTGGAGCCGTACAAGCTCGGGATCGGCGCGCTCGAGCTCGATCTCTCGGCCCTCCCCACCGGAGCCGCCATGGACGTGAGCGCGGAGCTCGGGATCGGCGAGCTGCGCGTGATCGTGCCGCGCGACGCGCAGGTCGTCGTCGACGCGTCCGCACGGTTCGGCGAGGTGGACGTCTTCGACCAGCACGAAGAGGGCCACCGGCCGAGGATCGTCACGGGCACGGGCACGACCAGCCTCCACCTCGAGGTCGGGGCGGGCCACGTGGAGGTCGTGCGCGCGCCGTGAGCCAGATCCCCGCCTTTCCCTTCGAGCGCAGCGAGAGCGAGCGGGTCGCCGCGGGCGTCTGTGGCGGCATCGCCGCGAGGCTGAAGGTCGACGCCACGCTCGTCCGGCTCGTCTTCGCCCTGCTCGCGCTCGCAGGAGGAGCGGGGATCCTTCTCTACCTCGGGCTCTGGGCTGCGTCGAGCGGGCGGCGACCTTGGCTCGGAGCTGCGCTCGTCGCCGTTTCCGCCGCCGCGCTCCTCTTCGCGGTCGGCCTCTCTGGCGAGATCGTGCTCGGGACCGGGCTCGCTGTCGCGGGGCTCGCGGTGGTCGCCGTGCGCGGGGGCTCGTTCCGGCCGGGCGGCTCGATCCCCTTCCTCGGCGGCGTGCTGCTCGTGGCCGGGGCGGTCACGCTGCTCGGCAATATCCGCGACTCGCAGTCCTTTGTCGGGCCGGGGGCTGTCCTCGGGGCGCTCGTGCTGGTGATCGGCCCGTGGCTGTGGCAGCTCTCCGCCGAGCGGACAGAGCGGATCCGCCTCCAGGGCCGCGCGGACGTCGCAGCCCGCGTCCACGACTCCGTCCTCCAGACACTGGCGCTCGTCCAGCGCCACGCGGACGACCCGGCGCGGGTCGCCTCGATCGCCCGCCGGCAGGAGCACGAGCTCCGGCGCTGGCTCTACGGCGGCGGGCTCGGAGACGCGACGACCCTCGCGGCGGCGCTCGAGCAGGCCGTGGCCGAGATCGAGGAGCTGCACCGCGTCCGGATCGAGCTCGCGAGCGCAGGCGACACGCCGCTCGACGAGCGGGTGGAACAGGTGGTGCTGGCCGCGCGCGAGGCGATGACCAACGCGGCGAAGTTCGCCGCCTCCGACGAGATCTCGGTCTACTCGGAGGCCACACCCACCGCGATCTCCGTCTACGTCCGCGACCGAGGCGCCGGCTTCGACCGGGCAGCCGTCGACCCCGGCCGTCGCGGGATCGCGGAGTCGATCGAGGGGCGGCTCGCGCGCGCGGGCGGCAGCGTCACGATCACGACGGCACCCGGTGCGGGCACCGAGGTCGAGCTGACGCTCCCGCTGGACGGTGCGGCATGAGGCGCGTCGTCCTCGTCGACGACCACGAGCTCTTCCGCTCGGGCGTGCGCGGCGAGCTGGCGAACGCGGTCGAGATCGTCGGCGAGGCGGGAAGCGTCGCGGAGGCGGTGCCGCTGATCCGAGAGCTCGACCCGGAGGTCGTCCTGCTCGACGTCCACCTGCCGGACGGGGGCGGCGAGGCCGTGATCGCCGCCGTCGCGCTGGAGCGGCCCGGCGTCAAGTTCCTCGCGCTCTCGGTCTCGGACGCGGTCGAGGACGTGATCGCGGTGATCCGCGCCGGCGCCCGCGGCTATGTGACGAAGACGATCTCGGGTGAGGAGCTCGCCCAGGCGGTCGAGCGGATCGCGGCCGGCGACGCGGTCTTCTCGCCGCGCCTCGCAGGGTTCGTCCTCGACGCGTTCGCGGCAGGCGAGCGGGTTGGCGGCGACGCGGAGCTGGACGCGCTCACTGCCCGCGAGCGGGAGGTGCTGCAGCTGATCGCGCGCGGCTACCGCTACAAGGAGATCGCCGCGCGCCTCCACCTCAGCGTCAAGACGGTCGAGACGCACGTCTCCAGCGTGCTCCGGAAGCTCCAGCTCTCCTCCCGGCACGAG
>JBBQHQ010000036.1:0-18788 GCA_038324115.1 Gaiellales bacterium
CGTCGAGCGGTTCGATGTCTGTAGGCATGCTGGCTGAAGTCCTCGCGACGCGGGCGCTAGCCCTCGCACGGTTGGGAGATGCGACCTATGTGTCCCTCGCTGAGGAGGCGACCCAACGCTCGCGGGCGCTGGAGGGGCGAGTCCTCGTTCCGGTAGCACACGCGGTGTTCGCATCTGTCACGAATGCATCTGACATTGCAGAGCGTGCCAAGGAAGCCGTTGACATGGCGTCATCGTCTGGGAGTTGGGACTGCTTTGTGGTTGGTTACCGCACCCACCCCGAACTCCTGCTCAGCCTGCGGTCTGATGCCAGCAGAGTCGGCAAGGTAATCGAAGTGATGACCCGAGCCTCGGACATACCGCTTGCGGAGACGCTAGCGCTTACTCGCTCAGGGCGAGGTCAGCGAGTTTTGTCGCCGCGTGAGACCGAGATCCACGGTCTGCTTGCGACGGGCATCACGAACGCGGAAATTGCGCGGCGGCTCGTGATTAGTGAGGCGACAGTAAAACTCCACGTGCACCATATTTTCGAGAAGCTCGGCGTTCGAACCCGCACGGCCGCCGCTGCGCGATTTCGGGACGATGTCTCCCGGCGCCTGACGCCACGCGTCTAGTAGCTGACGGCTTCGAGCGAGGAGAGGGGTGGAGCGTCGGATACCGGTGCGACCGACATCGAAAAATCTGCTCGAACACCTCGCCGATAAGCGTCGGTGCTTCCTGCCAAGATCGCCTCGAAGGCTGCGACCACCGAGGTATCGAACTGGCTCTCGACCGCCTGGGCAAGCCTCATGCGGGCAACCTGGGTTGGCATGGCCACGCGATACGGCCGATCACTCGTCATGGCGTTATATGCATCGGCGACAGCGATGATGCGAGAGAGGACAGGAATCTCTTCGCCAACCAGCGCGTCGGGATAACCGTTGCCGTCGACGCGCTCGTGGTGGTGCCTAACGATCTTCGCGATATCCAGGTAGTCGTCCACATTCGTGAGGATCCGCTCCCCGATTGAAGAATGCTCCTGCATCTGGCGGCGCTCCTCGAGGCTAAGCGGCCCTTCCTTCTCCAAAAGACCAGGTGCGAGCCCGATCTTGCCGATGTCATGAACGAGCCCACAGAGGTGAGCCGTGCGCTGATCGGCCTCTGGCAGTCCCATCCGAGCTGCGATGTCGCGCGAGTAGATGGCGACTGCAGCCGAGTGGCCGGCCGTGTACCGATCTCTCGCGTCGAGCGTCGCGACTAGGGCCGCGGCGAAGGAGAGGTTCGCCCTCTCGAGATGATCGTTCGCGAGAGAAAGGTCGTCCGCCAGCCGCCGCTGTTCCTGATACATCGTGAACAGGCGCTGTGCCGCAAGCGCCGGGCCGAAGAAGAGGGGGGCCGTCCATGGCGAGACCTCCTGATACGCCACCGTGAGTATGGCGACGATTGGAGCGTAAACCGGTGCTGACGCAAAGACGAGAGGCGCCAGAGTGGTTGCGATCTCCGACATCCGGCGTCCCCGAACTCGCGCGGTCAGTCCTGCGAATCCGACATCGAGAGCTTCTCCGACGACAGCGCCCCCAAGTGCTGCCAGGACGACTCCCCCAAAATGCGTCGGGAGACCTGCTATGGCAGCCGTGGCAACCAGCCCCATCGCTCCTCCGACCAGGAAGCGTGTGCTCGTATAGGTCGCCCATTTCAGATGGATTGCTCGGCCAGTCGACCGTGCGGTCAACTCTGGATCCCCGAGCATCGATGCTGCACCCACAACACCCGCCGCCATAGGGCCGAAGAGCACGGCAGCAAAGAGCATCGGAAGGAGAGAGATCGACCGTTCCGCCGTTCTGGTGAGCCGTACCGTCCCGCGTTCGGCAATCGCTGCGACTAGGGCCAACGATGCCGTGGCCCATCGATCGCCGAGCGAGAAACCAGAGCCGTAGAAGATCGCGGCAGCACCGGCAGCAGCCAGGCTAAGGAGAGCTACGTAGAGATGCAGCGCCGACGGGGTACGCCCGCTCAAATCTCTTGATTTCTCCCCCGAAAGGGGTATAAGCTCCATTTGCCGTTAGTTCCCTAGCCTAGGAGTGGTCACAGTGAGAAAGGTTCTTCTCGGACTCGTGTGCCGTGCTGCCGTCGCCGGCGGTACTAAAGAGTGGTAAGGCCGTCGAATACTGCTTTCACCACTGGAAGCGGGCATCCCTCATATGGGGGGTTGTCCACAGACTGTGGAGAAGGTGGAAAACAGTTGGACTGCGCCAGAGCACGCGCCGCAGGAGTCTAAGCCACGGCGCGGCTCTGCCGTGCTTTCGCACGGCTGAGATTCGAAAGGGAGGCGCTAGCCGATGAGGCCGCGGCGGAAGCCGACGGCGACGGCATGCGCGCGGGAGCGCGACTGCAGCTTCGCGAGCAGGTGGCGCACGTGGCTCTTGACCGTCTCCTCGGAGAGGAAGAGCCGCTGGCCGATCTCGCGGTTCACGAGCCCGTCCGCGACGAGCTGAAGCACTTCGATCTCGCGCATCGTCGGCTCCTGCTCGAGTTCGCGCATCGGCGCGGTGAACGGGATCACCTCGGCAGAGCCGTTCGAACGGCGCATGGCGGCCGCCTCGAAGCGACGGCTGTGGTCCATGTACCTATTCAGGATCTCTTTGCGCTCTGCTGCGTCCACGACCCCGGTATCGGCCGCGTTCACACCCGCCTTTAGCTCGATCGAGGGAATCAGTTCGAGGGATGGAACCGCACCACTCCGCGCCTCAGACGGGTGAGGTCCTCCGGCTCGTCCTCCTCGACGACCGCGCGGCTGCCGGCGGCGTGCAGGATCCGCCCCTCCCCGACCCAGAAGGCGATGTGCGTGGTCCGCTCGGCCCCGTAGGTGACGAGGTCGCCGTAGCGCGGCTCGCCCACCGGCTCGGCCGCCTCCTCCTGCTGATCCGCGTCCCGCGGGACGAGTCGGCCGAGGCGCCGGTAGGCCATGTGGACGAGCCCGGAGCAGTCGATCCCCCGCTCGCTCATCCCGCCCCAGAGATACGGCGTGCCCAGATAGGCGCGCGCCTCCTCGACGGCGTCGCCCTCCCGCGGCTCGGGAAGCCAGCCGGCGGGCTCCTCGCCCGAAAGAGCGTCCTCGGGGATCCAGCCCGGGTAGTCGTAGGCGGTCCGCACCCGCGCCCAGCCGTCGCGGCGCTCCTCGACCGCCAGCGGCTCGCCCCGGAGCGCCTGCGTCACCTGCTCGGAGCCCGGATCGGGCTCGGCGTGGATGGGCGCCACCTCGAGGGCGCAGGAGCACGATTCGGGCATACAGGGATGATCTCAGGTTCGCGGCGCGTTAGGATGTGCGGAATGGCGCAAGTCCTCGCAGAGAATCTCGAGTCGCAGGAAGCCTGGGACGGCGTCCTCTACGACCGGTTCCTCGAGTTCCGGCACCTCGTCCTCGAAGGGCTCGCGCCGCACGGCGAGGCCGCGCTCCGGATCGCGCCTCCGAAGACCGGCGACCGCGTGCTCGACATCGGCTGCGGTTTCGGGGATAGCACCGCCCTCCTCGCCGACCTCGTCGGGCCCGAGGGCAGCGCGTTCGGCGTCGACATCGCGCCCCGCTTCATCGAGCTCGCGCACGTGGAGTCCGCCGGCCGCCCCAACGTCCGCTTCGAGGCCATGGACGTCCAGGCGGCCGAGTTCGAGGAGACCTTCGATTACGCCTTCGCCCGCTTCGGGACGATGTTCTTCGCAAACCCGGTTGCCGCGCTCCGGAACGTCCGGCGCGCGCTCGCGCCTGGCGGCCGGCTCTGCATCGTCGTCTGGCGGCAGCGCGAGGACAACCCGTGGCTCTACAAGGCCGAGACGGTGATCAAGCCGCTCGTGGACGAGCCCGAGGAGACGGACGAGCCGCGCTGCGGCCCCGGGCCGTTCTCGATGGCCGGCGCCGACACCACCAGCGGGATCCTTGTCTCTGCCGGGTTCGAGCAGATCGCGCTCCACCGCGTTGACCTCGACCTGAAGATCGGCCGGACGCTCGACGAGGCCGTCGCGTTCAACCTCGCGGTGGGGCCCGCCGCCGAGGTCGTGCGGCTCGCCGGAGACGGTGCGGCCGAGATCCGGCCGAAGCTCGAGGCGCTCCTCCGCGAGGCGCTCGCAGAGTTCGAGCGGCCCGGAGGCGCCGTCGTTGCCGCCGCCTCCACGTGGACCGTGACGGCCCGCGCGCCCGCCGCCTAGCGCGGATCACGGGAGAGCGCCTCCCGCTCCGCGTCGATCAGCGCGCGGCTCGGCCCGCCCATCCCGTCGATCGCGACGACGACGCTCTCCAGCTCCGCCGCGACACGGCCATCGGCGGCGGCCACGGTCGTGCGCGTGGTGATGCTCTTCGTTCCCAGCCGGACGAGCTCGACGGTCGCGACCGCAGGGCCGTCGGTGATCCGGAGCTCGGAGCGGTACTCAACGGTCGTCCGGGCGGCGACGTAGTCCCAGTTTCGGTCGGCGCCGTCCGCGAGCCGCTCGCGGAAGAACGCGTCGAGCGCCTCCTCCCCGTAGGTCACGTACACCGCCTGGTTGACGTGCCCGTACCCGTCGAGGTCGCTCCAGCGGATATCGATCCGCTTCTCCACTTAGGCCGAGGGCTGGAACACGGTCTCGCGCACCTGCGGCTCGATGTTCCCCGCCTTGATCTCTTCGGCGAAGTGGCACTTGACGAGGTGCGTGTCCACCTTTCGGAGCGCGGGCTCCTCGTCGCGGCAGAGGGTCGGCTGCACGTACGGGCAGCGCGTGTGGAAGCGGCAGGCGGCGGGCGGGTTCGCTGGGCTGGGCAGGTCGCCCTGGAGCAGGATCGAGGTGCGGTTCCGCTCGATCTCCGGGTCGGGGATCGGGATCGCCGAGAGCAGCGAGATCGTGTACGGGTGGAGCGGATTCTCGTAGAGGTCGTCGGCTGGCGAGAGCTCCATGATCTGGCCCAGGTACATGACGGCGATTCGGTCGGAGATGTGGCGGACGACGGCCAGGTCGTGCGCGATGAAGAGATACGTGAGGTCGAACTCCTTCTGGAGCAGCTCGAGCAGGTTGACGATCTGCGCCTGGATCGAGACGTCGAGCGCCGAGACCGGCTCGTCGCAGACGATGAAGTCGGGGTTGAGCGCGAGCGCGCGGGCAAGCCCGATCCGCTGGCGCTGGCCGCCCGAGAACTCGTGCGGGTAGCGGGTGGCGGCGTCGGCCGGCAGCCCGACGGTGGTCAGCAGCTCGCGCACCTTCTTGCCCAGGCCCTTGCCGCCCATTCCGTGCACCCGCAGCGGTTCCCCGACCATCCGGCCGACCGAGTGGCGCGGGTTCAGGGAGGCGTACGGGTCCTGGAAGATCATCTGCATTTGCTTGCGCAGCGGCCGCAGCTCGCTCTCGCTCATGGTCGTGATGTCCTGCCCGTCGAAGACGATCTTGCCGCCGGTCGGCTCGTAGAGCCGGAGCAGCGCCCGGCCGACGGTGGACTTGCCGCAGCCCGACTCGCCCACGAGCCCGAGCGTCTCGCCGCGCTCGATGTGGAGCGAGACGCCGTCCACGGCTTTGACGTCGCCGACGTGGCGATCCATCACGAGCCCGCTCCGGATCGGGAACCAGACGCGGAGGTCCTCGACCTCGACCAGAGGATCGCTCATCCGGCGTCCCCGAGCCGAGTCCGCTGCCACTCGTCCGCGGGGACGGGGTTGAAGCAGCGAACGTGGTGGTCGCGGCCGATCTCCTCGAGCGGCGGCACCTCGAGGCGCGACTCCTCCACCTCGAAGCGGCAGCGGGGCGCGAAGGGGCAGGCGGCCGGCGGGCTGAGCATGTCGCGCGGCGCCCCGGGAATCGGCTGCAGCTGCTGCCGGCGGCCCGCGTCGAGCCGCGGCACGCTCTGGAGCAGGCCGAGCGTGTACGGGTGCCGCGGCCGCGCGAAGAGCTCGTCGGCGGTGCCCGTCTCCACGAACATGCCGGCGTACATCACGTTGACGCGCTCGCACATCCCGGCGACGACCCCGAGGTCGTGCGTGATCAGGATCAGCGCCGTGTCGCGCTCGGCGACGAGGTCGCGGAGGAGCTGGAGGATCTGCGCCTGGATCGTCACGTCGAGCGCGGTCGTCGGCTCGTCCGCGATCAGCACCTTCGGCTCGCACGCGAGCGCCATCGCGATCATCGCCCGCTGGCGCATCCCGCCGGAGAATTGGTGCGGATAGTCCTTCAGGCGCAGGTCGGGGCTGGGGATCCCGACCTGGTCGAGCAGCTCGGCCGCCCGCTTGTTCGCCGGCCCCTTGTCCATCCCGAAGTGTGTCTCGAGCGCCTCCCGGATCTGGCGGCCGATGGTGAGCACCGGGTTCAGCGAGGTCATCGGGTCCTGGAAGATCATCGCGATCTCTCGACCGCGGATCGTCCGGAGCTGCTGGTCGTTCAGCGTCAGCAGGTCGCGGCCCTCGAAGGTGGCGCGGCCCTCGGTGACGCGGCCGTTCCGGGCCAGGATCCCGAGCAGCGCCAGCGAGGTGACGCTCTTCCCGCAGCCCGACTCGCCCACGATCCCGAGCGTCTCGCCGGGCGCGATGTCGAAGGAGATCCCGTTGACGGCGTACACCGGCCCGCGGCTCGTCCCGAAGCGGACGTGCAGGTCTTCGACGGCGAGGATGGGCTCTCTAGCCACGGCCCCGCAGCTTCGGGTCGAGGGCCTCGCGGAGCCCGTCGCCGATCAGGTTGAAGCCGAGCACGCTGATCACGATCGCCACCCCGGGGAAGATCGCGAGGTGGGGCGCGGTCTGCAGGTAGCGGACGGTGTCGGTCAGCATCGTCCCCCACTCGGGCGTGGCGGGATCCTGGGGCCCGAGCCCGAGGAAGCCGAGGCCGGCGACGTCGATGATCGCCGTCGCCAGGGCAAGCGTTCCCTGGACGATCACCGGCGAGATCGCGTTCGGGAGGATGTGGGAGAAGAGGATCTGCCGCTTCGGCACCCCGACCGAGCGCGCCGCCAGGACGAAGTCGTTCTCGCGCTGTGCCAGCACGGAGCCGCGCAGGAGGCGCGTGAAGACGGGTACGTTGACGATCCCGACCGCCACCATGATCTGCCAGATCCCCGGGCCGAGCAGAGCGACGAGGCCGATCGCGAGGAGGAGCCCCGGGATCGAGAGCATGATGTCCATCGCCCGCATGATCAGCGTGTCTGCGATCCCGCCCACGTAGCCGGCGACCGCGCCGAGCAGGAGCCCGATCGTCAGCCCGACGGTGACCGAGACGATCCCGATCAGGAGCGAGTAGCGGGCGCCGAACATGATCCGCGAGAGCTCGTCGCGGCCGAGCGCGTCGACGCCCATCAGGTGCTCGGCGGACGGGCCTGGGCAGCAGCCGTCGCGGAGGAGGGAGAGGTTCTGCTCCCTCGGGCTGTGCGGCGCGAGCCAGGGGGCGAGCAGCGCGACGAGGACGAAGAGCGCGACGAGCCCGAAGCCGATCAGCGCGCCCGGGTTCTTGCGGAGCCTCAGCCACGCCTCGGCCCACAGCCCGCTCGGCGCCTCCAGCTGGATCTCCCGCGCCTCGAGCTCCGCCAGGCTCACGAGAGCCGGATCCTCGGGTTGATGATCGCGTAGGAGAGGTCGACGATCAGGTTGACGAAGACGAAGATCACGGCGAGGAAGAGGATCCCGCCCTGGAGCACGGGGAAGTCGCGGTTCCGGATCGCCTCGACGAGCCAGGTGCCCATCCCGGGGAAGGCGAAGACCGTCTCGGTCAGGACGGCGCCCGAGAGGAGCAGCCCGACCTGGAGGCCGATGATCGTCGTGATCGGGAGCAGCGCGTTCCGGAGCACGTGCCGCCGGTCGACGATCGCCGGGGAGACGCCCTTGGCGCGCGCGGTCCGGACGTAGTCCTCGTTCTGGACGTCGAGCACGGCCGCCCGGGTGATCCGGGTGATGATCGCGAGCGGGATCGACCCCAGCGCGACCGCGGGCAGGATCAGGTGCTTGAGCACGTCCCAGAGGGCGGTCATGTTCCCGGCCAGGATCGAGTCGAGGATGTAGAGGTTCGTCGGGTGGGGGACGTCGACCAGGACGTCCATCCGGCCCACCGTGGGCAGCCAGCCGAGCTGCACCGCAAAGAGGTACTTGAGCACGATCCCGAGGAAGAAGACGGGGATCGAGATCCCGAGCAGCGACGCGACGAGACTGAACTGGTCGAAGAAGCCGCCGTAGCGTTTCGCCGCGAAGAAGCCGAGGGGGATCCCGAAGAGGATCGAGAAGAAGCCGGCTGCAAACGCCAGCTCGACCGTGGCGGGGAAGCGCCGTCGGATCTCGGCGGTGATCGGCTGCCGCGTCGTGATGCTCGTCCCGAGCTCGCCGCGCAGCGTGTTGTCGACGTAGCTGATGTATTGCCGCCAAATCGGCTTGTCGAGCCCGTACTGCTTCTCGATCTGGGCGACGGACGCTGCGGTCGCACGCTCGCCGAGGAGCGCCTCGGCGGGGCCTCCCGGGAGGGCCCTGATCCAGACGAAGACGAGGAGCGAGAGCCCGATCAGGATCGGGACGAGGAGGAGGAGCCGGCGGACGACGAATCGCAACATGTCGCCCGCCGGACTCTAGCCTCTTACTTCGTTACCCCTCCAGTGAGACCGATGCGAACGACTCGTTCGTGGTCGGGCTCGGAACGAAGCCCTGCACCTTCGCCGAGAAGGCGAGCGCGGGCTTCGAGTGGGCGTAGGGAACGCCCGGGAGGTACTCCATGATCATCCGGTTGATGTCCTGGTACTCCGAGATCCGTGTTGCCGGATCGGGCTGAACCTCGGCCGCGTCCAGCGCCTTGAACAGCTCCGGGTTGTTGAAGCCCCACTGAGGCTTCTCCCCCTGGAAGAAGACGCCGATGAAGTTGTCGGCGTCCGCGTAGTCGCCCGTCCACCCGATCAGGTTGAGGGCGCCGGCCTTGCCGGTGTCCACGCGACCCAGGTAGTCGGGGCGCCACGGGGCGCTGTGCGGCACGACCTTGAAGCCGGACTTGTTCAGGCTGGCCGCGAAGGCCTCGAAGTTCCGCTTCGGGTCGGGCATGTACGGCCGCGAGACGTCGGTCGGGTACCAGAAGTCGACCTTGACCGGAAGGGTGAGACCTGCCTTCTGCAGCAGCTCCTTCGCCTTCGCGGGGTCGTACGGGTACTCCATCACGTCGTCGGCGTAGCCCTCGAGGCTCGGCGGCATGAACTCCTTCGCCACCTCGCCGCGCCCGCCGTAGAAGTTGTCCACGACGGCCTGCCGGTCGAGCCCGTAGGCAACGGCCTGCCGCACCTCGAGCTTGTCGAACGGCGGGACCTTGTGGTTGATCGTCACGTACGCGACGTTGAAGGCGGGCCGCTCCTCGATCTGCAGGTTCGCGTCCGACTCGATCGTCGGGACGTCCTGCGGCTCGACCAGGTCGTAGCCCTGAATCTCGCCGTTCTGGAGCGCCTGCAGCCGCGCGGCGTTGTCGCCGATCGGCCGGATGATCAGCTTGTCCAGCTTGGCCTTGTCGCCCCAGTAGTCCTCATTGCGGACGAGGGTCAGCTTGCTGCCGATCTCCCACTTCTCGAGCTTGAACGGGCCGGTGCCGACGGGATGCTCGGTGCCGAACGTGCCGGTCGGCTTGAACCCGGTCTCCTCGTCGAGGGTGCCCGCGTCGGCGTTGTAGTCCTGCAGCGCCTTCGGGCTCGCGATCGCGAACGCCTGCAGCGCCAGGGCGCCGAGGATCGACGCCGACGGCTTGGTCAGGTTGAGCACCGCGGTGGTGTCGTCCTTCGCCTCGCAGCTTGCGTAGAGGCTCTCGCCGAGACCCTCGTTCTCCTTCGAGTTCTTGGCGTAGCCGCCCAACGTGGCCTGCCAGTAGTACGACGCCGAGGCGCTCTGGGCGGGGCCGCTGAAGTTGTACCAGCGGTCGAAGTTGAAGCAGACCGCCTCCGCGTTGAACGGGGTGCCGTCCGTGAAGTTGACCCCGCTGCGGAGCGTGAACGTAATCGCCTTCGCGTCCTCCGAGACCTCCCACGACTCGGCGAGCGCCGGGACGAGCTCGGTGCCGCCGGGCTTCAGCCCGACGAGCGTCTCGAAGATCTGCGTGATCGGACGGATCGACTCGCCGTCACTGACGAGCGCCGGATCGAGCGAGACCGGATCGGAGGCGCCGGCGAACACCATCGTCCCCCCGGTCGTGCCACCCCCGCTCGTGTCCCCCGACGTGGTGTCGGCAGCCGAGCCGCCGTTGTCGTCGCCGCCGCAGCCCGCCGCCAGCGCGAGCGCGCCCACGACGAGAGCCAGCAGCAGCCAATGCCACTTCGACCTCAAGGTGTCTCCTTTCGAATGGCCAGAAAATCCCTTTACGTCGGGGAGTATCCCTTGTTTGGCCGCCCTCGAACTTGCCTGATGGTCGGTGCGGCCTAGGCCGCGAGGCTGGCAAGATCGCGCAGCGCGGCGAGCCTCGACAGGGCCTGGCCCTCGAGCTGTCGGACGCGCTCGCGCGTGAGGTCGAGCTCGTGCCCGATCGCCTCGAGCGTCCAGGGCTCGCCCTCGAAGCCGAACCGCAGTTCCAGGATCCGGCGCTCGCGCTCCGGGAGCGCGTCGAGGGCCCGGCGGACGCCCTGCTTGCGCAGCGACTCCTCGGCCTCCTCGAACGGGTCCGCGGCCTCGCGGTCGGCGAACAGGTCGCCGAGCTCGCCCTCGTCGTCCGCGCCAACCGTCTGGTTCAGCGAGACGGACGCGTGGGCGGCGCCGAGCGCCTCCTCGACGTGCTGGATCGGCAGGCCGGTTGCCTCGGCGAGCTCGAGCTTCGTCGCCTCGCGGCCCAGCTCGACCTCGAGGCGGCGGGCCGCCCGGGAGAGCTTCTGCTGGCGCTCGACGACGTGCACGGGGACGCGGATCGTGCGGGCGTGATTGGCGACAGCGCGCTGCACCGACTGCCGGATCCACCAGGTCGCGTAGGTCGAGAACTTGAAGCCGCGGCGCCAGTCGAACTTCTCGACCGCGCGGTTGAGGCCGAGCGTGCCCTCCTGGATCAGGTCGAGGAACGGGACGCCGAGGCCGCGGTAGCCCTTGGCGATCGAGACCACGAGGCGCAGGTTCGACTCGATCATCCGCCGCTTCGCGGTCGGGTCGCCGCGCTCGATCGCCTTGGCGAGGACGACCTCGTCATGGGCGGTGAGCAGCTTGTGGCGGCCGACGTCGGCGAGGAAGAGCTGCAGGCTGTCGGCGGCGCCGGTCGCGACCGAGGCCTCCGCGACATACGCGGACTCCTTCTCCTCCTTCTCGTCTTCGTCCGGCTCGGCGTCCTTGCGTGCAGCCGTCTTCGTGGCGACCGCGGCCTTGCCGGCCTCGCCGGCGCCGATCTCGAGCCCGAGCGTCTCCAGCTCACGCGTGAGCTGCTCGGAATCCTCGTCGTTCAGCTCGTGCTCGAGGACGAACGCCTCGAACTCGATCGGCTCGATGAAGCCACGCTCTTCGGAGCGCTCGACGAGCGCCTTGACCTGGTCCGACTCGATCAGTTCATTCAGCTGGTTCTGCGTCAAGGAGAAGCGTCATCCCTTCGGGTCGTTCCTCGCGGGGTAGCAACAAACTTACGCACCATAGGAGCTTTTCCCTCTTCGTGCCAGGGGAAGCGAGCAGTGGTGAGTGTTACAAGCTCAAAACGTCAGGGTCGTGCGGTCTATTCCGGTGAGGGGCCTGGATCTGGTGTATGCGCGACGGTAGCGCGCCGCTCGGGGCCCACAGTTGCAAGGACGGCGATTGGCACGAAAAGTTTGCGGTTTCGAGGACGTTACGCCGCGGATCGGCGGGTGCGCGACTTCTTCTTCGGCGCAGGGCCCCGCGAGCGCCGGTCGGCGAGCAGCTCGGCGGCCCGCTCGACCGTCAGGGACTCCGGATCGTCGCCCTTGCGGAGGCTCGCATTCGTCTCCCCGTCCGTGACGTAGGGGCCGAACCTGCCCTCCTTGACGACCATCGGCTTCCCGGAGACAGGGTCGGGCCCGAGCTCCTTCAGCGGCGGCTTCGCCTGGCCGCGGCCGCGGCGCTGCTTCGGCTGCGCGAGCAGCGCTTTCGCCTCCTCGAGCGTGACCGAGAAGAGCTGCTCCTCGTCCTCGAGGGAGCGGGAGTCGGAGCCCTTCGAGATGTACGGCCCGTAACGCCCGTTTTGCGCGGTGATCTCGACGCCGTCGTCCTCGCCGAGCGTCCGCGGGAGCGAGAGCAGCCGGACGGCCTCCTCGAGCGTGACCGCCTCCACGGACATCGTCTTGAACAGCGACGCGGTGCGCGGCTTGTCCTTCGAGTCCTCCGGCAGCACCTCGGTCACGTAGGGGCCGTAGCGGCCGTTCCGGGCGACGACCTCACGCTCCCAGTCGGGGTGCTGCCCGAGCGAGCGGTCACCGCTCGGCGCCGAGAGGAGCTCCTCCGCCTTCTCGACGGTGAGCTCGTCGGGCGCCATGTCCTCCGGGACGCTCGCCCGCTCCTCGCCGCGCTCGACGTAGGGGCCGTACCGGCCAACCCGGAGCGAGATCCCGTCCCCGATCGGGAGGGTGTTGACGGCGCGTGCGTCGATGTCGCCGATGTCGGAGACGAGCTCCTTGAGGCCGCCATCGCCAGACGCGCCGAAGTAGAAGGCGCGGAGCCAGTCGACGCGGGCCTCGTCGCCGGACGCGATCCGGTCGAGGTCGTCCTCCATCCGTGCGGTGAACTGGTAGTCGACGAGCTGGGCGAAGTGCTGCTCCAGGAGCGAGATCACGGCGAACGCCAGGAAGCTCGGGACGAGTGCGGTGCCGCGCTTGAAGACGTAGCCGCGGTCGAGGATCGTTCCCATGATCGACGCGTAGGTCGAGGGGCGGCCGATCCCGCGCTCCTCGAGGGCCTGGACGAGGCTCGCCTCGGTGTAGCGCGAGGGCGGCGTGGTCGCATGGCTTTCGGGCTCGAGCTCGTTGGAGGTGAGCGTGTCCCCGACGGCGAGGTGCGGCAGCGGCCGCTCGTCCTCCTGCTCGGCCGGCGCATCGTCGTCGCGGCTCTCCTCGTAGGCGGCGAGGAAGCCCCGGAAGGTGATCACGGTCCCCGAGGCGCCGAACTCGACGTCGGTGCCGTCCTTGTCGGCGCCGAGCCGCAGCGAAACGGTCAGGCCGCGTGCGTCGTGCATCTGCGAGGCGACCGTCCGCTTCCAGATCAGGTCGTAGAGCGCGTGCTCGTCGCGGTTCAGCTCGGACGCGAGGGTTTTGGGGAGCCGGAAGGTGTCGCCCGCGGGCCGGATCGCCTCGTGGGCCTCCTGGGCGTTCTTGACCTTCCGGGTGTACTGGCGGGGCGCCTCCGGGACGGTCTCGGCGCCGTAGAGCTGCGCCGCCTGGGCGCGGGCGGCCTTCAGCGCCGACGCGGACAGCGTCGTCGAGTCGGTGCGCATGTAGGTGATGTAGCCGTTCTCGTAGAGGCGCTGGGCGACGCGCATCGTCGTCTGCGCGGAGAAGCGGAGCTTACGGCTCGCCTCCTGCTGCAGCGTCGAGGTCATGAACGGCGCGGCCGGGCGTCGTGTGTACGGCTTCTCGTCGGCAGAGCGGACGGCGAAGGTGGCGCCGGCAAAGCTCTCGGCGATCCCGCGGGCACGCTCCTCGTCGACGACCACGACGTCCTTCCCCTTCAGCGTCCCGTCCTGCGCGAAGTCGCGGCCCTGGGCCACGCGCGAGCCGTCGACGGCGACGAGCCGGGCCTCGAAGCTGCCGCCGGCGCCGGCGGCTTGCCCAGAAAGCTCAGCGAAGACGCCCTTGACGTCCCAATAGGCCGCGGAGACGAAGGCGCGGCGCTCGCGCTCCCGCTCGACGACGAGACGGACGGCGACGGACTGGACGCGGCCGGCGGAGAGGCCCTGCATGACCTTCTTCCAGAGGACGGGGGAGACCTCGTAGCCGTAGAGGCGGTCGAGGATCCGCCGCGTCTCCTGGGCGTCGACCAACCGCTTGTCCACCTCGCGGGTCTCGCCAAGCGCGCGATCGATCGCGTCCTTCGTGATCTCGTGGAAGACCATCCGGCGGACAGGGATCTTCGGCTGCAGCACCTCGAGCAGGTGCCAGGCGATCGCCTCGCCCTCGCGGTCCTCATCCGTCGCGAGGTAGAGCTCGTCCACGTCCTTGAGCTTCTTCTTCAGGTCGGAGACGCGCTGCTTCTTGTCCGCGTCGATGACGTAGAGGGGCTCGAAGTCGTGGTCGACGTCGACGCCGAGGCGGGCCCACGGCTCCTTCTTCAGGTTGGCGGGGATCTCGGAGGCCCGGTTCGGGAGGTCGCGGATGTGGCCGATGCTCGACTCGACGATGTAATCGGAGCCGAGGTAGCCGGCGATGGTCTTCGCCTTGGCCGGGGACTCGACGATCACGAGCCGCCTCGTCCGGTCTTTGGTTGCTGCCACGGCTGGACACGATAGCGCCGGGATTGGTCACCGCCGTCGCGCCGGGCGGGCGTTAGGGTCAGGCCATGGCGGTGACGACCAGCACGATCAAGGCACCGGACGGCCGTTCGCTCACCGTCTACGAGGCGGGCGACCCCGCCGGCCGGCCGATCCTCTTCCACCACGGGACGCCGTCGAGCGGGGTGCCGTGGGAGGCGCACGACCGGCTCGCGGCGGAGCAGGGTGCGCGGCTCGTCTCGTACGACCGGCCCGGGTACGGCGCCTCTGCACGCCTCCCCGGGCGGACGATCGCCTCGGCCGCCGACGACGCGTGCGCGATCGCCGACGCTCTCGGGCTCGACCGCTTCGCGACCTGGGGGCTCTCCGGGGGCGGCCCGCACGCGCTCGCGTGTGCCGCCGGGCTGCCCGGAAGGGTCGCGGCCGTCGCGAGCGTCGCCGGCGTGGCGCCCTACGACGCCGACGGGTTCGACTGGCTCGCCGGGATGGGCGAGGGGAACCTCGAGGAGTTCGGCGCCACGCTCGAGGGCGAGGCCACGCTCCGGCCCGCGCTGGAGGAGGGCGCGAAGCGGATGGGGGCCAGCGTCGCGGCTCTGACCGAGCAGATGCGCACGCTGCTCTCGCCTCCGGACGAGGCCGCGATGCAGACCGGCCTGGGGCTGCACCTGCTTGACACCAACGAGCGGGGGCTCGGACACGGCGTCGACGGCTGGATCGACGACGACCTCGCCTTCGCCCGATCGTGGGGCTTCGACCCGGCCAGGCTCGATCTGCCGGTGCTCGTCGTCCAGGGCCGGCAGGACCTGATGGTGCCCAGCACGCACGGGGACTGGCTGGCGGCAGCGATCCCGGGCGCCGAGGCCTGGTTCCGCGAGGACGAGGGGCACCTGACCCTGTGGCTGCCCGACTCGGTGCGCCGGATCCACGAATGGCTGCTCGCGCGCCTGTGAGCACCCCGCGCCGGAGTCCCGTCTACTTCGCGATCGCGCTGCTCAGCCTTCCGGTCGTGCGCACCGTCTTCCGGTTGCGGGCGACGGGCAAGGAGAACCTCCCCGCCGAGGGCGGCTTTGTCCTCGCGGCCAACCACAACTCGAACTTCGATCCGTGGCCGCTCGGGCTCCCGCTCTTCCCGGGGCGTTGCCTCCGCTTCATGGCGAAGTCGGAGCTCTTCTGGCCCGGCCTCAAGCAGATCATCCTCGGCGCCGGCGGCTTCCCCGTCCGGCGTGGGGAGCGCGACACCGTGGCGATCGAGAACGCGATCGAGCTCTGCCGGCAGGGGCACGCGGTCGTGATGTTCCCCGAGGGAACGCGCCGGAAGAAGGGGCTGCGCAAGAAGTACGAGGCGCGTGCCCACACCGGCGCCGCCCGGATCGCGCTGGAGGCGGGTGTCCCGCTCGTGCCGGCGGGGATCGTCGGCACCGACCGGCTCGGCCGGCTCGCGCAGCTCCGGGTCGCCTACGGCGCTTCGATCCCTCTCGACGATCTCGCCGGACAGGAGGATGCGGCGCAGGTCGCGACCGTCCGGCTGATGGCCGCGATCCAGGAGCTGGAGGCATCGGCGTGAGACCGCTGCTCGCGGTCGACGGCGACTCCTTCGCCCATCGCTCCTATCACGCCCTCCCCAAGTCGATCCGCCGCGGCGACGGCGGCGCGGGCGGGCTCCTCGTGGGTGTCGGCAACCTGCTCGTCCGGCTCTGGGAGGAGGAGCGGCCGCGCGCGGTCGTCGTCGCCTGGGACACCCTGACCGTCCCGACCTACCGCCACCTCGCGCTCGAGAGCTACCAGGGCGGCCGGGAGTTCGAGGCGGAGCTGCTCGAGCAGCTCGACCTGGCGCCCCGGCTCGTCGAGGCGATGGGCTTCGCGGTCGCCAAGGGCGACGGCTACGAGGCGGACGACTTCCTCGCCGCCGCCGTCGCCACCGAGGAGGCGCGCGGCGGCAGCGTGCTCGTCGCGAGCGGCGATCGCGACATGTTCCAGCTCGCGAGCGAGCGGACGACGATCCTCCAGCCCCAGCGCGGCGGCGGACCACTCGCGCGGATCGACCCCAGCGGCGTCCGTGAGCGTTACGCGGTCGATCCCGCCCAGGTTCCCGACTTCATCGCGCTCCGCGGCGACCCCTCCGACAAGATCCCCGGCGCCCGTGGGGTCGGCGAGAAGACGGCGGCGGCGCTGCTCGCCCAGTACGGCTCGCTCGAGGCGGCGCTCGCCGAGGGGCGCTTCGCCCAGGAGGCAGACGCGCTCAGGCTCTACCGGCGGATCGCGACGATGGACGCGGAGGCGCCGCTGCCGGAGCTTCCCGACCAGGAGCCGACCTGGGGCCGCGCCGCCGGGCTCGCGCAGGAGTGGGGCCTCGCGCGTCTGGAGGAGCGCCTGCGGGGGCTGGAGCGGGCATCGAGCTCCTGACGAACCCGGAGCTCGCGCGGCTCCACCCGACCGGGGGGCACCCCGAGCGTCAGGAGCGGCTGCTCGGCCTGAGCGGGGAGACGGTCGACCGGGAGGCCGGCGAGGACGACCTCCTGCGCGTTCACACCGAAGAGCATCTCGCCGCCCTCCGCGCGGTCGCAGGGCCGACGCAGCTCGACGCGGACACGGTCGCGAGTGAGACCTCGTGGCGGGCGGCCCGGCTCGCGGCGGGGATCGGGCTCGAGGCCGTCGACCGCGGCGGCTTCGCCCTCGTGCGCCCGCCCGGTCACCACGCGCTTGCCGACCGCGCGATGGGCTTCTGCCTCCTCAACAACGTCGCGATCGCGGCCCGTTACGCCCAGGCCGAGCTCGGGCTTCGTCGCGTCGCCATCGTCGACTTCGACGTCCACCACGGCAACGGGACCGAGGCGATCTTCCAGGGGGACGACAGCGTCTACTTCGCCTCGCTGCACCAGTGGCCGTTCTATCCCGGCACCGGCGGGCCGGGCACGAGCGCCGGCACGACGCTGAACCTCCCGGTCGCCGCGGGCACCGCCGACGACGCCTACCTCGACCTCTTCGAGCGCGAGCTCGTGCCGGCCGTGCAGCGCTTCGAGCCGGACCTCGTTCTCGTCTCGGCGGGGCTCGACGCCCACGAAGAGGATCCTCTCGGTGGGCTCGCGCTCACGGACGCCGCGTTCACCGAGCTCGCCCGTCGCTGCGCCGGGCTCGCCCCGAGAGTCGCCGCGTTCCTCGAGGGCGGCTACAACCTCGAGACCCTGCCCCGGCTCGTCGCCGCGGCGCACGCCGGCTTCGGCTCCTGAAAAAGAGAGACGGCCGGCTTTCGCCGACCGTCTGCAATGCCACCGCATGTTCTTGGAAGGAGTCTTACGACCTGTTCATCGGCTGCGGGGCCGGCGGACTCATCGCCCTGCGGACGTGAACCGTATCCCCCACGGTGGGTGATTCAGGCGCGCGCGAGCGAGAGCCGCTCGAGGGCCTCGCGCCGCGAGGAGACGCCGAGCTTGCGGAGCAGGCTCTTGACGTGGGAGCGCACGGTGTGCTCCGAGATGAAGAGGCGCTTGGCGATGTCGTCGGTCGAGAGATGGTCGTCGAGCAGGAGCAGCACCTCGACCTCGCGGGCCGAGAGCGCATGGGCGATGTCGTCCGGGACGCCGCCGCCCATCCGGCCGCCTGTGCGCACCTGGTCGAGCAGGCGCCGCGCGACCTCGCCGGACAGCGCAGCCTCGCCGTTCGCGACGCCGCGGAGGAAGGCGACGATCCGCTCGGGGGGCTCGCTCTTCAGGAGATAGCCGGCTGCGCCGCCGCGGATCGCGGCGAGCAGGTTCTCCTCCGTGCCGGAAGCCGTCAGGACGACAACCTCGCAGGAGGGTGCGGCCGAGCGGAGCCGGGGCAGCGCGCCGAGGCCGTCGAGCCCGGGCATCGAGAGATCGAGCAGGACGAGGTCGGGCTGCAGGCTCTGCGCCAACTCGAGCGCCTCGCGCCCGTCCGCCGCCTCTCCGACCACGTCGAAGCCGCCCTGGGCGAGCAGCGCCGAAAGGGCGTCGCGGGTCAGGGGGTGGTCGTCGACGACGAGAATGCGCTCTGACATCTTCCCTCTCATCGGCAAGGGGGTGCCTGCCGATTAGGGGTTTGTGCAACGGAGTGCGAAAGAGACATTCGAGTCCTGGCTCGTCGGTGAGCTGCTGCTCGTGGCCCTGCTCGGGTCCGCGACCGCGCTCTTCCTGACGAACCCCTCGCTGCGCAGCACCTACCAGCTGCCGGAGGGACGGCTCGTGCTGGACACGACCGTCGTCCTGGCGGCGACGATCGTGGCGATCCTGACCGGGATCCGGTTCTCGGTCGAGGGGCGCGTTCCCGACCTGCTCCTTGCGGCCGGCTTCTGCGTCGCCGGGATCGGGACGCTCGCTTTCTCGGTCGTCCCCGTGCTCGGGGGAACGCCGCAGGCCGCGCCCGAGGCCTGGGCCGCGCTCGGGGCACGGGTGCTTGCGGCGATGCTGATCGCCCTGGCGCCGCTGATCTCGCTGCACCGGATC
>JBBQHQ010000037.1:0-18751 GCA_038324115.1 Gaiellales bacterium
CCGCGGCGCCGTCGAGGCCGTCTGCTCCCAGGACGTCGAGCTCTCCGACGAGGTGATCGCGTTCGACGACGACATCGACGAGCAGTGGAAGCAGGTCGAGCAGGGGATCGAGCTCCTGCTCGCCCGCCAGACCCCCGTCGCGTCCGATCTCCGGCTCGTGCTCGCGCTGCTCCACAACAACCTCCACCTCGAGCGGATGGGCGACCACTGCGTCACGATCGCGAAGCTGACAAAGCTCTCCCGCGACCTCGCGCCGGACGAGGTGCTCCTCGAGGGCTTCAAGGAGATGGGCGAGCGCGCCGAGCAGATGATCCGCGTCGCGCTCCGCTCCCTCAAGGAGCGCGACCGCGTCGCGGCCGAGTCGCTGCTCGAGCTGGACGAGCTGATCGACCGGGCCAACCGGCGAGTCGTCAACCGACTGCTCGACATCGGCCAGGACATGCAGTCCCGCGAGTGGGGCCTACGGATGGTGATCGTCTCGCGCAGCCTCGAGCGGATCGGCGACCACGCCGTCGACATCGGCGAGCAGACCGCCTACCTCGTCAGCGGCGAGTTCCGCGAGTTCACCGACGCGTCGCATTGATGTTTGCTGCGCAAGAAAGGCATCCGCCTCGCGGCGGACGCCTTTCGCGCTAAGACCCCTAAAGGGGCTCCGTTGGAGCCCACCAGCTCAGGGGCGCACCAGCTCAGTGGGAGGATGAGGTGGTGCACGTTCTTTTTGTCTGCAAGCAGAACGCGGGGCGGTCGCAGATGTCGGAGGCGCTCTTCCGGCTCGCTGCCGGTGGGCGGCACGAGGGCCGCTCGGCGGGGACGACGCCCGCGGCGGCCGTCCACCCCGAGGTCGTCGAGGTGATGCGCGAGCTCGGCGTCGATCTCGCGGAACGAGTGCCGCACGAGCTCGACCGCGCCGACGCAGAGTGGGCCGACGTGGTCGTGACGATGGGCTGCGGCGACGCCTGCCCGGTCGTCCCGAGCACCCGCTACCTCGACTGGGAGCTGACCGACCCGGCCGGCCTCCCGCTCGACGAGGTCCGGGCCATCCGCGACGAGATCGCCGGCCGGATCGCCGCGCTCGTTCACGACCTCGACACGACTCCCTAACCGCCTTTCAGCCCCTCCGTGGCTCCCTCGCTCCGAGACTGCGGGCGATGGCAACGACCACGAACAGAGGAGTGAGATGACGAAGGCTCTCGTACTGGCGGCGCTCGCCGCAGCCGTGCTCGCCGCTGGCGCCGCGGCAGGCGTCTCGGCCCTCGGCGGCACGATCACCGTCGACGGCTCGAGCACGGTCGGCCCCTACGCGATCGCGGCGGCGGAGGGGTTCGGGGCGAAGAACAAGGGCGTCCGGATCACCGTCGGGATCTCCGGCACGGGCGGCGGCTTCGAGCGGTTCTGCCGTGACGAGACCGACCTCTCGGACGCGTCCCGCCCGATGAAGAACTCGGAAGCGATCCGCTGCCGCGACGCGGGCGTCAAATGGGTCGCGTTCACGGTCGCGAACGACGGGATTTCCGTCGTCGTCAACAAGGCGAACACGTGGGTCAACTGCCTCACGACCGCCGAGCTGAAGGCGATCTGGGGCCCGGGCTCCAAGGTCTCGAGCTGGAAGGACATCCGGCCGAGCTTCCCGGACGTGCCGCTGAAGCTGTTCGGCCCGGGCACGGACTCGGGAACCTTCGACTTCTTCACCGAGGCGATCAACGGCAAGGCGAAGTCGAGCCGCTCCGACTACCTCGCGACCGAGGACGACAACATCATCGTCCAGGGCGTCGAGGGCGAGAAGGGCGGGCTCGGCTACTTCGGCTTCTCCTACTACGAGGAGAACGCGGCCAACCTGAAGCTCGTCGGCGTCGACAACGGCAAGGGCTGTGTCTCGCCGAGCATCAAGACGGTTCAGGCGGGCACGTACAGGCCGCTCGCCCGGCCGCTCTTCATCTACGCGAAACGGGCGTCTTTCCGGCGCGGCGAGGTTGCCTCGTTCATCGGCTATATCTTCAACAACGAGCAGGGGATCGCGCGGAAGGCGGGCTTCATCTCGCTGACCGACCGGCAGTTGAAGAAGGCGCGCTACCAGTACCGGGCCGCGCTCAGGCAGGCCTTCGGCTAGCGGGCTTCGCGCGTCGGGCGGGCGCGGGGGTGGCGAGCCTCCGCGTCTCCCAGCGCCGGGCCAGGAACGCGGTCGCCGCGATCGCGGCCGCGAGCACGAAGACGATCCCGTCTCCGGCGGGCAGGCGGGTGACGAGCTCCATCGCCGCGCCGACGAGCGCCGCGCAGGGGATGGTCATCAGCCAGGCAACGATGATGTTCCCGGCGACGCCCCAGCGCACGGCCGAGAGCCGCTTCGAGGCGCCCGCGCCCATCACCGAGCCGGTGATCGTGTGCGTCGTCGAGACGGGGAAGCCGAAATGGGCGGTCGTCCAGAGGATCGAGGCGGTGGCCGTCTGGGCGGCGAAGCCCTGCGGCGGGTCGAGCTTCGCAATCCGCGTCCCCAGCGTCTTGATGATCCGCCAACCGCCTGCGTACGTGCCCGCGGCCATCGCGAGGGCCGCGCTCGCGATCACCCAGGTCGGCGGATCGGACTCGGGCGCGAGGTGACCGCCCGCGATCAGGGCGAGGGCGATGATCCCCATCGTCTTCTGGGCGTCGTTCGTTCCGTGGGTGAAGGCGACGAAGCCACCCGAGACGAGCTGGAGGCGGCGGAAGACCTTGTTGATCGTGCCCGGCGACCGCGTTCGGATCACCCAGGTGATCCCGATCATCAGGACTGCGGCGATCGCGAGCCCGGCGAAGGGCGCGATCAGCGAGGGGATCAGCACCTTCTCCCTGATCCCGGCCCACTTGACGACGTCGAAACCGTTCGCGGCGGTCGCAGAGCCGAGGATCCCGCCGACGAGCGCGTGACTCGAGCTGGAGGGGAGGCCGGCGTACCAGGTGATCAGGTTCCAGGTGATCGCGCCGACGAGGCCGGCGAGGACGACGTCCATCGTGATCGCCTCCGGCATCACGATCCCCTTCGCGATCGTCGCGGCGACCTTCAGGGAGACGAAGGCGCCGAGGAAGTTGAGCACCGCGGCGCTCATGACCGCGGCCCGCGGGGTCAACGCCCGCGTCGAGACGCTCGTCGCGATCGAGTTCGCCGTGTCGTGGAAGCCGTTCGTGAAGTCGAAGAAGAGCGCCACGGCGACGACCGCGACGAGCGTCACGTCACCCATGGCCTAGGCGTTCTTGACGGCGATGTTCGCGACCACATTGGCCGCGGTCTCGCACGAGTCGATCGCCCGCTCGAGCCCGTCGTAGACGTCCTTCCAGCGGATCACGATCAGCGGGTCGATCCGGTCGTCCCGGAAGAGCGCTCCGATCGCGTCGTGCACGACCCGGTCGGCTTCGTCCTCGAGCCGCTTCAGCTCGATCAGCGGCTCGTGGATCCCGCGCAGGCCCTTCAGCCTGCTGAGGGCGAGCGAGAGCTGCTCGACGGCCAGCACGAGGATCCGGCACTGCTCGACGGCGTGCTTCGTCGTCGACTCGATCCCGTACAGCTCGAGCAGGCCGCTGACCTCCTCGATGTAGTCGACCACGTCGTCGAGCTTGGTCGCGAGCTCGTAGATGTCCTCCCGGTCGAACGGGGTCACGTACTGCGTGTTCAGGAGCGTGATCAGGTCGCGGGTGATCGTGTCGCCCTCGGTCTCGATCCGCTTCACCTCGGCCTGCGTGACGGAGGAGTTCGGGTACTCGCGGAACCGGGTCTCGGTGTGGCGCGCGCAGTCGAGCGCGTTCTCGCCGGCCCGGGCGAAGAGATCGTAGAACTCGGTCGGACGGGGGACGAGGCTCAGCCGCACGGAGGGCTGTTTAGCAGATGCTCGCGGCCGCGGCCACGGGGTCAATCGCCGAGCGCGGCCACGAGCAGCCGCTCGAAGTGCGCGATCAGCCGCTCCGACTCAGGCAGCAGCTGCCCGTGCTCGAGCCAGGCGCCCGCGAGGCCCTTCTGGACGCGCTCCACGAGCACGGTGTCCTCAGCGCCGACCTGGTCGTCGAAGGCGAGCATCTCCTCGACCCACGCCTCGTCCACGTCCGGGCCGACGAAGTAGTCGAGGAAGCGGTCGGTCGTCTCGGGGCCGGTCGGCACCACCGGCCCGATCGAGAGGTTCGGGAAGCCGGGCATCACGTTGATCGTCACGTTCGGCCAGAGGAAGTGGAACTGGCCGCGCTCGACGGGGCCGCGCGGGTCGAAGTCCCCGGACCACTTCTCGCGCACGGGCCCGAACTGCGTCGAGTAGAGCCGCGACTCCTCGAGCACGTAGGCGTCCACCGAGACGTCGACGACCTTCGAGAAGGCGGGGTGGGCGACCTGGCAGTGGTAGCACTCGAGGAAGTTCTCGCAGCAGACCTTCCAATTCGCCCGGTAGCTCGACTCGCTGCGGCGGAGGAAGTGGAGCCCGCCGAGGTCGAGGCCCGCCGACTCGACGAGCGCGGGGAGGTCGCCGAGCGTCTCGGCGAGCGGGGCGGCGTCTGCATCCGGGTTGACGAAGACGAATGGGCCCCACGTGTCCACGAGCGCGGGCCGGAGGCCGAGCTCGCCCTTGTCGAACCCGCCCTCGCGGTCGGCGCTCTCCCGATCGAGTCTGGGAGCGGCCCGGAGCGAGCCGTCGAGGTCGTAGGTCCACGCGTGGTAGGGGCACTGGAGCGTCTCTCGCTTTCCCTCCCCCTCGCAGACCAGCGAGCCGCGGTGGCGGCAGACGTTCAGGAAGGCGCGCAGCACCTCGTCCTTGCCGCGAACGACGACGAGCGGGACACCGCCGGCGTCGCACGTGAAGAACGCGCCCGGCTCCGCGACCTGGTCGGTGCGGCCCGCGTACTGCCACGCGCGCCGGAAGATCCGCTCCTGCTCGAGCCGGAGCACCGCCGGGTCCGAGTACCAGCTGAACGGGATCGTGTGGGTCTCGTCGGTGGCCGCCATCGGCGGAATCTAGCGCCGGTACGCTCCGGCCCGTGCCGTCGGTCTCGCTCCGCCCTCTCCGCTCCTCGGACTTCGAGGCGCTCTGCGCCGGCTACTCCATCGCGCGCCGGCCGACCCGCGATCTCTGGCGGCTCCGGATCCAGCGCTCGGGAAAGCTCGTGGACGGCCGGCTCGACCTCGCGATCGTCGACGGCGACCAGCTGGTCGGCTCGCTCGAGGCGCGGCAGCCGCACGGCGCGCTCCCGGCAGGGGCGTTCGAGATCGGGATCACCCTCTTCGCAGAGGCCGACCGGGGGCGCGGGATCGGCACACGGGCCGTCGAGCTGATCACGGACCTCCTCTTCGCAGCGCACAAGGCCGAGCGGATCCAGGCGTCCACCTGGGTCGAGAACGGCGCGATGCGCGGCGTGCTCGAGAAGCTGGGCTGGTCGTACGAGGGCACCCTCCGCTGCTTCTGGCCCGCCGGGGACGGCCTCCGCCAGGACTTCGCGCTCTACTCGATCCTGCGGGGCGAGGGGCCTCAGACGTCGCGGTAGCGCGCCTGGGCGAAGCAGTAGAGCGAGTAGCAGAGGAGGCCGATCGCGACGGCGAGGAGGAGCGCGCTCCCGTACGGCTGACCCGCGAGCTTGCGCAGCGCCCCGTCCAGCCCGACCGCCTCCTGCGGGTCGTACTGCCACGCCGCCCGGCCGAGGAAGAGCGCGACGAGCGTCCAGACGACGAACCGGGCGAGGTGGCCGAGGATCCCGACCGCCTTCGTCGCGGCCTTCTCGAAGTCGCTCATCTTCCCCTTCCGGAGGTGCTTCTCGAAGTCGGTCGTGACGGCGCGGTAGAGGTTGAAGAGTGCGGCGCCGAGGAACGCGAGCGCCCCCGCATAGACGAGGTAGCGGCCGAGCGGCAGGCCGAGGACACCGCTCGTCGCCTTGTCCTCCGACGTGCCGCCCCCGCCGCCGCCCGCGCTCGGGCCGAACAGCTTCGAGCCGGTCACGACCGCGAGCGCGGCGTACCAGAGTCCGCGCACGACCTGGCCGCCCCGCTTGGCGAGGCCCTGGGCGTCGTCGCCCTCGTCGTCGCGGTCGAGCGCGCCCTGGGCGAGCCGCCAGACGGCATGGCCGAGGAGGCCGAGCGCCAGCGCCGCGACGAGGACGCGGCCGAACGGCTGCCGGGCGATCGCCGTCACGGCGCCCTGGTTGTCCGCCTTCGGGCCGCCGCCGCCCGTCGCGATCCTGATCGCGATCACGCCGATCACGGCGTAGAGAATCCCGCGCGCGACGAGCCCCGCGCGGCCGAGCCCCTCGACCCACCGGCTCTTGCCCGCGCGACGGCCCTTGCTGGTGATCGACCCCGTGCTCACCGACGCCTCATCCCCAGGGACGCGCCACTTCAACCGCGGCAGGCAGGATCCCGGGATGGGCCTCGAGCACCACGGCGGGATCGTCCTCCTCGCCCTCCTCTGTGGGATCGCGGCGCTGCTCGCGCTCGCCCCGAAGATCAGGATCCCCTACCCGATCCTGCTCGTGCTCGGCGGGCTCGCGGCCGGGTTCATCCCCGGGATCCCCGACCTCCAGCTGCCGCCGGAGCTCGTGCTCGTGATCCTGCTCCCGCCGCTTCTCTACGGAGCCGCGTTCTTCACCTCGCTGCGCGACCTGCGCACGAACGTTCGGCCGATCGGCCTGCTCGCGACCGGGCTCGTCCTCTTCACCATGGTCGGGGTCGCGCTCGTGGCCCACTGGATCGTGCACCTGCCCTGGGCGGCCGCGTTCATGCTCGGGGCGATCGTCTCGCCGACCGACCCGATCGCGGCGACGGCGATCGCGCAGCGCCTCGGCGTCCCGCGGCGGATCGTCGCCATCCTCGAGGGCGAGTCGCTCGTGAACGACGCGACCGCGCTCGTGCTCTACCGGGTCGCGCTCGGCGCGGTCGTCTCCGGCTCGTTCTCGCTTTGGGGGGCCGGGCTCCGCTTCGTCGTCGGCGCGGCGGGTGGCGTCGCGATCGGGCTCGCGGTCGGGTGGCTCGTCCGGCAGGCCCGCCTGCGCCTCGACGACCCGCCGGTCGAGATCGCAATCTCGCTGATGACGGGCTACTTCGCGTTCCTCCCGGCCGAGGCGCTCGGGGTCTCGGGCGTACTCGCGGCCGTCACCGCAGGGATCTACCTCGGCTGGCACACGCCCGAGCTGACGAACGCGCAGGTGCGGCTCCAGGGCACCGCCGTCTGGGAGATCGGGACATTCGTGCTGAACGGGGTCCTCTTCGTACTCGTCGGCCTTCAGCTGCCGCGGATCCTCGACAACCTGAACGGCGTCGCGTGGGGCACCCTCGTCGGGTACGGCGCCGCAATCTCGGGAACGGTGGTGCTCGTCCGGATGATCTGGATCTTCCCGGCCGCGTACCTGCCGCGCTTCCTCTTCCCGCGGATCCGCGAGCGCGACCCGTATCCGCCGTGGCAGGGCCCCGCACTAATCGGCTGGGCGGGAATGCGCGGAGCCGTCTCGCTCGCAGCCGCGCTGGCCCTGCCCTTCACCACCGACGGCGGAGGCATCTTCCCCGACCGCGATCTCGTGATCTTCCTCGCCTTCTGCGTGATCCTCGTCACCCTCGTCGGCCAGGGGCTCTCGCTGCCCTGGGTGATCCGGCTGCTCGGGTTCGAGCACGACGACGCCCCTCAGCGCGAGGAGGCGAAGGCGCGGATCCGGGCCGCGGAGGCGGCGATCGCGCGGCTGGACGAGCTCGTGCCGGAGGGCTGGGTGCGCGACGACACCGCCCTGCGGCTACGCGGCTCCTACGAGTTCCGGGTCAGCCGTTTCTCGGCGCGCTTCGACGACGGCGACGACGGCGGGATCGAGGAGCGCTCGACCGCGTACCAGCGGCTCCGCCGCGAGCTGCTGGAGGCGGAGCGGGCCGCGATCGTCGAGCTCCGGCGCGAGGGCGTGATCGGCGACGACGTGATGAACCCGATCCTCCGCGACCTCGACCTCGAGGAGACGCGGCTCGACGCCTAGCCGGTCGAGGGGCCGGTCTCGCCGACCGGCGGCTCCGCGCTCCAGGGGAACGTGATCCAGCGGTCGGTCCGGCGCCAGACGTACTCGCAGTCGATGATCGAGTGCGGCTTCTGGTAGAGCACGGCCGTCCGCACCTCCGCCACCTTGTCCTCGCAGAAGCGCTGGACCAGGGCGAGGGTGCCGCCGGTGTCGGCGACGTCGTCGGCGATCAGGAGGCGGGAGCCGCTGAGGTCGACGAGGTCGGGCGCGGGCGGCAGGATCATCGGAGTCTGCAGCCGCTCGTCGACACCGGTGTAGAACTCGACGTTCATCGTGAAGGTGTTCTTGATCCCGAGCGCGTAGCCAAGCCCGCCCGCGACGAAGAGGCCGCCGCGGGCGATCGCGAGGACGACGTCGGCGCGGTAGCCGTCGGCATGGATCGCCTCGGCGAGCTCGCGTGTGCCCCGGCCGAGGTCGTCCCAGCTCATCGTCTCCCGGGTCTCGCTCACGGCGGCGACGCTACCAGGGGTGGTTTCCGGGAGCCGCGGGAGGGAGACTCATCAGCATCGCCGCCGACCCCCGGCGGCCCGGCATCGGAGGTGCGCTTTCATCGGTTGGCTGCTCGTGATCATCGTTGTGATCCTCGTGCTCGCCGCGATCGGCTTCCGCAGCCTGCTCCGCGGCCGCGCCTAGGACCCCCGGCTGGGGCCGGCCGCCCGTCGGGCGCCGGCCCCAGCCGCCCTCCGTCTGCGCTGCGAGACTGCACGCGTGCTGATGGAGGAGATCCGCCGGCTGCTCGACTGGGAGGAGCGGCACCGCCGCCTGGTCGCGCGGATCGCCGTCGCGCTCGGCGTGACGCTCGTCGTCGATCTCGTCGGCGCGGTCCTGATCTACCGCTTCGAGCACGGGGTCGCGGGCGGCAAGATCGAGGGCTTCGACGACGCGCTCTTCTTCTCGACGGTGCAGCTCCTGACCGTTTCCTCGCAGCTCCCGAACCCGCTCACGGGCGCGGGACGGATCGTGGACGTCGTCCTCGAGCTCTGGGCGATCGTCGTCGTCGCCGGGATCGCCGGCTCGTTCTCGGCGTTCTTCCTCAGCGCCGACCGGAGCTGAGGCGGTGGCGGCCCGCGCCGCGGCCCTGCTGCTCGCGGCTCTCGCGCTTTCGGGCTGCACGACGCGAGACGTCGAGCTGGTCGAGGAGGAAGCGGTCGTCGTCGCCACCGTCTCCGACGGCGACACGCTGCAGCTTCAGGACGGCCGACGCGTGCGGCTCGTCCAGATCGACGCGCCCGAGCTCTCTTCCGGCGAGTGCTACGGCCGCGAGGCCCGCGCCGTGCTGCTCGCGTTGGCGCCGCCGGGCACGCGGGTGCGGCTCCAGGGAGATCCGCGGCTCGACGAGCACGACCGGTTCGGGCGGCTCCTCCGGTACGTCCTCCTCGGCGAGAGGAACGTGAATCTCGCCCTCGTCCGGCGCGGCGCAGCAGCCCCGTACTTCTACCGCGGTGACCGGGGCAGGTACAGCGGCGAGCTGCTGCGGGGGGCGAAGGCCGCCCGCGCCGCGCGGAAGGGCCTTTGGGGGGCCTGTCCGCTCAGCCGGCTCGACCCGGGCCGAGGGGTCGCGACGGGCGGGGGCTAGCCCCCGGACGAAATCAGCGGGGTCGAGCGGGCGTGGGGTCGAGGAAGACCTGCGTCACCGCAGGAACCTCCTCTCGCATCCGCCGGTTCAGCTCGTCCGCGAGCCGCTCCAGCGTCGCCGAGTCGATCCCCTCGTGGAAGTGGACACGGGCGGCGACGAGGATCGACTTCGGGCCGACGTGCATCGTCAACAGCTCGACGAGCTGCGCCACCTGGGGATGCGACTCGATCGCCTCCCGCAGCCGCCGCCGCTCCTCCGGCGCCGCTGCCTCGCCGATCAGCAGCGCCTTCGTGTCCCGCCCGAGCTCGAAGCCGGTGACGACGAGCAGGACGCCGATCGCCACCGCGGCGCCGCCGTCCCAGACGTGGTTCCCCGTCACGTGGGCGAGGACGACGCCGGTGAGCGCGATCAGGACGCCGACGACCGCGGCGGAGTCCTCGAAGAGGACGACCTTCGGCGTCGGGTCCTTCGTCTCGCGGACGAAGGCGAAGAAGGGCTTCCCCTCGGCTCGGGCCTCCTTGCGCAGGTGCCGGACGGCGCGCGTGAGGGCGACCCCCTCGGCCGCCAGCGAGAACACGAGGACGCCGAACGTCAGCCAGAACGAGACCTCGCCCGCCTCGCCGGTCAGGGAGAGAATCCCCTCGCCGATCGAGAGCAGTCCGCCGCCGACGAAGATCGAGACGGCGACGACGAAGGCCCAGAAGAAGCGCTCCTTGCCGTGCCCGAAGGGATGCTCGGCGTCCGGCGGGTTGCCGCCGAGCTTGAGCGAGACGAGCAGGAGCACCTGGTTCGCGGTGTCGGCGAGCGAATGGACGGCCTCCGCGAGGAGCGCGCTCGAGCCGCCGATCAGGCCGCCGGCAAGCTTCGCCAACGCGATCGCGGCGTTGGCCGCGAGCGCGAAGAGAACTGTCTGCCTGCCCCCACTACCCATCCGTCCCCCGAGCATCCTCGATCCGGACGGGTGGGAAGCTGACGATGTCGTAGGTCGCCGACGCGAGCCCGATCCCCGCCGCGTCGAGTTCGCCGAGGATCTGGCGGCTGATCAGGTCCTTGACCTCGCGCACGCCCCGGGCGGAGACGAGGAAGCGGAGCGAGAGCTCGAGCCAGTTGTCGGTCAGCCGCAGGTAGACGGCCGGGTCGAGCGAGGCGTCGCTCATTGCGTAGCGGGACTGCATCCGGGCGAGCGACCTGCGGGCGTCCTCGTCGTCGACGATCGCGTGCGCGCGCGCGGCTGCGAGCATGATCTCCTCGACCTTCGCGCGGTCGGCGTCGTAGTCGACCGGGAGCACGATCTCCTCCCAGAGGTAGGGGAAGTCGCGGGTGTAGTTGTAGACGGGCTCCTGGAAGATCGCCCCGTTCGTGACCGTGACGAGCCGCCCGGTGTACTGGCGCGAGTGGATCCAGACGGCGGGGTCGGCGGAGCTGACCGAGGGCGGCTGGCCCATCTCCATGATCGTCGTCTTCAGGAAGCCGAGCCGGACGACGTCGCCGCGGACGCCGCCGAGCGTGATCCGGTCGCCGACGCCGAACGTGTCGCCCCGGAGGATCACGAAGTAGGCCGCGAGCGAGAGGATCACCTGCTGGAGCGCGAACGCGAGCCCGGCGCTGATCAGGCCGACTCCCGTGGTGATGTCGGTGTCGGGCGTGATCCAGATCGAGAGCAGCCCGAGCACGATCACGACGGCGGCCCCGACCTTGACGGCCTGGCGGACCCAGAAGCGCCGCTGATCCGCGACCTCGCCGCCCACGATTCGCCGGATCACGCCCAGCGCGAGCATCCGCAGGACGGCGACGGCAGCGAACAGCGCGAGGCTGTAGAGGAGCTTCAGCCCGGTCTCGGTGTTGATCCCGACGAGGGTGACGCCGAGCGGGAGCGGGGAGGTGGCCATGTCATTTCCCTATCCGCCCGCGCCGGCTCTCATGCCCGGGCCGGATGCAGTCGTCGTCGATCTTGTGTAACGTTCGACTAGACCGATCGGTCTAATCGCCGAAAGGCGAAAAGGAGGGAACCGGCAAATGCGGATAGCGAAAGAGCAAGTCGATGTCCGGCTCGAGATCCCGGGAGCCGTGATTCGCCAGCAACGAGAGTTCGGCGACGCAAGCGGGCTCCAGATGATCAGCGGCGAGTACTTCTCGCTCTCCGCCGGCGTCGACACCACACCTCTCTTCGAGGGGCTGGAAGGCGACCTCTGCCAATGCCCCCACTGGGGCTACGTCCTCGCGGGACGGTTGACGACCACCGATGCGACGGGCACGCAGGAGTCGGTAAAGACCGGCGACCTCTTCTATTGGCCGCCCGGGCACAACGTCAAGGTCGACGACGACGCCGAGCTCGTGATGTTCAGCCCCCAGCAGGAGCACACCCACGTGATCGAGCACATGATCGAGAAGGTCGGCTAGGGCTCCGAGAGCCCGCGTCGAGCAGCGATCGGATGCATGCGACCAAGCAGCGGCTGCTCGACGCGGGGCTTCCTTTGCTCCTCGAGCACGGCTACAACGACCTCGGCGTCCAGGCGCTGCTCGAGGCCACCGGCGTCCCGAAGGGCTCGTTCTACCACCACTTCGAGGACAAGCAGGACTTCGCGCTCCAGGTCGTCGAGCAGTACATGCGGGGGGTGCACGAAGGCCTGGAGGCGTGCGTGGGAGACACGACCCGGCCCCCGCTCGAGCGGGCTCGCGGCTTCTTCGAGGCGACGCAGGAGCACTACAAGGACGAGGGGTATCTGGGCTGCCTGCTCGGCGGTCTCGGCCAGGAGCTGTCGGCCGTCAGCGAGGTGTTCCGAAGCCGGATCGAGGGCTGCATCTCGGAGATCGCCGACCAGCTGACCGTGTGCCTCGAGGAGGCGAGAAGGAACGGTGAGATCGCCGCCGATGCCGATCCCAGGCACCTCGCGGGGCTGCTCACCGACTGCTGGGAGGGCGCCGCACTTCGCAGCCGGCTTCGGCGGGAGGCCGCGCCGCTGGATGCGATGCTCGACTTCTACTTCCGGGCGGTCGCCGTTCCCCGTGAGGTTGTGGCGCGGTGACCTCGTCGATCAGGCCGAGGAGCGCCTGGAGGATTGCCTCTGGTGTGGGTGGGCGGCCGGGGATGCGGAGGTCGACGGGGAGGATCGCTTCGACCGGGCCGACGATCTCCTCGCTGCTGCCGAGCAGGTCGCGGCCGAGCGCGCTGTCGCCGAGCGCGACGACCCGGCGCGGCTCGGGCATCGCGGCGTAGGCGATCAGGAGCGGTTCGCGCATCCGGCTGGTCACGGCTCCGGTTACGAGCAGCACGTCCGCGTGGCGGGGGGAGGCGACGAGGTTGAGGCCGTAGCGCTGCAGGTCGTAGTAGGGGCTTGCGAGCTGGTTGAGCTCGTGCTCGCAACCGTTACAGGAGCCGGCGTCGACGTGGCAGATGGCGAGGCTCCGCCCGCGTCTGGGCGCGGACAGGGCGATCGCCTTGCGGGAGCGGCGGAGGTCGCGGAGCAGGGTCAGCATCAGCGATCCACGCAGGCGTAGCAGAGCTCGAAGCTCTTGTTGATCAGGGGGAAGTCCGGCAGCAGGTTGTCGGTTGCGGCGTAGGCGACGAGGGGCCAGTTGGCGTAGGAGCCGGTGCGCAGGCGGACGCGTTCGATCCGCTCGCCCTGATGTTCGACGACGCAGCTCGTCTCTCCGCGTGGGCTTTCGACGCGGCCGATCCCGATCGGGTGCTCCAGTCCGCCCGCCTCGCTCGTGGCGGCTCGGAGCGGATGCTCTAGCTGCTGGTCGAGGATCGTGAAGCTCTGCCAGAGCTCGAGCGCGCGCTGCTCGAGTCGCGCCTGCACATCACCGGCCGCCCGCTCCGGCACGACGGCGGCGAAACCCGCGTAGGAGAGGAAGGGGCTGTGGGTGCGCACGTCCTGCGCGAGTCCGGCAGAGCGCGCGGCGGGCCCGACGGCGCCAAGCCGTTCCGCGTGGAGGGCGCTGACGACGCCGATGTCAGGGAGTCGATCCTGGAAGGAGGTGTTGAAGAGGAGCTCGCGCCAGCCGCGGAGGGCTGCGGTGTTGATCGAGGCGAGCTCGTCGCGCGCCAGCGCGATCTGCTCCGTGCTCAGGGTGAGCTCGTTGCGGCCGAGCTGGACGCTCTCGAAGAGGAAGCGGTGCCCGGTCAACGCCGCGTTCAGCCGACGGGCGCGCTCGGTCAGCGCGGCGAAGCTGTTGTTGCCGGCGGCGAGGCTGACGCCGGCGCAGATCGCGGCGATGTCGTTCAGGTGGTTCCAGATCCGCTCCAGCTCGAGCAGGATCGTGCGGGCTCGCCGGAGCTCCACCCCGGGCAGAAGGCCGAGAGCTTGCTCGCAGGCGCTCGTGTAGGCCACGGCGTTGGCGACGTTGCAGGCGGCGCAGGCACGCGCCACGTAGGCGAGTCCTTCCTCCAGCGTCCTTCCTTCCGCCGCTCGTTCGAGGCCGCGGTGCTTGTGAAAAAGCTGGATATCGAGATGAAGGATGCGGTCGCCGACGAGATGGAAGCGGAAGTGGCCCGACTCGATGATTCCGGCGTGGATCGGCCCGACGGCGAGCTGGTAGACGTCGTCGCCGTGCACCGGCACCCAGCGCTGGAGCGCGGGGTCGTGGTTGACGAGCGGCCGCAGGGGCTCGTGGCCGCCGAAGCGGATCCCGTGCAGGTCGTGGGCTTCGCGCTCGTCCCAGCCGGCGGCGGGCGTGAGGTCGACGATCGTGGGGACGACCCCCTGCTCGGGCGCCGCGCTCTCCAGGTGCGTCGTCCCGTCTGGAGAGGCGAGCAGGGTGCGCACGAATGTCCTGTCCGCGTTCACGTGGAGTCCGGCGAAGCGCGAGCCCTCGGCGAGGGCAAGGGCGACTCGCTCTCGGTACGACGTCAATGCGGCTGGGCTTGTCAGGACAGACCTCGGCGGAGGGCGTCGACGAGCTCCGAGCCGGGAAGCATGACGGCAGAAGCGGCGAGGATGAGCATCAGGACAACGGAGATGCAGGCCACGGCGGTGACCCCGCGCAGGCCTGCGACGCGGCCGGGTTCGCGGGGAGGGCTGTCGCCGACGGTCGTTTCGATCAGGGCGTGCGCGAGGCCGAGGAAGCCGAGTGCGACCAGGAGCGCGGTTGCGCTCGCGGCCCAGGGGTGCCCGGCCTCGAAGCCGCCGGCGACGATCAGCACCTCGCTGACGAAGAGCGGCGACGGCGGCAGGCCTGAGAGTGCGGCGAGCGAGATCCCCATCGAGGCGCCGAGCAAGGGCTTGCTCCGGGCGATGCCCGTGACGGGGTGCTCGCCTGCTTGTGGCTCGTGGCCGAGCAGCGGCGTCGCCGCGTAGAACCCCAGCGCCTTGGCGACCGCGTGGGCAACGATGTGGATCGCGACGCCGGCAAGTGCGAGCGGCGACCCGAAGCCGATGCCGAGCGCGATCACGCCCATGTGCTCGAGGCTCGAGTAGGCGAGCAGGCGCTTCCACGGCAGCGAGCGCCAGAGAAAGGGCACCGCGACGGCGAGCGAGCCGAGCCCGAAGGCGATCAGGACGGTCTGGGTCGTTTGCTCACCGACGACGGGCGCGAGGGCCTGCTGGCAGCGCCAGGCAACGAGCAGCACAGCTGGCAGGAGCGCGGCGGAGAGCAGGGCGGAGACGGGCGGCGGTGCTTCCGAGTGGGCGTCAGGCAGCCAGTTGTGTACAGGCGCCAGGCCGATCTTCGCCGCCAGCCCGGCGAGCAGGAGCAGGTAGGCGCCAAGCGCCGTCTCGCTGCCGCCGGAGTAGGTCGAGAGCTCGTGCCAGGTGAGCCCGCCGAGCCCGCCGGCGGGGATTCCGGCCGCGAGCATCACGATCCCGAGCAGCGCGACGCCGAGCCCGAGCGTGGTCAGGACGAGGTATTTCCAGCCCGCCTCGAGCGCGCGTGGCGTGCCGCCGAAGCCGACGAGGAGCGCCGAGGCGGCGGTCGTTGCCTCGACGAGAAGCCAGGCGGCGCCCAGATTGCCGACGAGCGGCACCGCGAGCAGAATTGCCCAGAAGAGGTAGAGGGTGGCGTAGTAGATCCCCTGCCGCCGCTCGGGCGAGACGAGCGAGGTGCTGCTCGTAGCGAGGTAGGCCGGTGAGACGAGCACGCTCGCCAGGCCAACGAGGCCGATCACGCCGAGGAGGAGGCCGCCGGCGGCGTCGAGGACGAGCCAATCGCCGATCAACGGTTCGCTGGGGGCGGTCAGCGCGAGCGCCGAGAGCGTCAGCGCGAGCGCTGCGGGCGGGAGCGCGGCCAGGCGTGCGAGTCCCGGAACGACACCGCTGGGTGCGACCAGCAGGAGCAGCGCCGCGAGAGCCGGCAGGGCGATCAGTGCAAGCGCGAGCAGTTCGCGGCTAGTCACGCAATGTCCTCAGGGTGGCACTGTCGGCGGTTCCGAACTCGGCGAAGATCCGCTCGTAGAAGACGACGGCGACGAGGGCGACCAGGATCAGGTCGAGAGCGACGCCGAGCTCGATCGCGACTGCTCCGCCGCTCGGCAGTTGGAGCGCCGCCAGGGCGAGCGCGTTCTCCACGAGGACGATGCCGATGACCTGGAACAGGGTCGCGCGACGCAGCGCTGCGGTGGCGATCCCGAAGGCGACGAGCGCGAGCACGCCACGCTCCGCGTCGCGTGAGTCGAGCCCGATCACCGGCACGAGCCAGGTCAGGGCGAGGGCGAGGGCGAGGGCGATACCGGCGCGTGCGAGCGGAGCGACGCGCGCCCGCACGGGGCGCACCGAACGCGTGCGCGAGACGAGCAGGAAGAAGAGCCCGGCCAGGACGAGAGCCCGGAGCGCGAGCGCGCCGGCTGCGAGGATGTCGCCGCTGCTCTCCGCCTTCTGGAGTGCGAAGCCGACCAGGAGAAGCGCTTGCGCGGTCACGAGCGCGACCGCGAGCGAGCGCCGGCGGACAACGAGGACCGCGAGTCCGAGGGCGACGAGCGTCCAAATGACAGCGGCGCTCAGGAGGAACTCACGAGCCAGGAGGCGATTCCGAGCAGCGCCGCGATCGTGCCGGCGGCGAGCAGGCGTGGCACGAGCAGGATCCGCATCTTCGCGACGAGCGTCTCGACCAGCGCCAGCGCCGCACAGAGCACGATCAGCACGAGCGGCAGCAGGGCGAGCTGGAGCCAGATCTCCCGCGGATGAGGCAGAAAGACGTGGGCCGCGAGCACGAGCACGAGCCAGTGTCGAACCGCCGCTGCCCACTGCAGATACGCGAGGTCGCGGCCTGCATACTCGAGCAGCGGGCCTTCGTGGATCATCGTCAGCTCGAGATGGGTGTCGGGGCTGTCCACCGGCTGACGACCCATCTCGGCGACAGCGACGAGGGCGAAGGCGAGCGCTCCGAGCGCGAGCGCCGGGCTCGTCCAGACCTGCGTGCCGGCCGTTGCGGCGACGATGCCGACGAGGTCGGTCGTGCCGGCGAGGAGGGCTGCGAGGGCGAGGGCGAGCACGAGCGTCGCCTCGACGAAGACCGAGAGCGTCAGGTCGCGGCTGGCGCCGATCAGCGAGAAGCCACTACCGGTGTCCCAGGCGGCGACGACGACGGCGAAGCGCGCCAGCGCCAGGAGACCGAGGAGCAGGAGCGCGTCGTGGCCGATCCCGAAGCTCGGCGCGGCAGCCGCTGCCGGCACCACGAGGACGGCTGCGATCAGCGCCGCCCCGACGACAGAGGGCGCGAGCCGGTAGAGGGCGCTCGTTCCCTCAGGCGTGACGGTGCTCTTTCCCCAGAGGCGCCGAAGCTCGCGGTAGGGCTGCAACGGACTCGGCCCGCGCCGGCCCTGGAGGCGAGCCTTCCAGTGCTGCACGAGCCCAGGTAGGAGCGGGGCGAGCGCGATCCCACCGACGAGCTGGACGGCAGCTGCGGCAGCCGCCTCGGAGCTCATCCGATCCACCCGAAGCGTGCCGCGGCGAGGAGTGCGAGGACGAGGCCGGCGAGGTAGCCGACGTAGGTGCCGAGGCTGCCGCTTTGCAGCCGCCGCGCCTGCGCCGCCGCGGCGAGCAGGACCCGGGTCGCCGGCTCGTAGAGGCGATCCTCGAGCAGTTGGGGAAGATGACCTGAGTAGGAGACCGCCTGCAGCACGCCGCCCTCGCTCCGAACCGTGATCTCCCGCTGCGGGCGCAGCAGCGTCTCCAGCACGAGCCGCAGCGGCTTGGTGAAGCCGGCGCCCGTCCACAGAAGCGCAGGCGAGAGCTGCTGGCCGGATGCCCAGGTCGGCGCCGGAGCTGCGCTTCGCTTCCCGCGCAGAAGCGCCAGGGCTCCGGTGAGCGCGAGTAGCACGACCGCGATCCAGATCCCCGGTAGTGAACCGGTGCCGGGAAGCTCGAGACCGGTCTGCGTCGGTAGAGCAGCCGGCCAGGGGGCAAGGCCGACGAGCGGGCCGAAGAGCACCCCCGGTGCGAGACCGAGCGCGACACAGGCACCGGCGAGCAGCCACAGCGAGGCGCGCATCGACAGAGGCGCCTCCTCGGCCGCGGCGGCCTGCTCCGTCCGCGGCGGCCCGAGCAGGACGAGCCCGACCACCTTGACGAAGCAGAAGAGGGCGAGCGCGGCGGTCGCGGCGAGCGCCGCAAGGGCTACCGCGCCGGCGATGCCATCCCCGACCTCACCGTACGCGGCGATGTGCAGGAGCGCCTGCAGGGTAAGCCACTCCGAGGCAAAGCCGTTCAAGGGCGGCAGGCCGGAGATCGCCATCGCGCCGACCAGGAAGGCCCCGGCCGTCCAGGGCATCCGCCGCAGGAGGCCGCCGAGCCGGTCGAGCTCGAGCGAGCCTGCCGCTCGCTCGAAGGCGCCCGCGCCGAGAAAGAGAAGCGACTTGAAGACGGCATGGTTGACGGTGTGCAGGAACGCGGCCCCGAGCGCGAAGGCAGCCCAGGCGTCGGCGCCGCGGGCGCGCAGGATCAGGCAGGCGCCGAGACCGAGCACGATGATCCCGACGTTCTCGATCGAGCTGAGCGCCAGCAGCCGCTTCAGGTCCTTCTGGAAGAGCGCGTAGACGATCCCCGCGAGCGCCGAGAGCGCCCCGAGCGCGAGCACGAGCACGCCGAACCAAACCGGCAGGACGCCGACCCATTCGACGAGGACCCGCACGAGCCCGTAGAGCGCGACCTTGATCATCACGCCGCTCATCAGCGCCGAGACCGGAGCCGGCGCGATCGGATGCGTGCGCGGAAGCCAGACGTGCAGCGGCATCAGGCCCGCCTTTGTTCC
>JBBQHQ010000038.1:0-18246 GCA_038324115.1 Gaiellales bacterium
AGCGCGTCTGCCGTGGCTGCGCCGATCGCCGCGAAGCGCTTCGGCGAGCCGGTCAGCCGGCGCCGCAGCTCCCGGGCGCCGTTCGCGCTCGTGACGATCACCCAGTCGTAGCCGGAGGCGTCCACCGGCTCGTCACCGAGCGGCTCGACCTCGATCAGGGGGCAGTGCACGACCTCGTGGCGCAGGGCGCGGAGACCGTGGGCAAGCTCCTCCTCCTGCCCCCGCGGGCGGGTGACGATGATCCTCACCGCGCCGCGGCGACGAGCTCGGCGGCGACGGACTCCGGGTCGATCCCGGAGCGCCGCTCGATCCATGCGCCGTCCTCGTCGGCGACGAGCGCCCACAGGGTCTCGCCGTCGTGGTGCGCGGCGACGGGCGCCAGGCAGCCGCCGCCGACGAGCGCGACGCAACGCCGCTCAGCCTCGACCCGCCTGCGGGTCTCGGCGTCGTCGGCGTGGGCGACGAGCGCCTCCTCGCCGGCTCGCACCTGGAGCGCGAGCGCGCCCTGGGCGGCCTCCGGGAGCATCACGTCCGGCTCGAACCGGTGCCCGATCTCGGCCTCGAGCCCGAGCCGCTCGAGCCCGCAGGCCGCGAGCACGATCGCGTCGAGGCCGCGCTCGCCGCGCTTCCGCAGCCGGGTGTCGATGTTCCCGCGCAACGGTTCGATCGAGAGCGCCGGCTCCAGCGCGAGCAGCTGCGCCCGGCGCCGGACCGAGGCGGTGCCGATCCGCATCCCGGGACGAATCTCCTCCGCGCCGCAGAGCGCGTCGCGAGGGTCCTCGCGCGGCGGGTAGGCGCCGACGGCGAGCCCGTCGGTGTCGGTCGAGGTCATGTCCTTCGCGGAGTGGACGGCGACGTCGATCCGGCCGGCCAGGAGCGCCTCCTCCAGCTCCTTGACGAAGACGCCGCGCTCGCCGATCTGCCCGAACGGCTTCGTGCGGTCGCGGTCGCCCGCGGTCGTGATCGGCACGAGCGCGATCTCGATCCCGGGTCCACGCAGCGCCTCTGCGGCGCGCTCGGCCTGGGTGAGAGCGAGCCTACTGCCGCGGGAGCCGACGCGGATGAGCACAGCGGTGACGCGCTCCCCTCGAGACCGAGAACGGCCGGGACTCGCCGCAGCCGCGCGGTGACGACGGCCGGATCCGGACGAACGCGGTCGGTGCCTGGAGCGGCAGCGGACGACTTGCGAGATACCTCGTGCTCACGTCTGCCTCTTCTCCTCACCTAGGCCGAACAGGTGCCGGACGACGTCAGCATAGATCACCCCATCGGCTGCCGCGGCTGCCTCTTTCATCCGAATCGTGGGCAGGTGCAGGAGCTTCGCGAGGATCTGCGAGGTGACGGATTCGACGTGCAGCCGCTCCCGCTCGGAGAGGCGCGAGCCCGCGCGCGCCAGCTCGCTGTCGCGGATCTCCTCGACGAGCGCACGGAGCGAGGCGATCGTCGGGACGACGTCGAGCGAGGCGTGCCACTCGCGGAAGCGGTCGCTCTCGACCGCGACCAGGCGCTCGGCGCGCGCGGCCTCGCTGCGGCGGCCGCTCATGGTCTCGGCGACGACGGCCTCGAGGTCGTCCATGTCGTAGAGGAAGCAGCCATCGAGCCCGTTGATCGCGGGGTCGAGGTCGCGCGGGACGGCGAGGTCGACGAGCAGGAGCGGCCGGCCTCGCCGCTCGCGGAGGGCCCGGGCGACGTCCTCGCGGCCGAGGATCGTTCCGGGCGCGCTCGTCGAGGCGACGACGACGTCGGACTCCACGAGCTCGCGGCCGAGGTCGTCGAGCGAGACGGCAACGGCGCCGAACTGCGCGGCGAGCGCCTCGCCGTGCTCGCCCGTCCGGTTGGCGACGGCGCCGATCACCGCTCCGCGGGAGACCAGGTTGCGGGCGGTCAGCTCGCTCATCTTCCCGGCGCCGAGCAGGAGCACGCGCTTGCCCTTCAGGTTCTCGAACACCTGCTGCGCCAGCGCCGCCCCGGCGGCCGGGACGGATGCGGGGCTCTCGGCGATCGCCGTCTCGACGCGGACGCGGCGCCCGATGTGGAGGGCCTGCCGGAAGAGCCGGTCGAGGAACGGTCCGGTCGCGCCCTGCTCGTAGGCGGCGCGGACCTGGCCGAGGATCTCGCCTTCGCCGGGGACGAGCGAGTCGAGCCCGCCGGCGACGCGGAAGAGGTGGAGGGCGGCGGCCTCGTCGCCGAGCCGGTAGAGAACAGCCGCGAGCTCGTCCGAGCGGTCGCCCGCGATCCGCGTCAGCGTCTCGACGGCCTCCTGCCCGGCGTCCTCGGGTCGAGCAAGATAGAGCTCCGTCCGGTTGCAGGTCGAGAGCACCACCGCCTCGTGGCCCAGCTCGGCGGCGAGAGCCGCGGCCACCTCCGGCGCGAGCGCGACCTTCTCGCGCAGCTCGACCGGGGCGTTGTGGTGGGAGACGCCGACGAGGGTGAGCTTCATGCGAAATGGGTGATCGGGAGGACGACGGCGACGAGCGCGAAGCCCGCGAGGTTGAGGAGCGCCGCGCGGCGGCCGCGCCAGCCCTCGTGGCGGAGGACGAGCAAGGCGGTGTAGACGGTGAGGATCGCAAGCGTCACGGCCATGGCGAGGTCGAAGTCGCCACGCTGGAAGCGGGCGGCGCCGACGCCGATCCCGAGCGCGAGCAGGCCGAGCGCGGCGGCGACCGACCGCGCGGCGAGCCGGTCGAGCGCGTCGAGCGGCGGGACTCGGACGCGGAGCAGCGTGCGGTCGTGCCGCTTCAGGCGCCGCTCCTGCCAGACGTAGAGGCCGGCCATCCCGGCGGCGAGCGTCAGGCTCGCGAAGCCGGCGAGCATCAGGCCGACGTGGAAGGCGAGCACGACGCCCGAGTCGTCGCCGCGGTCGAGGCCGGTGCCGCCGCCGGCCCAGGCGAGCGCGAAGAGCACGGCCGCGACCGGCATCACGATCAGCCCGAGGAGGCGGTAGCGCGGCCTGCAGCCCCAGATCAGATAGGCGCCGACGACGAGCCAGACGAAGAGGTTGAGCGAGCCGGCCCACGAGCCCCAGGGGAAGCCGTCGGCGGTCGCGACCTGGCCGACGAGGAGCGCCGTCTGCGCGGTCCAGCCGAGCCGGACGCCCCACGTGCCGAGCCGGCCCGCGAGCCCGGGCCCGCGCAGCTCGCCCGCGTAGGCGACCGCGGCCTCACCGTAGGCGAGCAGGGCCGGGACGACGAGCAGCTCAGACATCGGTCCGGCGCGAGCGCGCCAGCTCAGCGAGCTCGGCCGTCTCCCGCTCGAGCCGGGAGAGCTTCGCCGCGATGATCACGACGTAGACGAGGATCGTCAGGAAGACGATCCCGTAGGCGGCCGCCGTGTACTTCTCCCCGGAACTCATTGGAGGGGGCTCATGCGGTCAGCGCTTCCCGCAGCTCGCGCAGGTTCTCGTCCAGTCGCTTGCCGACGAGCTCGACGCGGTAGAGCGCGTACGCGAGCGTCGTGATCGCAACCCAGGCGATGCAGAAGGTCAGAAACATCGTCCCCGTCATCTGCGGCCCGTCCCGGGTGAACGTGGTCGGGTGGATGAAGTCCTCCGCCAGCCGGATCGCCAGGAAGCTGACGGGGATCAGAACGACGCCGAAGAGCGCGTAGACAGCGGAGATGTTCGCGCGGCGCGGGCCCTCCTCGATGGAGAAGCGGAGCATGAAGTAGGCCGAGTAGAAGAGGAAGAGGACGAGAAAGAGCACGAGCTGCTTCGAGTCCCACACCCACCAGTGGCCCCAGGATGCCTTCGCCCAGATCGAGCCGGTCAGGAGCGTCATCGCGCCGAAGATCGTTCCCTGGTGGATCGCGACGTAGCTCTCGAGGTCGTAGCGTTCCTCCTTCTTCCAGAGCAGGAGCAGCGCCTTCAGCGCGCCCCAACCGAAGCAGGCGTACGCGGTGAGGGCGATCGGGACGTGGAAGTAGAAGATTCGCTGCGAGATTCCCTGGTCGGCGTCCTCGGGTGCGACGAAGAACGCGAAGACGATCGCGAGGCCGACGAGAGCGGCGGCTGCTGCTGCGATGAAGGGGACACGGTTACTCGGTGACGACGTACTCAAAGGACGCCCAGCACAGTATCGAGAAAAGGGCGTCGTACAGAGCGAGAAACCCCAGGTAGCCGCCAGGATCCGGCGCGATGCTGGCGCCGACCCCGCCGACGACGAGCGGGATCGCGAGCGGGAGGAAGAGGAGCGGCAGGATCAGCTCGCGCGTCCGGCTCGCGGCGGCCATCGCGGCGAGCAGCGTCCCGACCGCGCAGATCCCGATGTCGGCGAGGAGGACGCCGAGGATGGTGGCGCCGTCGACGGGGGCGAAGAAGGCGGCGAAGGCGAGGAGGGCGACGACCTCGACGGCGGCCAGGAAGACGAAGACGGCCACGGCCTTGCCCAGCCAGATCGCGCTCCGGTCGATCGGCGCGAGCACGAGGCCCTCGAGCGCGTTGCTCTCCCGTTCGGGCGCCCAGGCGCGGGCGAGGCCGAGCAGCGCCGTGAAGACGAGGGCGATCCAGAGCAGACCGCGCGCCGCGTCGTCGTCGGCCCCGGCCGGAAGCGCGAAGTGGAAGACGACGAGGATCGAGACGACGAAGAGGAGCATCGCCGGCAGCGTGTCCCGGGCCCGCAGCTCCAGCCGCAGGTCCTTCCGCGCGAGCGTCAGCACGTCGCTGAGGTAGCTCATCCGGCCGTCTCCGCGGGACGTGTCCGATGCTTAAAGCGTCCGGCGGCCACCGAGGCCGATGCTTTAAGCCTCGGACGTGTCGTGGATGGACAGGTCACGCCAGCACCAGCCTTTGGGTCGCGAGCGCCTCGACCCGGGCCGGGTCGTGGGTGGAGAGGACGACGGTGCGCTCGCCGAGCAGCTCCGCGAGCTGGCGGTCGAGGAGGGCGGCTCCGTCCGCGTCGAGCGCCGTGAACGGCTCGTCGAGGACGAGCAGGTCGGGATCGTGCAGCAGCGCGCGGCAGAGCGCGAGCCGCTGCAGCATCCCGCGCGAGTAGGAGCCGCTTCGCTGATTCCGGGCCTCCCAGAGGCCGTAGCGCTCGAGCAGCATCCCCACGCGCTCGCGGCGCTCGGGCACCCGGTAGAGACGGCCGTAGAGGTCGAGGTTCTCCGTTCCGGTCAGGTCGCGGTAGACGAGCGGCTCGTGGGCGAGGTAGCCCAGCCGTCCCCGCTCGGCCTCGACCGCCAGCGTCCCGCGCGACGGCGCGGCCAGCCCGGCGAGGAGCCGGAGGAGCGTCGTCTTCCCCGAGCCGTTCGCTCCCGTCACGACGACGAGCTCCCCTCTCGCCACGGTGAGGTCGAGCGGCCGGAGCGCCCGCTTGCGGCCGTAGCGCTTCTCCAGCGCCGTGGCCGAGATCATCGCGCCAGCACGTCCCCGAGCACGAATGCGAAGAAGGCGATGCTGATCAGGCCGTTCGCGGTGAAGAAGGCGGCGTCGAGCCGGCGGAGGTCGCCTGGTCTGACCAGCGTGTGCTCCCAGAGGAGGAGCGCCGCCACGACCGCGACCCCTACCCAGTAGGTCACGCCGACGTCGAGCCCCAGCCCGGCGACGGCGAAGAGGGCGACGGCGACCGCGTGGAAGGCGCGCGCCCCGGCGAAGGCGCCTCGCTCGCCGAAGCGGACGGCCCAGGACGCGAGCCCCTCGGCCCGGTCGTGCTCGACGTCGAAGAGCGAGTAGAAGAGGTCGAAGCCGGCGACCCAGAGAGCGACTCCGAGACCGATCGCCCACGCCTCCCAGGGGGCGCTGCCCGTCACCGCGAGCCACGCCGCCGCCGGCGCGAGTCCCAGCGAGGCTCCCAGCCAGAGGTGGCAGAGCCAGGTGAACCGCTTCAGGTACGGGTAAACGACGAAGAGGACGACCGGGACGGGCCAGAGCCAGCGCACGACCGGCTCGAGCTGGAAGACGGCGACGAGGAAGAGGGCGAGCGCCGCCCCCGCGAGCCCGACTGCCTGCGCCCTCGTCACGAGCCCGGCCGGAAGCTCCCGCGTCGCCGTCCGCGGGTTGACCGCGTCGAGCTCGGCGTCGATCAGCCGGTTCAGCGTCATCGCGAGCGTCCGCGCCCCGACCATCGCGAGCGTGACCCAGAGCCAGTCGTGGGCCGAGGGGACCTCGCCGACCGCCAGCAGCATCCCGACGTACGCGAACGGGAGCGCGAAGACCGTGTGCTCGAGCTTGACGAGCCCGGCGAACCGTCGGGGCAGGCTCACGGTGGTCCCGCTCACGTCTGCCGGTGGCGGGTGTCGGCGCCGGCCAGGAGGCCGAGCGCGTGGCCGAGGGCAGGGAGCAGGACGGCGAAGCCGTCGCGGCAGCCACCCGGCGAGCCGGGCAGGTTGACGACGAGCGTGCTCCCGTGGATCCCGGCCACCCCGCGCGAGAGGAGCGCGTGCGGCGTCCTGGCGATCGAGTCGGCCCGGATCGCCTCGGCGATCCCCGGCGCCTCCCGGTCGATCACGGAGCGGGTCGCCTCGGGGGTGACGTCGCGCGGGGCGACGCCCGTCCCGCCCGTGGTCAGGACGACGGCCGCCTCGTCCGCGAGCTCGACGATCGCCGCGGCGATCGCGTCTGCCTCGTCCGGCACGGCCACGCGGGCGACGTCGTACCCCTCGCCGGCGAGCAGGCCCGCAAGCAGGTCTCCGCTCGCGTCCTCCCGGGTCCCGGCCACGACCCCGTCCGAGACGGTCAGCACCGCGGCCTTCACACCGGCTCCTTCGTCTTCTCGACGAGCTGGATCTCGGAAACGACCATCCCCTTGTCCACGGCCTTCGCCATGTCGTAGACCGTCAGCGCCGCGACCGAGACCGCGACCAGGGCCTCCATCTCGACGCCGGTCTGCGCCACGATCTCCGCCGTGGCGGTGATCTCGACGGAGCTCTCGCGGACCTCGAGCGTGACGGCCACGGAGGAGAGCGCGAGCGGGTGGCAGAGCGGGATCAGGTCGCTCGTCCGCTTCGCCGCCATGATCCCGGCAAGCTGTGCCGTCGTCAGCGCGTCGCCCTTGGGCAGATCGTGGAGGCGCTGCGCCGTCTCCGGCGCCATCTGGACGCTGCCCCGGGCGACCGCGCGCCGCCGGGAGAGCGGCTTCGCCCCCACGTCGACCATGCGGACCGCGCCGGTGCCGTCGACGTGCGAGAGGTCGTTCACGCGCGAATCGTAGTCGCCCGCTCGAGGTCGAAGAGCTGGGCGTCGATCCACGCGCCGAGATCGTGCTCGCGTACGTAGGCCCGGATCGCGTCGCCGCGGTTCCGGCGCTCCTCGGCCGGGAGGGCGAGGGCGCGCTCGAGGGCGTCCGCCTGGCCCTCGACGTCGTAGGGCTCGACGGGCACGACCCAGGGGCCGAGCTCCTCGTACGCACCGGCGTTAACAGAAAGGACAACAACACCGTCCCGCGTGTTCACGAGCGGCGCCTCCTTGGAGACGAGGTTGAGTCCGTCCATGACGGCGTTCACGAGCAGGACGTCGAACTGCTTGTACGCGGCCACGGACTGGGGGAAGTCGTCGGCGATCCGGAGCCGGAGGGCACCGGGGAAGCGCTCCTCCAGGCGGGCGGCCGCGGCCTCGATCAGGGCGCGCTCCTCGATGTACTCCGGGATCGACTGCCGGGACGGGTCGAGGAACGCGAGCAGGACCACGCGTCCGTGCAGGTCGGGCCGGCGCTCCAGCAGGAGCTCGAAGGCTTCGAGGCCGCGCCAGACGTTCTTCGACGGATCCGTCCGGTCGACGCGGAGGATCAGCCGCTCGGGCCGGTCCTCGACGAGCTCGCGCTCCCGCTCGAGCACTGCCGCGCTCTCCGCGAGCTCCTCGAACTCGGCCACGTCGGGCGCGATCGGGTGAGCGGTCACGAGCCGGCCGGAGAGGTCGAGGCCGAGCCCGGTGCAGGCATCGACGAACGCCCGCCGCCAGCGGTCCGTGTGGAAGCCGACGACGTCGTTCGCGAGCAGGCCCTCGTGAACCGCCCGGACGATCTCCTCCGGCAGCATCCGCCAGCCCTCGGCGCCGACCCACGGGATGTGGATGAAGTGCGAGAGGACGGCGTCGGGGCAGCGCTCGCGCACGAGCCTGGGCGCCGCGTAGAGGTGGTAGTCGTGGAAGAAGACGGCGGCGTCCGGCTCGCGCTCGAGCTCGGCGCAAACCGCGTCGGCGAAGGCCCGGTTGACGACCTCGTAGCCGTCCCGCCAGGCCTGCTCGAGATCGGGCCCCGGCTGCTTGAGCCCCCAGAGCCCGTGCTGGACGAACCAGAGCACGGGGTTTGCGACCACGTTGTAGTAGAGGTCGAATGCGGACGGGTCGTGGGCGACGAAGCGGAGCCGGTACGGCGCCCCGTCGCGCGCCTCCTCGTCGAGCGTCCCCTCGGCCGCCGCGGCGCGGTCCTCGTCCGAGAGCGCGCTCGCGATCCAGGTCACGTCGTGCTGGGAGACGAGCGGGCGGAGCGCGGTCACGAGCCCGCCCGCGCCGCGCCGCGCGACCCTGTTCCCCGCATCGTCGCGCTCGTAGCCGAGCGGACCGCGGTTCGAGACGACGATCAGCTTGCGGCGGCCGGCCACTCTCTCGTCCCCGCCGGGCGGTTAGAGGCGCTTCACGAAGCGGAGGCGCGAGCCCCCGCCGGGGGCGCTGCCGATCTCGAGCTCGTCCGCGATCGAGCGGATGATCGCGATCCCCAGCCCGCCTTCGCTCAGCTCGTCGGCCGCCTCGGCATCGCCGTTGAGGCCGGCGCCGTCGGGCTCGAAGCCGGAGCCGTCGTCGCTGACCTCGACGATCAGACGGTCCTCCCGAAGCTCGAACGTGATCTCGACGTGGCCCTCGCCCTCGCCGTAGGCGTGGCGAACGGAGTTCGACGTCGCCTCGGTCAGGGCGAGCTTGAGGTCGGCGAGCACGTCGTCGTCGAGGGGTCGGACGCGCGCGAGCCCGGTCAGCGCGAGCCGGGACAGCGTGATGTATTCCGGCTTGGCCGGGATCGTCAGACGGACCGTCCGGCCGAGGTCGGTGCCCGCGTCGTCTACCGATACTTCGCTCATCTGCCGCAAACTGGCAGGAGTTCTAGCGAAAACTGAGGAACTCTCAACACCTCATAGGGATATACCCGGAGGCCGAGTGCTGAAACCCGGTCAGCTCTGGGGATTCGCCGGGCGCTGCGCGAGGGTCAGCTGGACGGTCTCGCGCCTCCCCGTCCCGCGCCGGACGACGGTCACCGGCACCACCTGGCCGGGCTCGAGCCGGTTCGTGACGATCCGCGCAATGTCGTCGGCCCGTATGACTCGCTCGCCTGCGAAGGCGACGATCAGGTCGCCGCCGAGGCTGATCGGGGCGCCGTTGAAGACGACCCGCCGCTTCGCTCCGTCCAGGCCGGCCTTGGCCGCCGGCGCCCCCGGCACGACGTCCTGGATCAGGGCGCCGCGCTCGGCGCCGAGCCCGTACTCGCGGGCGAGCGCCGGCGTTACGTCCTGGGTCGTGATCCCGACGTAGGCGTAGTCGACGCGTCCTTTCGAGATCAGCTGCTCCATCGAGCGCCGGGCCGCGTTGATCGGGATCGCGAAGCCGACGCCCTCGGCGTTGCCCGTGTCGGAGCGGATCTGGGCGTTGATCCCGATCACCTGGCCGCGGGCGTCGAAGAGGGGGCCGCCCGAGTTGCCGTGGTTGATCGGCGCGTCCACCTGGATCGCGCTGGAGACGTTGTAGCGCGAGGTGAGCGAGGGGATCGAGCGGGAGACGGCCGAGACGACCCCGACGGCGAGCGAGTTCTCGTTCCCGAAGGGGCTGCCGATCGCGGCGACCGGCTCGCCGACCACGACCGCGTCGGAGTCGCCGAGGGGGACCGGGTCGACCTCGTGCTCGGCCGGGTCGAACTTGATCAGACCGGTGTCGTCATAGAGATCCCAGCCGACGATCGTCGCCGGGATCCGGTCGCCGTCGGCGAAGACGACGTAGACGCGCTGGGCGCCCTTGACCGGGCCAGTGCCGGCGTCGCCCGCGTTGGTGATCACGTGCGAGTTCGTCAGCACGTGCCCCTCGTCCGAGACGACGAAGCCGGAGCCCTGCGAGCTGGCGCCGGCGCCGAAGACGGAGTAGATCGTGACCACGCCCGGGGTGCTGCGCGCGAAGATCGCGGCCGGGTCGAACCGCTCGCCGGAGAGCGGGGTGGCCGTGGGGGCCGTGGCGGTGCCGCGAGTGACGCTGGAGACGACGACGGTGCTGACGGCGCCGCCGCTCTCCTCGCCGACCCAGCCGGTCTGCGTCCCGACCACGAGCGCGGCCGTGGCTCCGAGCGCGGCTGCGACCAGGGCGACCACGGCGAGGACGGAGGCGCGCATGCCGCCACTGTAGCGGTGCGTTTTCACGTGAAAACGGGCGTGCTCTCCGACTCCGGCTCGAGGCTCGCCGCAGGCGGGAGCGCGACCGTCACGACCGTCCGGCCGGGAGCCGACTCGAGCAGCACGTCGCCTCCCATCAGCTGCGCGAGCTCCCGGACGATCGCAAGCCCGAGCCCGCTCCCGGAGGCGACGGCGCCCTCGACCCGGTAAAAGCGCTCGAAGACGTTCTCCAGGTCGGCCTCCGCGATCCCGGGCCCGTCGTCCGCGACGGCCAGGAACGCGCGCTCCGCGTCCGCCCCGACCCGGATCCGGATCCGGGAGCCGGGTGGGGTATGCACGAGCGCGTTCCCCACGAGGGCCCGCCCGATCTGGATCAGGCGCAGCTCGTCCGCGAGCGCGACCGGGTCGCCGTCGATCTCCACGTCGAGCGCGTGGCGCGTCCGCTCCGCCACGGCACTGAACTCGGCCGCGAGCACGCGGGCGACCCCGGCGAGCTCGACGGGCCCGAGCCCGATCCCCATTCGCCCCGCGTCGACGCGCGAGAGATCGAGCAGGTCGGTGGCGAGCTTCGTCAGCCGGACGACCTGCTCGCGCATCGTCTCGAGGAACTCCTGGCGCGTCTCCTCGTCCAGCTCCTCGTCGGTGAGCAGCTCGAGGAACCCGCCCAGCGAGAAAAGCGGCGTCCGCAGCTCGTGGGAGGCGTTCGCGATGAACTCCCGGCGCGCCCGGTCGAGGTTCTCGAGCCTGTGGCGCATCTGCTCGAACGCGTCCGCGAGCTGGCCCAGCTCGTCGTTGCCGCGGTCGACCACCGGCTCGTCGAAGCGGCCGCTCGCGATCCGCTCCGCCGCGCGCTCGAGCCGCCGGATCCGGCGGGCGTGCACCGAGGCGCCCGCGTAGCCGAGCAACGAGGCGACGAGGAGGGCAACGAGGCTCGCCGCGAGCAGCCGGCGCTTGAGATAGCTGACGCTGGAGAGCGGATCCTGGAGCGAGCTGGAGAGGAGGACGATCGTCTCGCTCGTCACCGGGAGCGCCGCCTCGGCGAGCCGATCGCCGCCCCGCGTGACCGTCCCGCGCTGCGGCAGGCCCGTCGCGGCGGCGAACTCGGCGACGATGTCGTGCTCCACGTCCCGGGAGGACGACGTCCGCGAGTCACCGAAGATCTGGAGCGCGGGCGGCTGGCGCTGGAGCACCTGGTAGACGACGACGCGGGCGTTGAGGACGGCCGAGCCGGTGTCGGCGCAATCCTGCCATCTCGTCGTCTCGCTCGACTCGATGCACGACCCGACCGTGACCGCGTCCCGCTCCAACTGCTCGATCTTCGCGTCCACGAGTCGGCTTTCGAGCGTCGGGACGACGATCGCATAGGCGACGGCGAGCGCGCCGGCGACCACGAGGAGGAGCGCCAGCGCCAGTCGGAGCCGGATTCCCCGGATCATCGGTCGCGGAAGCGGTAGCCGACCCCGCGCACGGTCAGGATCAGCTCGGGCTCACGGGAGTCGCGCTCGATCTTCTCGCGGAGATGGCGCACGTGCACGTCGATCGTCCGCGGCTCGCGGTAGTCGGCGCCGCCCCGCAGCCGCTCGAGCAGCTGCCGACGCGAGAAGACGCGGCCGGGCGCCGCGGCGAGCGTGCGCAGGAGCTCGAACTCGACGAACGTCAGCTGCACCTCGGCGCCGCGCACGAGCACGCTTCGGCGCGGCACGTCGATCCGCACGTCCTCGCGCTCGATCACCTCGTCGGGCTGGTCGCCCGGCCGTGGGGCGCTCGCGCGCCGCAGCAGTGCCCGGACGCGACTCCGGAACTCGCGGATCGAGAACGGCTTCGTGATGTAGTCGTCGGCCCCGAGCTCCAACCCCAGCACCTTGTCCAGCTCATCGTCGCGGGCCGTCAGCATGATGATCGGGACGGTGCTGTTCAGGCGAAGCCGCTTGCAGACCTCGAGCCCGTCCACCTTCGGGAGCATCAGGTCGAGCACGACGAGGTCGATCTGCTCCTCGGCGAACCGGAGCAGCGCCTCCTCGCCGTCCCGGGCGGCGACCACCCGGAAGCCGTCCCGCTCGAGCGGGTAGGTGAGCAGCTTCTGCACGGCGTCCTCGTCGTCGACAAGGAGGATGGTCGAGGTCTCGGCCATGGCTCGCCCGCATGGTACGGGCCAGGAGCGCAACTACACTAGGACGGCCATGGCGCCGCCCCGTCCTCCCGGGCCGTCCGGCTCCAGACGGCCTCCCGGAAGTGCCCGTCGGCATCGCAGCGGGCCGGAGCGGCCGATCAACGCCCGGCTCGTCCGCGGGACCTGGCTGCTCGTGGCGCTGCCTCTGCTCCTCGCCGCGTTCACGATCGGCCGCCCGGTGCCGCTCGCGGGGCCGACGCTGCCGGCGGCCTTCGACGCGGACATCGCCGCGTCGCTCGCGCGCGAGCTGACCCGGGACTACCCGGACCGGGCGCCCGGCTCACCCGGGTCGCTCGGAGCCGCCCAGTGGTTCGAGAAGCAGATGGCGCTCTACGGCTTCGAGACGACCACGGACGCGTTCGCCGCGCACGTTCCCGGGCAGGGCCGCGTCCAGCTCAGGAACCTCGTCGCGGTCGCGCCCGGGCCGTCGCAGAGCGCGATCGTCTTCCTGGCCCACCGCGACAACACCGGCGAGTCCGGCGGTGCGAACGACAACGCCTCGGGCACGGCGGCGCTGATCGAGCTGGCGCGAGCCTACGCGCCGATCACGGGCACCTCGGGCGCCCGCGCCAGGCCGGCCCACACCCTCGTCTTCGTCTCGACCGACGGCGGCGCTTACGGCGCGATCGGGGCAGCGCGGTTCGCCGAGCGCTCGCCGTACGGCGCCGAGACGATCTCCGTCGTCTCACTCGACGGGATCGCCGGCCTCGGCGGGCCGCGGCTCCTGATCGCGGGCGACACGCGCCGCTCGCCGACCCCCGCTCTCGTCCGAACCGCCGCGGTGCGGCTCCTGGAGCAGACCGGCGACGAACCGGCGCGTCCGGGCCTCTTCGACCAGCTCGTCGACCTCGGCTTCCCGCTCACCTTCGGCGAGCAGGGCCCGTTCGTGGCCCGCGGGATCCCGGCGGTGACGATCGCGACCGGGCCCCAGCAGCCGCTCGCGCCGTTCGCCGAGGACACGCTCGATGTCGAGCGTCTCGCGGAGACCGGCCGCGCGGCGCAGAACCTGCTCGGCTCGCTCGACGGCGGGCTGGAGCTCAGCTCGGGAACGGCGAGCTATGTCTACCTCGGCCGGCGACTCGTGCGCGGCTGGGCGATCGAGCTCGCGCTGATCGCGGGGGTCGTCCCGTTCGCGATCGGCGCTGTCGACCTGTTCGCGCGGCTGCGCCGGCGGCGCATCCCGCTCGGCGACGCAGCCCGGAGCCTGCGCCGACGACTCGGATTCTGGGCGTACGGGGCGCTCCTACTCTTCCTCGGCGGGCTGGCCGGGATCTTCCCGAACGCGGAGGCGCGGCCGCTCCCGCCCAACGTGCCCGCCGCGACCGATCCGCCCACGATCGGCGTCGTCCTGCTCGCGATCGCGTTCCTCGCGGGCTGGCTTGTCTCCCGCGAGCGACTCCTACCCCGACGCCCGGCCCGGCCGGGCGAGGAGCTCGCCGGCTTCTCGGTCGCCCTCCTGGGACTCGGGGTACTGGCGCTACTCGTGATCGCGACCAACCCGTTCGCGCTCGTCTTCCTGCTCCCGTCCCTCTACGCGTGGCTCTGGCTGCCGCAGGCCCGAACGACCCCCGCGCGGGTCGCGCTGCTGCTCCTCGGCTTCGCCGCGCCGGCGCTGATGCTCTCCGCGTTCGCAGACCGGTACGCGCTCGGCTATGGCGCGGTCTGGTACCTGCTCTCGCTCGTCGGGGTCGGTTACGTCCCCTGGCTCACGTTCGGCCTCGTGCTCGGCTGGTGCGCGATCGCCGGCCAGCTGTCGGCCCTCGCGATCGGGCGGTACGCGCCGTATGCGGCAGGCCCGGGGCACGCTCTCCTGGGGCGATTCGCGCCGGGCCGCGCACCCGAAGCGGATGTTGAAGCGTTGGAACAGTAATGAAGCGGCTCGCGCGCATCCTCGGCACGCTGATGATCGTCGGCGGCCTCGGGACCCTGGCCTGGGCGGTGACCGTCTGGCAGTGGCAGGACCCGGTGACCGCGGTCGTCAACGGGCTCGAGCAGCGGAAGCTGAACAGCGCGCTCGACCGCCGCTTCAAGCTGGCCACCCCGCTCCCCGCCGAATCCGCCTCGACTTCGGCGAAGGAGCAAACGGTCGACCGGGCAGCCGTCCGCGAGGAGATCGACCGGGCCGCCCGGCAGTGGCGGCGCTCGTCCGGCCGCGGCGAGGCGATCGCCCGGATCAAGATCCCCGCGATCGGGTTGAACGCAGTCGTCGTCAACGGCACCGATCACGAGTCGCTCAAGCGCGGCCCCGGCCGCTACCCGAAGAGCGCGATGCCCGGTGAGGGCGAGCTCGTCTACATCGCCGGTCACCGGACGACGTACGGCGCCCCCTTCTCCCGGATCGACCGGCTGAAGAAGGGCGACCGGGTCGAGCTCGACCTTCCCTACGCGACGATCACCTACGAGGTGACGGGGCACCGGATCGTGACGGCGACGAACCTCGCCGTCCTCCGCTCGAAGGGGACGGAGCAGCTGGCGCTGCAGGCCTGCCACCCGCGCTTCTTCGCGACCCACCGCTGGATCACCTACGCGACGCCGGTGGAGATCGTGCCCCGCGCGGAGACCGCGACGGCCGCCCTCGCGGCCGCGGCGAACGGCTAGAGCGCCAGGTAGAGGACGGGGTCGCCCGCCGCCGGCTCCTCGCCCGCGCGCACGAGGACGAGCGCATCGGCGGTCGCCGCTCTGGCGATCATGTGCGAGTCCTGGCCGCTGAGCGGCTCGAGCAGCGTCTCACCGCCCTCGCGGCGCGAGCGGGCGCGGACGAGCTGGTCGCGGCCCGGGCTGGGGCGAACTCCGGCGGCGAGTGTCCCGGCGGCGTAGTGCGGGCCCGGCTCGGCCCCCTGGAGGGCGTCGAGAGCGGGCCGCACGAAGAGGATCGCGGAGACGAGCGAGGAGACGGGGTTCCCCGGCAGCCCGAAGACGAGCGTCTCCCCCCGGACCCCGAACGCGAGCGGCTTCCCGGGCTTGACAGAGACGCCCCAGAAGACCTCCTCCACCCCGAGCTCCGCCTCGATCCGGCGCACGAGGTCGTGGGGGCCGACGGAGACGCCGCCCGAGGTCACGAGCACGTCGGCCGCCAGGCCGCGCTCGAGCGCCGCCCGGTGCGCCGCCTCGTTGTCCGCGACCGGCTCCAGCACTTCTACCTCTGCGCCGGCGGCGGCGAAGAGCGCAGCGAGCATCGTCGCGTTCGCCTCGTAGATCTGACCGGGGCCGAGCTCCTCGCCCGGCCGCCGCAGCTCCGTGCCGGTGCTCAGCACCGCCACCCGCGGCCGCGGAGCGCAGGAAGCGGTGGCGATCCCCGCGGCCGCGAGCGCTCCGAGCTGCGCCGGGCCCAGGCGCGTCCCGGCGGCGAGCACGACCGCGCCGGCCTCGACGTCCCCCCCGACCGGACGGACGTTGTCTCCTGCGGCAACAGCGGGTGTTTCGATCCAATCGTTTCCGATCGCGACGAGCTCGAGCGGGACGACGGCGTCAGCGCCCTCGGGGACGGGAGCCCCGGTCGCGATCCCCATCGCCTCTCCTGGCTCGAGCGGGCGGGAGGCCGGTGCCCCCGCGGCGACCCGCTCGACGACCGGGAGCCGGCCTGGCGCGTCGGCGGCCCGGAGGGCGTAGCCGTCCATCGCGGAGCTGCGGAACCGCGGCAGGTCGACGGCCGCACGGGCATCTGCCGCCAGAACCCGGCCGGCAGCCTGCGCGCTCGCGACGGGCTCCGGCGGGCGGGGATGCACGCGCCCGAGCACGGCCGCGAGGGCGTCGTCGATCGAGAGGAGCGCCATCGGGCCCTACGGTAACGGGCTAGGCTCACGCGGTGATCTCCGTCGTCATCCCCGTGCACAACGAGGAGCGGAGCGTGGCGCTGCTCCTGGACGAGCTCGCCTCGACGCTCGACGGGCTCGGTCGCCCCTGGGAGGCGGTCTTCGTGGACGACGGCTCGACGGACGGGACGTTCTCCGCCCTGACCCGCCTGCACGACGCCGCCGAGAACGTGCGGGTCGTGCGCCTGCGCCGCAACTTCGGCAAGGCGGCCGCCCTCCAGGCCGGCTTCGAGGAGGCGAGCGGCGACGTGGTGGTCACGATGGACGGCGACCTCCAGGACGACCCGGCTGAGATCTCGCGCCTCCTCGCGAAGCTGGACGAGGGCTTCGACCTCGTCACCGGCTGGAAGGCGAAGCGGCGCGACCCGCTCAGCCGCAGGCTGCTCTCGAAGATCTTCAACGGGGTCAGCGGGCGCCTCTCGGGGCTGCGCCTCCACGACATGAACTCCGGGCTGAAGGCCTACCGCGCCGAGGTTCTGCGCGGGGTCCGCCTCTACGGCGAGCTCCACCGCTTCGTGCCGGTTCTCGCTCACTACCGCGGCTTCCGCGTCGCCGAGATCCCCGTCAACCACCGTCCGCGCGCCCACGGCCGCTCCCGCTACGGGATGGAGCGCTACGTCCGCGGCTTCCTCGACCTCCTCACGGTCACGTTCATGGGCCGCTACCGGCACCGGCCGCTTCATCTCTTCGGGACGCTCGGGCTCGCGCTCTCCGCCGCGGGCGGCGGGGTCCTCCTCTACCTGACGGCGCTGAAGATCGGTGGCCACGCGATCGGACACCGGCCGCTGCTCACGCTCGGCGTCCTCCTCGTCGTCGTCGGGATCCAGCTCCTCTCGCTCGGCCTCCTGAGCGAGCTGATCACGAGCCACCACGAGGAGCGAGCCGCAGCGCAGCCGGCCGGGGAGCGTCGCGGCGCCTCCACCGACGTGCACGTCGACGAGATCCTGCGCTAGCGGGCGCGGCGTGCGAGTCCTGTACTTCGGCACGTACGAGCGGGACTACCCGCGCAACGCCCAGGTGATCTCGTGCCTGCGCGGCGCGGGCGTCGCGGTGGTCGAGCGGCACGTGAGCGTCTGGGAGCGTCGCCGGCACAAGTGGTCGCTCGGCGTCGGCGCCGCCACGCGCGTCGCGCTCGCGGAGGCACGGCTGCTCCTCGGCTCGCGGCGCGAGCGCTTCGACGCCCTGATCGTCGGCTACCCGGGCCACTTCGACGTTCCCGCCGCCCGGCGGATCGCACGCGGCCGCCCGGTGATCTTCAACCCGCTCATCTCGCTGTCCGAGACCCTCGTCGACGACCGCGGCCGCTTCGCCGAGGGCTCGCCCGCGGCGGCCGTGCTCCGGCACGTCGACCGGATCGCGCTGCGCCGGGCCGATCTCGTCGTCGCCGACACGTCCCAGAACGCCGCCTTCCTGGCCCGGCTCGCCGACCTCCCCCGGGAGCGGGTCGCGGTCTGCTTCGTCGGCGCGGAGGAGCGACTGTTCCGGCCCGGCTGGCAGCCGGCCGGCCGCTTCCACGCGCTCTTCGTCGGCAAGCTGATCCCGCTGCACGGCCTCGAGACGATCCTCGCCGCGGCCGCGCTCGCCCCCGAGATCCCGTTCCGAATCGTGGGGAGCGGCCAGCTCGACAGCCTCCTCGCCGGCCGGCCGGCGAACGTGGAGTGGATCGAATGGGTCGAGTACGAGGAGCTTCCGGCCGAGCTCCAGTCGGCGGGCTGCGCGCTCGGCGTCTTCGGCACCTCGGGCAAGGCGGCGCGCGTGATCCCCAACAAGGCCTTCCAGGCGCTCGCCTGCGGGACGCCGCTCGTGACCGCCGACACGCCGGCCGCCCGGGAGCTGCTCCACGACGGCGAGAGCGCCCTGCTCGTGCCCCCCGGCGACCCGGCCGCGCTTGCAGCAGCCGTGCGGCGGCTGGCCGGAAACGAGCAGCTCGCGGCCACGATCGGGGCCGGCGGCCTCGAGGCCTACAGG
>JBBQHQ010000039.1:0-18115 GCA_038324115.1 Gaiellales bacterium
CGAGAGCGCGAGCGGCACGAGCGCGAACGCGAGGATCTGCCGGGCGCGGCGGTAGCTGCCGATGCTGCCGAGGCCCCGGGCGCCGAGGTAGAGCGCGCCGCCGATGATGAAGTACCCGGCGATCCCGTAGATCCCGCCCGCGATCACCGCCCAGACGGCGACGAGGATCGAGTCGTACTCGCGGTCGTCGAGCAGCGTCCCTGCCGTCGAGGTGGCGAGAACCGAGGCGATCCCGGCGAGATAGACCAGCGCGAGGATCGGCTCCTGGCGCGCGTCGAGGTCGTCCTGGTCCTCGGCGCGGAGGGCGGCGAAGACGGGTGTCGGGCTCAGGAGGACCGCGGGCACGCGAAGCCACCACTGACGCTCCGGGCTCATGGCCGGAGGCTAGCTAGGAGGCGGGCGCCGCGGGCAGCTCGACCGGGGCGTTCGAGCTCGTCAGGCGATAGCCGAGCCGTAGCTCCATGGTCTCGTCCTTCAGTTTCACGGTCAGCCGGACGAGCGCGGAGCTGAGCAGGTGCGACGACTCGTCGATCGTGAGCACGGCGCTGACGTCCCCGAGCTCGATCCCGAACTTGTCGCCGAGGGCCATGTCCAGGGTCTGACCCTCTACATGGCTGCAACGGTCGCGCTCCGACGCCGGCAAGCACGTCGCCCGCGTCACCTTGACGCAGGCCGTTCTCTAGCGAGGAGCTCTCGGGCCGAGCGCCCTCGCGCGGAGCTCCGCGGGGATCGAGCCGGTGGGCGACAGCTCCCCGTCGGCCAGGAGGCACTGCGCCTCCGCGACGAAGGCGGCGTAGGCGGTGCCGGCGAGCGCGCCGCCGGTGGAGGCCCTGCGGACGCCCGCCTCCGCCAGCTCCGCCACGGTGGGGCCGCCCCGGAGCAGCAGGACGTTGACGGGCCGCTCGACCGCCCGGACGACTGCTGCGATGTGGGCGAGGTCGACGAGCCCGGGCGCGAAGAGGACGTCGGCGCCCGCGTCCCGGTAGGCGACGAGCCGCGCGATCGTGTCGTCCAGATCGTCGACGCCGTGGATGTGGTTCTCCGCCCGCGCGGTCACGACGAGCGGCTCAGCCAGTGCCCGGGAGGCAATGACGGCCTCTGCGACCCGCTCGACCGCGCGCTCGAGCTCGACGACCCGGTCCGCGACGGGGTCGTAGTCCTCGATCGAGAAACCCGCGGCGCCCGCGTCCGCGAGCAGGTGCACCGTCTCGGCGACACCGCCCGGTTCGTCGGGATAGCAGCGCTCGGCATCGACGTTGAGCGGCAGCGACGTGGCGTCGGCGAGCACGGCGACGTGCGCCACGAGCGCCTCGCGCGAAACGGCGTGGTCGTCCTTGCCGAGCGACCAGGCGAAGCCGGCGCTGGTGGTCGCGAGCGCCTCGAAGCCGATCGCCTCGAGCAGCCGCGCCGAGCCGGCGTCCCAGGGGTTCGGGAGCAGGAAAAGGCGCTCAGCGGCGTGCAACTCCCGGAAGCGGGCCCTGCGCTCGCCGGCGGTGCTCATCAGGCCGCGACGGCCTCGCCGCGGGGCGCGAGCACCTCGCGCAGGAACTGCCCCGTGAACGAGCCTTCGGTCGCGGCGACCTCCTCGGGCGTGCCGCAGGCGATCAGCTCGCCGCCCGCCTCGCCGCCCTCCGGCCCGAGGTCGACGACCCAGTCGGCCTGCTTGATCACGTCGAGGTTGTGCTCGATCACGATCACGGTGTTGCCGGAGTCGACGAGCCGCTGCAGCACCTCGAGCAGCTTCTCGATGTCCGCGAAGTGGAGCCCCGTGGTGGGCTCGTCGAGGATGTAGAGCGTCCGCCCGGTCGCGACCTTGCAGAGCTCCGCTGCGAGCTTCACCCGCTGCGCCTCGCCGCCCGAGAGGGTCGTCGCCGGCTGGCCGAGCTTGATGTAGTCGAGCCCGACGTCGTGCAGCGTCTGCAGGCGTCGGTGCAGCTTCGGGATCTTGGTGAAGAACCCGAGCGCCTCCTCGACCGACATCGCCAGGACGTCGGCGATCGACTTGCCCTTGAAGCGCACCTCGAGCGTCTCCTTGTTGTACCGGTGCCCGTGGCAGGTCTCGCACGGGACGTAGACGTCGGGGAGGAAGTGCATCTCGATCTTGATCGTCCCGTCGCCCTTGCAGGTCTCGCAGCGGCCGCCGCGCACGTTGAAGGAGAAGCGGCCCGGCTTGTAGCCGCGCACCTTCGCCTCGGGGGTGAGCGAGTAGAGCTCGCGGATGTGCGTGAAAAGGTCGATGTACGTCGCCGGGTTCGAGCGCGGCGTCCGGCCGATCGGCTTCTGGTCGATGTCGATCACCTTGTCGAACGCGTCGATCCCCTCGACGTCGTCGTGGGTGCCCGGCTTCACCCGCATCCGATTCAGCTTGTTCGCGGCCGCCTTGTAGACGATCTCGTTCACGAGCGTGGACTTGCCGGAGCCGGAGACGCCGGTGACGGCGACAAACTTTGCGATGGGGAACTCGACGTCGATCCCCTTGAGGTTGTGCATCGCGGCGCCGCGCACGGTGAAGTGGCCGCGGTCGTCCTCGCGCCTCGGCGGGATCGCGATCTGGCGCGCGCCCGAGAGGAACTGCCCCGTGACCGACTTCTTGTTCCTCATCACCTGCTTGGCGGTGCCCTCGGCGACCACGTAGCCGCCGTGCTCGCCCGCCCCAGGGCCCATGTCCACGACCCAGTCGGCGGTCCGCATCATCTGCTCGTCGTGCTCGACCACGAGGACGGTGTTCCCGAGCGCCTTCAGCCGCTGCAGCGTCCCGATCAGCTTGTCGTTGTCGCGCTGGTGCAGCCCGATCGACGGCTCATCGAGGATGTAGAGGACGCCGACGAGCTGCGAGCCGATCTGGGTGGCGAGCCGGAGCCGCTGCGCCTCCCCACCGGAGAGCGTCTTCGCCGCCCGGTCGAGCTGGAGGTACCCGACGCCGACGTTGTCGAGGAAGGTCAGTCGCTCGCGGATCTCCTTGACGATCCGGTGCCCGATCAGCTCCTCGGTCGGCGTCAGGCCGAGCTCGTCGAGGAACGCGAGCGCGCGGGTCACGGACATCCCGGTGAAGTCGTGGATCGACTTGCTGCCGACGGTGACCGCGAGTACCTCGGGCTTCAGCCGCGCGCCCTTGCAGGTCGGGCAGGGCCGGAAGCTCATGTACTCCTCGATCCGCTCCCGCTGCGTGGACGAGTCCGTCTCCTTGTAGCGGCGCTGGAGCGACTCGACGATCCCCTCGAAGGCCATCGTGTACGAGCGTCGGCGCCCCATCCGATTGCGGTACTGGACGTAGAGCTTGTCGCCGTTCGTGCCGAGGAGGAAGAGATCCTGCTGCTCCGGGGAGAGGTTGCCCCAGGGCGTCTCCAGGTCGATCTCGTAGCGGTCGGCGATCGCCTGGACGACCGAGTCGTAGAAGCCGCCGTTCCCGACCGACCAGGGGACGAGCGCGCCCTCGCCGATCGAGAGGCTGGGATCGGGGACGATCAGGTCGGGGTCGATCTCGAGCTGGGAGCCGAGCCCGGTGCAACGTGGGCAGGCGCCGTGCGGCGAGTTGAAGGAGAAGATCCGCGGCTGCAGCTCCGGGAGCGAGACGCCGTGCTCGGGGCAGGCGAACTTCTCGCTGAACAGCATCGACTCGCCGTCGATCACGTCCACGGCAACGAGCCCGTCCGCGAGCGCCGCGGCCGTCTCGACCGACTGGGTCAGGCGCTGGCGCAGGTCGGGCTTCTGCACGAGCCGGTCGACGACGACCTCGATCTCGTGCTTGAACTTCTTGTCGAGGACGATCTCCTCCTCGAGCAGCCGGGTCTCGCCGTCGACCTTGACGCGGGTGAAGCCGTCGGTCCGCAGCTCCTCGAGCACGTCGCGGAACTCGCCCTTGCGGTCGCGGACGATCGGCGCGTTGACCGTGAACCTCGTCCCCTCGGGGAGCGCCAGGATCTGCTCGACGATCTGGTCGAGGCTCTGACCGGCGATCGTGCGCCCGCAGACGGGGCAGTGGGGCCGGCCGACCCGCGCGTAGAGGAGGCGGAGGTAGTCGTAGATCTCGGTGACCGTGCCCACCGTCGAGCGCGGGTTCCGCGAGGTCGTCTTCTGGTCAATCGAGATCGCCGGCGAGAGCCCGTCGATCGAGTCGACGTCGGGCTTCTCCATCATCTGGAGGAACTGGCGCGCGTAGGCGGAGAGGCTCTCGACGTAGCGGCGCTGGCCCTCGGCGTAGATCGTGTCGAACGCGAGCGAGGACTTGCCCGAGCCGGACAGCCCTGTGATGCACACGAGGGCGTTGCGCGGGAGGCGCACGTCGATGTCCTTGAGGTTGTGCTCTCGCGCCCCGTGGACGATCAGTTCATCGGCGGCCATTCGGCGACCATCTTAGCGGGCGAACGGGTGTTCGTATAGGGTCGAATTACCGAAATGCTGACGCGGATTTCACAGTTTCCTGACACGGCAACGAGAGGGTGTCGCCCATGAGAGCATTCGCCGCCATCGCAGGGCTGCTGACGATCGTGTTGGCCGTCCTTCCCGTTCACTGATTTCTCCGCGCAAGCGGGCCGGCCGCCGAGCGGCCGTCCCGCGCGCAAGACCCCTCTCCGCCGCGCAAGACCCCTCTCCGCCGCGCAAGCGGGCCGGCCGCCGAGCGGCCGTCCCGCGCGCAAGACCCCTAAAGGGGCCGCTTCGCGGCCCGGGGTTACCGGCCTTCGGGCCTTGGGTTACGGGTCTGCGTCGAGGGGAACAGTGGTCGCCATGGCCGAGACCGCCAAGCGGGCCGCGATCGCCACGCTGGTCGTCGGGGCGATCGTCGTCCTCGCCCTCGCCTTCTGGAAGCTGCGCCTCGTCCTCGCGCTCCTCTTCCTCGCCTTCATCTTCGCGGCGGCGATGCGCCCCACGATCGAGGCCCTGAAGCGGCGCGGAATCCCCCGCGGAGTCGGCCTCCTGCTCCACTACCTCGTCCTCCTCGGGCTGATCGCCGCTTTCCTCTGGCTCGTCGTACCGCGTGCGCTCACGCAGGTGGACAACGCGATCGGGGCCCGCTCCGAGCTCGGCCAGGAGGCGCAGCAGTCGACCGGGATCCGGCACGAGATCCTGGCAGGCCTCCAGCGCCGCCTCCAGGACATCCCCTCGGGCTCGCAGCTGATCGACCCCGCGGTCTCGATCACGCTGACGGTCTTCGAGATCGGGCTCGGGATCTTCTTCACGCTGGCGAGCGCCGCCTACTGGATCTTCGAGCGCGACCGGGCCGAGGATCTCGTCTGCTCCCTCCTCCCCCGGCCGAAGCGCAAGCGCGTCCGCGACACCTGGAACCTGATCGACGCGAAGCTCGGCGCCTACGTGCGGGGCCAGGCGCTCCTGATCACCGCGGTCGCGGTCGTGCTCTCGCTGATCTTCTGGGCACTCGGGCTGCCCTACTGGCTCCTGCTCGGCGCCTTCGCCGGCCTGGTCGAGATCATCCCCGTCGTCGGCCCGATCGCGGCCGGCGCGCTCGCGATCGGGGTCGGCCTCACCCAGTCGGTGCACATCGCCGTGCTCGCGGGCCTCGCCGTGCTCGCCGTCCGCCTGCTCGAGGACTACCTCGTGATCCCCCGGGTGCTCGGCGACGCCGTCGGGCTGACCCCGCTCGTCGTCCTCTTCTCCGTCACCGCGTGCGGGATCCTTTTCGGCGGCTTCGCGGTCATCCTCGCGATCCCGCTCGCGGCGGTCGCGGGGACGCTGATCAACGTGATCGTCCGCGACCAGGATCCCGCGGAGGAGGAGGTTCCGGCCGTGCTCTTCTCGGCGAAGGACGGCGAGACGGGCTAGCGCGTGTCCTCCGGCCGGGTCGACCGGCCAGGGGCCGTCAGGCCTTGCGCCAGCGGCCGAAGATCAGGCCGCCGAGGGTGAAGCCGAGGCCGAAGGTGCCCACCGAGAAGGCGCCGATCGCGAGGGCCTTCCGCCCCACGCCCAGCCGCTGCCAGCGGCCGATCGCCTCTTCCTCCTCGTTCGTCAGCGGCTCGCCCCGGCGCTGCTTGCGCAGGGCGCCGCCGGCGCGCAGTCCAAGGTAGAGGTCGTCGAAGATCTCGGCGTCGTTCTCGGTTTCCTCTGCCACGATGGCGAGTGTATAGCCGCGGTCGGCGGTTCCCATGCGCTCCGCCGGCGGTTCCGGGCTCGCGAACCGGGGTAGGCTCGCCCGCGTGCCGACACGGATCCTCCACATCTCCGACCTTCACTTCGGCCGGAACGAGAAGAGCGAGCCCGTCGAGGCGCTCGCCCGGCTGATCGAGGAGGTACGGCCGGAGCTCGTGATCGCGAGCGGCGACCTGACCCACCGCGGCCTGCGCGCCCAGCACGAGCGGGCGGCGGCGTTCCTGCGCGGGCTGAAGCTGCCGGTGCTGGCGATCCCCGGTAACCACGACATCCCCTACGCGTTCCCGAAGCGATTCCTGAGCCCGTGGGCGGAGTTCGAGCGGCTCTGGGAGACGACGCAGCCGGTCTACGCCTCCGGGACGATCGTCGCCGCCGGGCTGAACTCGGTGCGCCCGTGGCGGCACCAGTCCGGCAAGGTGCGCCCCGCCCAGGTCGAGCGCGCCGCCGAGGCCTTTCGCGCCGCCCCACCCGGCGCGCTGCGCGTCGCCGTGCTCCACCATCACCTGCTCGGGGCCCCGTGGCGCTCGCGCAAGAAGCCCGTCGCGAACCGGAACGTCGTGCTCGGCTCGCTCGTCGACGCGGGCGCCGAGCTCGTCCTCGCCGGGCACATCCACCAGAGCACGATCGCCGAGCGGCGCGAGTTCGAGATCTCGACCGGCGGCGAGCGCGCGTTCGTCGCCTCGATCGCCCCCGGCTTCGGGCAGCCGCGGCCGAACCGGCGCGGCGAGGCGCGCGGCCTCCACGTCTACGAGGCCGGCGAGCGGACGCTCCGGATCCTCACCTACATCTGGCGGGAGGACGGCTTCGGGCTCACGGCCGCGCGCACGTTCCCGCGTGGCCGTGAGCCGCTTGCCTTCGAGCCTTCTGCCTAGGTCGTCGCGCGCCGGTCGGCCGACGGCAGCACCCGCTGCACGACTGCCACCAGCACTGCGGCGACGATCACGGCGAGGATGAACCCGAGCCAGCCGCCAACCAACAGGCCGACGATCAGCATGGATGCGATCCCGATCGCGATCGTGACGATCCAGCCCATCGGATCGGGGCCCGGGTTGAGGAGCCGCCCGAGCGCGCCGACGATGAGACCTCCGATGATCAGTCCGATGATGTTCATGCGGTCCGTGTCCCCCAAGGACACGTGACCCAAACGATGCGCTCGACTAGAGTCCCCTGCGGACCCGGACGAGGAGAGACATGCACGAGCGTTTCAGCGAGCTGAAGAACCGCCTGGCCGAGATTCACGACTTGCGCCGCGCGCAGGAGATCCTGTTCTGGGATCAGACGGTGATGATGCCGCCCGGCGGGGGAGCCGTTCGTGGCGCCCAGCTGACGACGCTCGACCGCGTCGCGCACGAGATGTTCATCGCGCCGGAGATCGGCAAGCTGCTCGACGAGCTCGCGCCGTACGAGGAGAGCCTCGAGTACGACTCGGACGAGGCCTCGCTGATCCGGACGACCCGGCGCGACTGGGAGAAGTCGCGCCGCGTCCCCGCCAAGCTCGCCGCCGAGATGGTGGGCGCAGCCGCTGAGGCCCACGACATCTGGGCCAAGGCGCGCGAGGAGTCCGACTTCGCCACCTTCCTCCCCCACCTCGAGCGCGCCGTCGAGCTGAAGCGGCGCTACATCGACTGTTTCGAGGGCTACGACGAGCCCTACGACGTGTTGCTCGACGACTACGAGCCCGGGATGAAGACCGCCGAGGTGCGTGCCGTCTTCGACCAGCTCAAGCAGGAGCTCGTGCCGCTGATCGCCCAGGTCGCGTCCTCGGACGAGGAGGACGGGTTCATGAGCGGCCCGTTCCCGATCGACCGCCAGCACGAGATGTCGATCGCCGTGATCGAGCGCTTCGGCTACGACCCGCAGTTCTTCCGGCTCGACCTGACCGTCCATCCGTTCGCGGCCAGCTCGGGGACGCAGGACATCCGGCTGACCACGCGCTACAAGGACGACGACCTGACCTCGCTCTTCACCGCGATGCACGAGTGCGGGCACGGGCTCTACGAGCACGGGATCTCCCAGTCGCTGGAGCGGACGCCGCTCTGCCATGGGGTCAGCTCGGCGCTGCACGAGTCGCAGAGCCGGATGTGGGAGAACATCGTCGGCCGGAGCCGGCCCTTCTGGAACTTCTTCTACCCGCAGGTGCAGCGGGCGTTCCCGGACGCGCTCGGCGACGTCGAGCAGGAGCGGTTCTTCCGCGCGATCAACCGCGTCCGCCCGACGTACATCCGCGTCGACGCCGACGAGGCGACCTACAACCTGCACATCATCCTCCGCTTCGAGCTGGAGCAGGAGATCTTCGCCGGGACGCTCGCGCTCGCCGACCTGCCGGAGGCGTGGAACGCCCGCTTCGAGGAGTACCTCGGGATCCCGATCCCGGACGACTCGGTCGGGATCCTCCAGGACGTCCACTGGTCGGGCGGCGGCTTCGGCTACTTCCCCACCTACTCGCTCGGGAACATCGTCTCCGTCCAGATCTGGGAGAAGGCGGTCTCGGAGCTCGGCGACCTGACCGCGCAGTTCGAGGCCGGCGAGTTCGGCGAGCTGCACACCTGGCTCCGGACGAACCTCTACTCCCTGGGGCGGAAGTTCACCCCGCAGGAGACGCTCGAGCGGATCGTCGGCGGCCCGATCGACGCAGGCCCGTACGTGCGCTACCTGAAGGACAAGCTCGGAGCGCTCGCCGCGACCTAGCGCGCGTCGGGCCCGGTGATGCTGCGTCCCTGGACGAAGCGCCGGTAGAGGATCAGCAGGAGCACCGCCCCGCCGAGGGCGCAGAGGAAGCCGGTCGCCGCCTCGCCGCCAGTCAGCTCGCCGCTCGTGTCCACGAGTCCGAGCGCGCCCGCGACGAGGCCGCCGAGGAACGAGCCGAGGATCCCGAGCAGGATCGTCTTCCAGATCGAGAGCGGGTCCGGCCCCGGCACGGCGAAGCGCGCGAGCGCGCCGATGATCAGGCCGGAGAGGAGCAGGCTGACAATGAGGCCGAGCACGGCGTCACCCTACCGCCGTCCACCGAGCCCCAAACTCAGCCCGTGTTCCGGAGCGCCGCCGCGATCCCCGAGATCGAGCGGAGGAGCGGCAGGCGGGCGTCCTCGTCGCCGGCCCGGTAGGCGCGGAGCAGCTCGACCTGGATCGCGTTCATCGGGTCGACGTACGGGTTGCGCAGCCTCACGGACTGCTGGATCTGCGGCTGCCGGTCGAGCAGCTCGTCTGCCTCCGCGATCGAGAGCACCGCGGCGACGGTGCGCTCGTGCTCGGCGACGAGCTCGCTCCAGATCCTGTCGCGCCCGGGCAGCTCGACGAGGCCGAGGTAGGAGCGAGCGATCTCGAGGCTCGACTTCGCGAGGGTCATCTCGAGGTTGTCCAGCAGCGCCCGGAAGAACGGCCACTCGGCGTAGAGGCGGCGCAGCCAGGCGAGCCGCTCGCCCTCCAACCCGAACGCCTCGAAACCGCTGCCGCAGCCGTACCAGGCCGGGAGCAGGCAGCGGTTCTGCGTCCAGGAGAAGACCCAGGGGATCGCCCGCAGGCCCTCCAACTGCCCGGTGCCGGCGCTCTCGGGCCGCACGGCCGGGCGGGAGCCGATCTCGAGCAGCGCCAGCTCCCGCACGGGGGTGAAGTCGAGGAAGAAGGGGACGAACTCCTCGTCCTCCCAGACGAGCGCGCGGTAGGCACGGTTCGCAGCGGTGGAGATCTCGGCAATCGTGTCGCGGGCGCCCGCGTTCGGAGGCTCCTGGCGGGCCGCGTCCGGGAACGCGGTCAGCAGCGTCGCCGCGAGCGCGGCCTCCAGGTTCCGCTCCGCGAGCCCCGGGAGGCCGTACTTGAAGGAGATCGTCTCGCCCTGCTCGGTCACCTTGAGCCGGCCCTCGACCGCACCGGGCGGCTGGGCGAGGATCGCGGCGTACGTCGGGCCGCCGCCCCGGCCCGCGCTGCCACCGCGACCGTGGAAGACGGTCAGCTCCACCCCGCGCGCGGCCGTCGCGGCCACGAGCTCCTCCTGGGCGCGGTAGATCTCCCACTGGGCGGTCAGGTAGCCGCCGTCCTTGCCGGAGTCGGAGTAGCCGACCATCACCTCGATCCGCTCGCGCGGCCGCTCGTCCAGTAGCTCCTCGACGATCCCGCGGGCGGCCCGGAGGTCGGCGATCGTCTCGAAGAGCGGTACCCCGGCGACGTCGAGCCCCTCGGCGGCGGCGAGCCGCTCGGCGCCGAGCACGTCCTCGGCCGAGGCGGTCATCGAGACGATCAGCCGGTCGAGCGCGCGCGAGCCGTGCCGGCGCTGGATCCGGGCGCCCGCCCGCAGCGTCTCGAGCAGGCGCTCGTCGGGCTCGCGGACGGCGCTCGCGTGCACGCGGAGGTCGAGCTTGGCGAGATGGAAGCCGAAGAGCTCGACGCGCGTGCGCAGGTCGGCGAGCGCACCGTCCGCGACGCGGGTCCCGCCGTGCTCGCGGAGGCTGCGGTCGATCAGGTCGAGCTCGGCCAGGAGGTCGTCCGCGGAGGAGTACTCGGGGTCGCCGAGCCGCGCCCAGAGCGAGCTGAGCCGGCGCCGATACGGCTCGTCGTCGTTCTGGCCGGAGGGGACGCCGATCAGGCGCTCGTCCAGCGCCGGGTCGTACTCGACGACCGTCGAGGACATCCCCCAGCGGCGCGCGAGCGCCCGCACCTCGTCGCGGTAGAGCCGGGCGGCGAGCATGCGCGCCTGCTCGAGCGCCGCCTCCACCGTCTCGGGGCCCGCGTTCGGGTTCCCGTCGAGATCGCCGCCGATCCACGTCCCGAAGCGAAGCGGTGCGGGCGCGTCCGGAAGGCGCTCGCGGTAGGCGCGCAGGAGGCGCGGCGCCGCCTGCCAGAGGCTCCGCTCGACGAACCAGAGCCCGTGCCGGATCTCGTCGTAGACCCGCGGCCGCCGCGAGCGGACCTCGTCGGTCTGCCAGAGGATCGTGATCTCCTCGGCGAGCACCGCCTCAACCCGCGCGCGCAGCGAGGGCGGGACATCGGCGCCGTCCAGCTCGCGCAGGAGCGCCGCGACCCGCTGGTGCGCCTGGAGGACGGTGCGGCGGGTGGCCTCGGTCGGATGCGCGGTGAAGACGAGCTCGACGCGCACCCCCTCCGCGCCGCGGGCCAGCTCTTCCGGCTCGACCCCCGCGGCCTCGAGCCGCCCGAAGGCGTCCTCGAGCGACTCGCGGGGGACACGGCCCTCCAGCTCGTAGGCGCGGCGGCGGCGGATCCGGTGGTGCTGCTCGGCGATGTTGGCGAGCTGGAAGAAGATCCCGAAGGCGCGGAGGACGGTCGCCTGGCGCGCGAGCGGCAGCCCGGAGATCGTCTCCTCCAGCCCTTCGCGCTCCCCGGTCCGGCGCGCCCAGCGCGAAAGCGAGCGCACGCGCTCGACCAGGTCGAGGACGTCCTGCCCCTCCTGCTCGACGAGCACGCGGCCGAGCAGGTCGCCGAGCAGGCGGACGTTCGCGCGCAGGCCCGCATCCGCTCTCATGGCGTTCAGCCTACGGGCGCGGCGGCTACGCGGGCGCTTCGGCCGGAGCCGGGCGCGAGGCGAGCGCCATCAGCTCCCGGCGCAGGTCCTTGATCTCGTCGCGCAGCTTCGCCGCGTACTCGAAGCGGAGCTCCTCGGCGGCGGCGAACATCTCCTCCTCGAGCGTGACGAGCAGCTTCTCCAGCTCCTCCCGGTTCAGACCCTCGGTCTTCTCGGAGGCGGCGCCGCGGCGGCGCTTGCCCGGGACGTTCGGATTCCCGAGCTGGAGGAACTCGGCGATGTCGGAGACGCCCTTCGCGATCGAGATCGGGGTCGTCCCGTGCTCCTCGTTGTAGGCGAGCTGGATCGAGCGGCGCCGTTCGGTCTCCTCGATCGCGCCCTTGATCGCCTCGGTCTGCTTGTCGGCGTAGAGCAGGACGCGGCCGTTGACGTTGCGCGCCGCGCGCCCGATCGTCTGCACGAGCGCCGTCTTACCGCGGAGGAAGCCCTCCTTGTCCGCGTCGAGCACGGCGACCAGCGAGACCTCGGGCAGGTCGAGCCCCTCGCGGAGCAGGTTGACCCCGACGAGGACGTCGTAGTCGCCGAGCCGTAGCTCGCGGATGATCTGGATCCGCTCCAGCGTGTCCACCTCCGAGTGCAGGTAGCGCGTCCGGACGCCGGCCTCGAGCAGGTAGTCGGTCAGGTCCTCCGACATCTTCTTCGTCAACGTGGTCACGAGCGTCCGCTCACCGGCGTCGGCCCGCTTGCGGATCTCGTTCAGGAGGTCGTCGATCTGGTTGCGCGTCGGGCGCAGCTCCACCTCGGGGTCGACGAGGTAGGTCGGCCGGATCAGCTGCTCGGCGACCACCGACGAGTGGCGGAGCTCGTAGGCGCCGGGCGTCGCCGAGACGAACACGAGCTGCGGCACCTTGGCGAGGAACTCGTCGAAGCGGAGCGGCCGGTTGTCCAGCGCACTCGGCAGCCGGAAGCCGTGGTCGACGAGCGTCTGCTTGCGCGAGCGGTCGCCCTCGTACATGCCGCCGACCTGCGGGATCGTCTGGTGCGACTCGTCCACGAAGACGATGTAGTCGGAGGGGAAGTAGTCGAGGAGCGTGTGCGGCGCCGAGCCCGCGGGGCGGCCGTCCAGGATCCGCGAGTAGTTCTCGATCCCGTTGCAGAAGCCGAGCTCGCGCATCATCTCGAGGTCGTACTCGGTGCGCTGGCGGATCCGGTGCGCCTCGAGCATCCTGCCCTGGCTCTCGAAGAGCGAGACCTGCTGCTCCAGCTCGTGCTTGATCTCGTCCCGCGCGCGCTCGATTGTCGGCTTCGAGGTCACGTACTGGGTCGCCGGGAAGACGGTGATCGTGTCCAGCTTCCCGAAGACCTCTCCGGTCAGCGGGTCGAAGTGGCTGATCGACTCGACCTCGTCCCCGAACATCGAGACCCGGTAGGCGGTCTCGGAGTGCGCCGGCTGAATCTCGATCATGTCGCCCTTGACCCGGAAGCGGCCGCGGCCGAGCAGCGTGTCGTTGCGGACGTACTGGATGTCGATCAGCTTCCGCAGCATCACGTCGCGGTCGGTCTCCTCGCCGACGGTGAGGAAGACGATCCGCTTCTCGTACTCCTCCGGGGAGCCGAGGCCGTAGATGCAGGAGACGGACGCGACGATCACGGTGTCGCGGCGCGAGAGCAGGTTCGAGGTGGCCGCGTGCCGGAGCCGATCGATGTCGTCGTTCCGGGAGCTGTCCTTCTCGATGTAGAGGTCGGCCTGGGGCACGTACGCCTCGGGCTGGTAGTAGTCGTAGTAGGAGACGAAGTACTCGACCGCGTTGCCGGGGAAGAACTCGCGGAACTCGTTGCAGAGCTGCGCGGCGAGCGTCTTGTTGTGCGCGATCACGAGCGCCGGCCGCTGGGTCTGCTCGATGATCCACGCCATCGTCGCGGTCTTTCCCGTCCCGGTCGCACCGAGCAAGGTCTGGTAGCGCTCCCCCGCCTGGAGGCTGCGCGAGAGCTGCTCGATCGCGCGGGGCTGGTCGCCGGTCGGGACGTACGCGGCGGCGGTCTTCAGCTCGGCCATGCGCCAATCGTACCGGGCGAACGCCCGTTCGCAGTTTGGAGCCGGATCCGCTGCGAAAGACGGACACGACATGGCCGACGAGCACCCTCCCTACCGCGCCTACGCCGGGATCATGGGCATCTTCCTCGCCGGGCTCGGCGCCGTCAGCGCGCTCGCGCAGCGCCGGCGGGAGCCGCAGCCGGACTTCGGCCTCTTCGACCTCGCCCTGCTCGGGCTCGCCACGTTCAAGGCCTCGAACACGGTCGCACGTGACAAGGTCACGAGCTTCGTCCGCGAGCCCTTCGTCGAGGGCGAGGCCTACGACGGCGACGGCGAGCAGCCGACGCACGAGACCGAGCTGAAGCAGGCGCTCGGCGAGCTCGTCACGTGCACGCGCTGCATCGGCACCTGGATCGGCGCGGCCCTCGCCTCGCTGTGGATCCTGACGCCGAGGTTCGGCCGGCTCCTGACCGGGATCCTCGCCGCCGGCGCGGTCAACGACTGGCTCCTGGCCGGCTTCAGCGCCGCCACCGCGAAGGCGAACGAGCTCGAGACGCGCCCCGGCAACGGTTCGCCCTAACCGTTCCATCACGTGCTCTGACTAGTCTGGGCCGGATGCTCCGCCGCGTCGCCCTCGCAGCGCTGATCTCGCTCGTCCTCGTCCCGGCCGCCTCCGCGGCCGACCTGCACGTGTCCCCGCGCGCCTTCTCGCCGAAGAAGGCCAAGCTCGACGTCCGCGTCTCGCTCCCCGAGGTGCAGCGCGTCGGCGTCCGCCTCGAGCGCACGAGCGGCGCGGTCGTGGGCTGGCTCGCCAAGCCCGAGCGGCGCCGGTTCCTCCGCCTCCGCTGGGACGGGATGCTCGACGGCAAGATCCCGGCCGACGGCGAGTACCGCGTCCGGCTCGTCTCCGCTGGCCGCTCGCTGGAGACGAGGCCTCTGACGATCGACCGGATTGCGCCGCGCCTCTCCTCCTTCCGGGCCTACAACCGCGGCGCACGGTTCCACGGCGACGGCCCGCTCCTGACCACGATCTCGCCGAACGGCGACGGCCGCCGGGACGTCGCCAAGGTCGAGTTCACCCTGAACGAGGACGCCCGCGTCCACTTCGAGGTGGCGCGCACGACCTTCGTCACCCAGCCGATCTACGAGCTGAACGCCAGGCTCAAGGCGGGCCGGAGGACGATCACGTGGTTCCCGCGCAAGGACGTGGGTGCGCGCACGTACCTCGTCCGGATCACCGCGACCGACAAGGCCGGCAACCGGCGCACGTTCGGCGCCTCGAACGCCACCTACGGCCGGCGCGCGTCCGCACCCGTGATCCGCGTGCTCGGGCTCGACGCCGGCTTCACCGCCGAGGGCTACTGGGCCGGCCAGGTCGCCACGCTCTCGGTCGAGACCGACGTCGACTTCCAGCTCCAGGTCTACCGCGCCGGCCCCGAGGACGTCCCCACGTACTCCGACACGATCATGAACGGCGTCCCCGTGACCGATCCTGTCTCCTACTCCTGGCGGGGGAAGCGCAACGGTGCCTCCGGGATCTACGTCCCGATCGGCCCGTGGGCGAGCGGCCTTTACTTCGCCAAGCTGACCGGCTCGGACGGCAAGATCGGCTACGCCCCCTTCGTCGTCCGGCCGCCGACGCTGGGGGCCGGGAGCCGGGTCGCGGTCGTGATGCCGACCAACACGTGGCAGGCCTACAACTTCCGCGACCGGAACGGGAACGGCTGGGGCGACACCTGGTACGCGCGCGGCCGCGAGAACACCGTCGCGCTCGGGCGCGCCCAGCTCCGCCGCGGCGTCCCGCCCCAGTACCGCAAGTACGACCTCGGCTTCCTCCGCTGGCTCGTCCGGACCGGCAAGACGCCCGACGTGATCTCCGAGACCGACCTGGAGACGATCCCGAATGGCGACGAGCTGGCGAAGCTGTACGACCTCGTGATCTTCCCGGGCCACACCGAGTACGTGACCCGGCACGAGTACGACCTCGTCCAGCGCTTCCGCGACCTAGGCGGCAACCTCGCGTTCCTCGCGGCGAACAACTTCTTCTGGGAGGTGCGGCTGGACGGTCGCACCCTGACGCGAGTGAAGCTGTGGCGCGACCAGGGTCGGCCCGAGTCGGCCGTGCTCGGCGTCCAGTACCGCGCCAACGACCGTGGCCGGCTCCAGCGGCCGTTCATCGTCCGCTCCCGCTCGTCGGCGCCGTGGCTCTGGGAGGGAACCGGTCTCGCCGACGGCGACACGCTGGGCGCCGAGCTCGGCGGCTACGGGATCGAGATCGACCAGGTCACGCCCGCGTCGCCCCCGGGCACGATCGTCCTCGCGGACATCCCCGACCTCTTCGGCCCGGGGCTGACCGCGCAGATGGCCTACTACGAGACGGAGGCCGGCGCCAAGGTCTTCTCGGCGGGCGCGATGGACTTCGGCGGCACCGCCCTCCTCCCCAAGGTCAGCCGCGTGCTCGCAAACCTCTGGGCACGCCTGGCCTCGCCCTAGCCCACGTCGAGCCCGAGCTCGCTCGCGTACGCCCGCGCGTAGATCCGGCTCAGCTTCTCGACCCGGGCGACGTAGTGCCTCGTCTCGGCGAACCGGATCCCTCCGCCGTCCGCACGCCAGTGGTCGACGTTCGCCTGACCCGCGTTGTAGGCGGCGAGCGCGAGCCGCTCGTTGTCGTACTTGTCCAGCAGGTGACGGAAGTACCAGGACCCGTAGCGGATGTTCAGCTCGGGGTCGAGCAGGTCCTCCGGCTTCCAGCGCTTCCCGCCTGTCCGGTCAGCGATCCCCTGGCCCGTCTCCGGGAGGAGCTGCATCAGCCCGACGGCGCCCGAGCTCGACCGCGCGGCCGGGTCGAACTTGCTCTCCTGGTAGATCATGGCCGCCACGAGCTGGGGCCGAAGCCCGTAGTTGTCGGCGTGCCCGGTCACGAACTCCTCGTACCTGAGCGGGTAGCGGAGCCGCTGGTACCACGCAGGCTGGGTGCCGAGCACGTAGAAGACGCCGCCGCCGAGCAGGACGAGCAGCACGAGGAACGAGCCGAGCCGGCTCACGATGCAGGCCCGTCGAGCGCCGCCATCACCTCGCCGACCCACGCGTCGAGCTCCTCGAGCGTGCCGGTGTTCACGTAGGAGAAGTCTGCGCGGGCGACCTTCTCGCGGTCGGGGATCAGGTTCGCGTCGCGCCCATCCCGCCGGGCCCGGCGGCGCTGCTCGCGCAGCTTCTCCGGCGCCGTCACGACCACGACCTTGTCGAAGCGGGTCTCGGAGCCCGACTCGAAGAGGAGAGGCACCTCCGTGACGCAGATCCGCGGCGGGTCGGGGAGCGTGCCGAGCTGCTCGCGCCAGGTCAGGTACTCGGCGGCGACGCGCGGGTGGAGCAGGCCCTCGAGGAACCGGAGCTTCTGCTCGTCCCCGAAGACAATCTCACCCACCTTGTTCCGGTCGATCTGGCCGTCTTCGCCGAGGATCCCCTCCCCCAGCTCGGCCAGCATCGCCTCGCGTACCTCGGGGTCGCTCGCGAGCAGGTGGTGGACGATCTCGTCGCTGGAGACTGTGGCCGCTCCGTGCTGCTGGAACGCGAAGAGCGCCTCGCTCTTGCCGGCGCCGATGCCGCCCGTGATCGCGACCGCGATCGGGCGCAAGCCGGTGCTAGGCCGCGGGAGCGTCGTCGCCGTCGGCGCCATCGGCGCTCACGGTCGACTCGGCCTCGAGCTCGGCCTCGGCGGCCGCGTCGGACTCGGCGGCCGGCTCGTCGTTCAGCTCGGCCTCGGGCGTCTCGGGCTCGTCGATCGCAGCCTCCGGCTCTGTCACGGTGGCTTCGGTCTCGGGCTCCTCGGCCGTCTCCGGCTCCGCCACGGTGGCCTCGGGCTCGGTGGCCTCGGGCTCGGCGACCGCTGCCTCGGCAACGGGCTCGTCGGCCTGTTCGGCCGTGTCGGCTTCGGGCGAGCCCAGCTCGGGCGCGGCCTGGAACTCCTCGCCGGACTCCTCGTCCGCCGCACCGGCCGGGAAGACGTCCTCGGAGAGGCCCAGGTTCGGCGTCAGGTGCACGGACTCGCCGCCGTCGGCGCGCGGGAGCGGCTCGGCGCCCTCCTCGACTCGCTTCAGCGAGAGCGAGAGGCGGCGACGCTCGGCGTCGACCTCGAGGATCAGCACGTTGACCGCGTCGCCCTGCGAGACGACCTCGCGCGGGTTCTCGACGTGGTGCTGCGCGAGCTCGGAGATATGGACGAGGCCCTCGACGCCGGGAAGGATCTCGACGAAGGCGCCGAAGGTGACGACCTTCGTGACGCGGCCCTCGACGACGTTCTCCTCGCTGTAGTTCTCGATCACCTGCTGCCACGGATCGGACTGCGTCTGCTTGAGGCCGAGCGAGATCCGCTGGCGGTCGCGGTCGATGTCGAGCACCTTGACCTTGACCTCCTGGCCGATCTCGAGCACCTCGGACGGGTGGTTGACGTGGCTCCAGGAAAGCTCTGAGATGTGGATCAGGCCGTCCATCCCGTCGAGGTCGAC